>JAZTYY010000073.1:0-6295 GCA_045637205.1 Eubacteriales bacterium | reverse complement strand
CTTGGATGAAATCAAATCCGCCTTTTATTAACCTGCCATAAGGCAGATTTCATCGCGCAAGCGATTTCATCCACCATTTGTGGATTTATTCCGCAGAAGGCGGATTTAGTTGCGGTGCTTCGCACCGCTAAATCCCAATTTGTCGTTAAAACGGGAGGATAATATCCTCCCCTACAAAGCAAAACCCTACCCACCAACCCGTAGGGGACGGCGCCTCGACGTCCCGTTCTAACCCAAACTAACCTTTGCCTTCTCCTGTGGGAGAAGGTGTCACGAAATGACGGATGAGGAGAGCACCACACAATCCAAGCAAACGGTTTTAAAAAACGCAGTGTCAACCTGTATATCATGTCCTTGCACAATCCGTATACAATACACATCACAAATCACCGACCCAAACCGCGCCCCTCTCCGACGCATAAGTATAATAATTTTAATATTTATTTATAATACCATTGATTTTTAAATAAATTTGTTGTATAATTTAAAATGGCTAAGTATTATGTAAAGGAGTGATCTGTGTGGCTAAAAAAATAAGCACAACGCGAGCAAAAACAATTGCTTATAAGTGCTTTATTTATTCAATTGTGCTATTTATTTTATCCATAGCGCAGGTTACCTTTTTTGCAAAGATAAATATTCTTGGCGCCGTTCCGGATTTGATGCTTGGTGCGGTTTTGGTGATTGCCATGAAGGATGACCAAGAGGTCGCAACCATATGTGGCATAGTGTCGGGCTTCTTCTATTGCACGATGGGTGGATTTGTATATCCCTTTTATATGATTTTCTCGTTTCTTTGTGGATATACACTCTGGTTTGTGTCGGATAGATTCCTTGGCAAAAACTATATATCCTATCTTGCACTTGCTTTGCTCACGTTTACTCTAAAGGCACTTTTCAATATTATTGAAGCTTCGCTTTTTGCATATACGGTAAGCTTTTTGAATATGTTTTCAAAAGCTATCTTGCCTGAGTTTTTATCATCAATGGTATTTTGCACACTTTCATATGCAATATTCTCATTGATTGCCGGATTATTGAATTCAAAATCAAAAAAGAAAGGAAGGACTTAAATATGAACGATAATTTTGATTTTTCTTTTGAACCGCAACCCCAATTTATGATGACTCCCGAGGAGGAAAAGTCACACAAAAAAATCTTTTCAAGACTTGGACTTGCTTTGTTTGTGTACGTGGCGGTGGGCCAAGGCCTTGCCTTTGCTGCGTCTTATCTTTTGTATTATATTAACCCCGCCTTGCTTTATGATAACAATCTTTGGATTATTGTGAGCTCAGTGATTCAGTATGTTATTATGTTCCCTATTTTTTATCTCATTATTTGCCGCTTGCCCAAAAAAGCTCCCGAGAAGGCTCGTATGGGTGGCAAGAGATTTTTTCAATTGATATTCATTGGCGTATTCTTTATGTACGTTGGAAACTACGTTTCACAAATTATTATGCAGGTTGTCAGCACGGTGCTTGGCAACACTCCCGAAAATTCCGTTAATACACTTTTAGACAGTACAAATATTATTTTCACAATTTTATTTGCAGGTATCATTGGCCCGATTTTTGAAGAGCTTATTTTCAGAAAATTGTTTATTGACCGCTTGGCTCCCTACGGAGAAAAGATTGCCATTCTTTTTCCTGCGCTTGCCTTTGGCCTTTTCCACGGAAACTTCTATCAGTGCTTCTATGCATTCTTGCTTGGCATAATATTGTCATACATCTATTTGAAAACAGGCAAAATTATCTATTCAATTATTTTGCACGTGTTCGTCAACCTCTTCTTTGGAGTTTTCTCGGGAATTGTATTCTCATTGGTTGATTATGAAACTCTTATGAATTCAATGATGACTCCCGAATTCTATGAGAAAATTATGAATATATCCATGTACGGCTCGCTTATGGATATAATTACACAGCTTGGTCCGCTTTTCCTCTTCCTTATCTACGTTTACGGACAAATAACAATGGTGGTTTTGGGAATTGTATTCTTTTTCAAAAATCGCAAAAAAACCGTTCTCAAGCAGGGTGAGGTTGTGTTCCCTAAGGGTGTTGCAGGTGAAGTTATCTTCTTAAATATCGGAGTAATTCTCTTTACGGTGGTTTGCTATGCTTTAATGGCATACAGCCTATTCTAAAAAACAATTTTAAAAAATCAGAAAAGCTAAACTAACAAAGGAGGAAGGGCTAATGAAGGAAAAAAAGAATAGCACAAGAAAATACTTGGCCCTGCCCTTAGTGTTTATGCTTTTGTGCCTAATATTTATTGCAAGACTTATTAATTTGCAATTTAATACCGACAAAACCGATCAGCTTCGCGCAGAAAGTGAATATACACAGGAAAACGTGGTTATTCAAGCGCTTAGAGGTAACATTTGCGATAGAAACGGAAAGATTTTGGTTTCAACGTCATATTCCTATGACATCATTTTTGACTACAACTATATGCCCGATGATTTTGTTGAGTTCAATCGCACAATTTTGGCAACGCTTGATGCTATGGCAAATACTCAAAGCAACGGGTATAGAACGAAGGATCTTTATCCATTTGCAGGCGAGTATCCCAATTTGTCATATTCAACCGATGCTTTAACTGAGGGCACTGCCACAAACAAAGCCCTGAATAAAATGCTTAGCGATCTTGATATGAAGGGCGCCAGTGCCGAGGAGCTTGTATCATATTTCGTTAAGCGCTGGAAATTCACTCAAAACGATGAAACGGGAAACCCCGCCTATACCGAAAAGGACATTGGAAGATTGCTTCGCGTAAGATACGATATGCTTCGCACACAGTTTTCTTCGGTTACACCTTATTGCATTGCAAGTGGAGTGGATATTTCACTTGTGGCTTATATAAAAGAGATTAATATTGTAGGCGTTTCGGATAGAATTAACACAACGAGAGTGTACAATTACCCGGGCTATGCTTCACATATTCTTGGTAGAGTGGGTGGAATAAATGCCGAAAGCTGGGATTATTATAAGGAGCTTGGATATTCAATGGACGCCATAGTCGGTATTGACGGCTGCGAAAAGACGTTTGAGGAATATCTTTGCGGCATCAACGGTATAAAAACTATCACAAGAAACGGTGACGGAGAAATAATTAAAGAGGAAATAACAAAAGAGCCCGTGGCAGGTAAGGACGTGTGGCTTACGATTGATATTGACACTCAAATTGCCACCGAGGATGCCTTGGCGCAGTATATGAAATCCTATAACAAGAATTCGGGCTCAAGTGTGGCAATCGACCCCAATAACGGTGAAATTTTGGCAATTGCCTCTTACCCAACCTATGATTTAACAACCTTCTCTAAGGATTATCCCTCACTTTCAACAAATCAGTATTCCCCCTTGATAAACAGAGCAATCGGTGCTGCATATGCACCCGGCTCAACCTTTAAAATTGCAACGGCACTTGCATCCCTTGAAAGTGGCGCCGTGACCGAAAACACAAGACTGTTTTGTAACCACGGGTATAAGCTGCACGGCTATAGCATCGCGTGTAACAACCACAACTCATATTTTATACAAAACCTTAACGTGATTGAGGCAATTACATATTCTTGCAACGCATATTTCATTGAAGCAGGATATGACAGAATGGATATGGCTGTTATGCAAAAGTATTGTCAGGGCTTGGGACTTGGTCAAAGCACGGGAATCGAGCTTTCTGAAAAAATAGGTCAGCTTGCTTATGATGATCCAAATTTAAGTGAATATGACAAGGCGTCCTCATATATCGGACAGTCGATTCACCAATTCACTCCCCTTCAGGTAACCTCGTATATTGGAACGGTTGCCAACGGTGGAACGCGTTATGCAACTCATCTTTTGCATTCGGTTCGCACTTTTTCGGGTGAAATAGTTTACAGCAGTGAAAAAACGGTGCTCAGTACCGTTGAAATATCAGAATCAACCTTAGAAACCATAAAATTCGGTATGAAGAGCATGGTTGATAGCTCGGACACAGCAAAATGGAATATGTATACCGAATACGAAATCAAAGCCATCGTATGTGGAAAATCAGGTACTGCGGAAATTGGCGGGAATAAGCAAAACTGCTGGTTTACTGCCTTTGCGCCGATGAGCAATCCACAAATTGCCGTTACAACAATGATTGAGAACGGTTCTAGCGGTGCTTCGGTTTCATTTGTTGATGCAGCAGTAATTGCAGCTTGGTTAAATAAATAGATAAAATTAATTAGGAGAAAAATATGAACTCTCTTAAAACACAAATAGCCGTTATAGGCGCAGGACATGCCGGCATTGAGGCGGCAATGGCATCCGCGCGCCTTGGTCTTGATACGGTTCTTTTTACAATGTGTCTTGATTCAATTGGAAATATGCCCTGTAACCCGTCAATCGGTGGCACGGCAAAGGGACACCTTGTGTTTGAAATTGATGCTCTTGGTGGTGTGATGGGTGAGATGGCTGACAAGGTGACCTTGCAAAGCCGCACACTCAATCTCGGAAAGGGAGCAGCCGTTCATTCCAAGAGAATTCAAGCAGATAGAAAGAAATATCAGGAGCTTATGAAGGCTCTTATTGAGAAAACTGAAAATCTTCGTCTTATCCAAGCCGAAATTTGCGATATAGAAACAAAAGAGGTTGACGGCAAAAGGGTGATTTGCGCCGTTATTACCTCTCTTGGTGAAAGATGGGAGTGCGAGAGGGCAATCATTTGCTCGGGCACATATCTTGAAAGCCGAGTGTTTGTCGGTGATCGCAATTTTTCATCGGGCCCCGACGGACTTTTGCCTGCAAGTGCGGGACTTTCAAAAGCACTTGAGCGCGAGGGTGTTCGTCTTATGCGCTTTAAAACGGGTACACCTGCAAGAGTTAAGAGAAGCAGTATTGATTTTACAAATCTTGAAATTCAAGACGGTGAGGAGATAATTACCCCCTACTCCGCCTTGACCGACGAGCATTATTTTGATAATATCGAGCAGATTCCCTGCCATATTGTATATACAAGTGAGAAAACTCACAATTTAATTAAAGAAAATATTCATCGTTCAGCGATGTATTCAGGACAAATCCACGGCACAGGCCCACGCTATTGCCCATCAATTGAGGATAAAATAGTGCGCTTTGCTGATAAGGATAGACATCAGCTCTTCGTTGAGCCCATGGGTGAAAACACTGAGGAAATGTATATCCAAGGATTTTCAACCTCCCTTCCTGCCGACGTGCAGCATTTGATGCTCCACTCTCTTGAGGGCTTTGAAAATGCTGAGATTATGAGATATGCCTATGCAATAGAGTACGATTGCTCCGACCCAACCCAGCTTTATGCAACCCTTGAATATAAGGAGATAGGCGGTCTTTACGGCGCAGGTCAGTTTAACGGTACTTCAGGTTATGAGGAGGCAGCCGCACAGGGACTTGTTGCAGGTATGAACGCTTCCCTCTCCCTTCTCGGTAAGGAGCAGGTTGTTCTTAAGAGAAGTGACGGATACATCGGCACACTTATCGACGACCTTGTAACTAAGGGTACGAACGAGCCCTATCGCATGATGACGTCAAGAAGTGAATACCGTTTGCTTCTTCGTCAGGATAATGCCGACCGCCGACTAACCGAAATAGGATATAAGGCAGGTCTTATTAGCGAAGAAAGATATCAAAGATTTTTAAATAAAAAAGCGCAAACCGATAAAGAAATTGCAAGACTTGAGAGCACGTATATCTCTCCCCTTGTGGCAAATCCCTTCCTTGAAGCGAGGGGACTCACCACGGTTGCAACGGGCATCTCCCTTGCTGAGTTTTTGCGCCGCCCTGCACTTGATTATGAATCTCTTGCCGAAATTGATGCCAACCGTCCCGACCTTTCAAGAGGTGAGAGAATGACGGCTGAAATTTCAATTAAGTATGAGGGATATATCAAGCGCCAAATTGCCGAGGTGAATCGCAAGGCAAGACTTGAAGAAAAGAAGATTCCCGAGGATTTGGATTATCAATCAGTAAAAGGACTTCGACTTGAGGCAATTCAAAAGCTTTCAAGAGTTCGTCCGCTTACCATTGGACAAGCATCGCGAATTAGTGGCGTGTCCCCTGCGGACATCTCCGTTTTGATGATTTATCTTGGAATAGTTTAACCGATAAATTGGGATTTATCTTGCACTTTGTTCGCACAAACACAATTTTTAAATAATTGTAACCTTGTAGGGACCGACGTCCCCGACGGTCCATTTCAAAAGCAAAGTAACTTTATTTCGAAAACTGTTGATTTTACTTGTGTGAACCCCCGATGCTGTCAGTTTATCCATCGTTGTGGACCGTCGGGGACG
>JAZTYY010000072.1:0-22646 GCA_045637205.1 Eubacteriales bacterium | reverse complement strand
GCCTTGGATGAAATCAAATCCGCCTTTTATTAACCTGCCATAAGGCAGATTTCATCGCGCAAGCGATTTCATCCACCATTTGTGGATTTATTCCGCAGAAGGCGGATTTAGTTGCGGTGCTTCGCACCGCTAAACCCCAATTTATCAAACAAAAAAGGACTCATATGAGTCCCTTTTGTGAAAAATTATTTCTTATTCTTTTTGAATTCTTTCATGCCGTTTGTGCTTCCACCGTCAACAAGAACGTCAACACCTGCAAGGTATCCGTTTCTTTCGTCTGCAACTGTTGCAAGAGCATAGCCAAGCTCTTCGGGCTTGCCCATTCTTTCTTCTGCAGACATAGGAATAAGCATTCCACCGTCTTTAGCTTCAAGATTGCCCATGTCGGTAGCGATAAGTCCGGGGCTGAGAGAGCAAACTCTAATGCCTTTCTTACCATATTCAAATGCGCACTTTTGAGCATACCAAACTACGAAATTCTTTGAAAGAGAATATGCAAAACCACTTCTTTGATAGTCGCCTTTCGCCATATTTGCCTTTTTGATAATCTTCTTAACGAATTTATCTTCGTCGGTATCTGCGAGCTTGTAATCCTTCTTGTTGATGATGAAAGAGGGAAGGATGTAAGCTGAGTTTGAAGAAACGTCAACAATAACGCTGCCTGCATTCATTTCCTTTGAAAATTCTTCGTTGATATAAACTGTGCCAAGAGCGTTAACTCTTACGATTGTTTCGGGATCGCTCATAGCAGGTGAAAGACCTGCTGAGTTGATAACATTTTTTATTTCGCCAAGGCTCTTCGCAAAAGCAACAAGCTCTTTAACACTTTCTCTCTTGGAAGTGTCACAAGCCTTTGCATAAGCTGTGTAGCCGAGTGCCTCAAGCTCTTTAACAGCGCCCTCAAGCTTTGAAAGTGTTCTGCCCGAGATAACAATGATTTTATCCTTGGGCATAAATTTAGCAGCGGCAAGACCCATTCCGCTTCCGCCACCGGTGATTACGCAAACATTTGCCATAATTTTTCTCCTTAAATTAAATAGATTAAATTCAAAACGCTAATATAATAACATATTTGTCAAATATTGTCAATACATATTTTTTGAAATTTCCAAAAATGGAATTATGAGAATAAAATATCAAAAATATAAAAAAATATTTCCAAAATAAGAAAAAATGTCTTGACAAATGAAAAGATAGGGTGTATAATAAGCACGTAAATTAAATTTGAAACACTTTTGGAGGAAATATATTATGGCAACTAAGAAAACAGTAACAGCTAAAACAACACCCATTGATGATAAAGAAGCGCGCAAGAAGGCGTTAAATACTGCACTTGCACAGCTTGAAAGAGATTTTGGCGCAGGCACAGTTATGAAGCTTGGTGAAAACACACATATGGAGGTTCAGGCGGTTCACACAGGTTCGCTCGCGCTTGACTTCGCCCTTGGTATCGGTGGTGTGCCGAAGGGAAGAATTATTGAGATTTTTGGCCCTGAATCTTCAGGTAAAACAACAGTTGCACTTCACGTTATTGCTGAGGTTCAAAAGGCTGGTGGAGAAGCTGCATTTATCGATGCTGAGCATGCTCTTGACCCTGTTTATGCAAAGGCGCTTGGCGTAAATATTAACGAATTGCTCGTATCACAGCCCGATTGTGGTGAGGATGCGCTTGAAATTACTGAAGCGCTTGTTCGTTCAGGCGCTATCGACGTAGTTGTAGTTGACTCTGTTGCAGCTCTTGTTCCTCGTCAGGAAATTGACGGTGAAATGGGTGCATCAATGGTTGGTGCGCAGGCGCGCCTTATGTCACAGGCCATGAGAAAGCTCTCATCAGTTATTTCTAAGAGCAATGCCGTTGTAATCTTCATCAACCAGCTTCGTGAAAAGGTTGGTGTTATGTACGCCAACCCCGAAACAACTCCCCGTGGACGTGCGCTCAAGTTCTATGCATCCGTTCGTATTGACATTAGAAAGACCGAGCAGCTTAAAAACGGTGCTGACGTTTACGGTAACCGCGTAAAATGTAAGATAGTTAAGAACAAGGTAGCTCCTCCCTTTAAGGTTGCTGAATTTGATATTCTTTACGGAAAGGGAATTTCAAAATCTAGTGAGCTTATTGATATGGGTATTACACTTGGTATCATTAAAAAGAGTGGCTCTTGGTTCTCTTATGAGGGTGAAAGACTTGCACAGGGTAAGGACAATACTCGTAAGGTGTTTGAAACAAATCCCGAGCTTATGGATGAGCTTGAAGCAAAGGTGCGCGCAATGGCTGATAAGCTTGCCACACGTGAGGATGAATTTGAGCTTGACGACGATGACGATATCGATGCTTTCGAAATCGAAACTCTCGGTGACGAAGAATAATTAAAATGAAAATCGAGATAATTTCGGTAAGTGCTATGAGTGAGGGGGAGGAAATGCTCCTCACTCTTGCCATATCCGACGATAATGGACGTAGAGAAAAGCGCAAGCTTTTGATTTTTACTAATCAGTATTTTGAGCTTGGCTTTAAAAAAGGCGATATTTTGAACGAGTGTGAATTTGATGCACTTGAAAAATGCTCTCGCGAATGTATGGCAATAAGAAAGGGAATTAATCTTTTGTCGTATTCCTCCTCATCCAAGAAAAGATTAGTGCAGCGCCTTAGAAGTAAGGGTATTGACCGTGAGGATGCCACAAATGCTGCATCACATCTTGAAAAAATCGGAGTGATAAACGAAGACGTTGACGTTGAATTTCAGGTGGAAGGCTGCTTGAAAAAGCTTTGGGGTAAGAAGCGCATATATAACGAGCTTATAGCTAAGGGATATGAAAGGGAGCACATTGCAAATGCACTTGAAAATATCACCAAGCAGCAAATGATGGAAAATTGCGCAATGTTGCTTCGCAAAAAGCACAAATGCATTCCAAACGATTCGGCGGTGCGTCAAAAAATAGTTGCATCTCTTGTTAGATACGGTTATACCTTTGATGAGATAAAATATGCCTTTGAAATAGTTACAAACGAGAGAAAAACGGAGTTATAAGAACTCCGTTTTTTTATTTAAATATCATTAAAAGTCCGGAAATCGTGACTAAAAAGGCAAAGATGATTTTGATAGTTTTAAACCTTAATTTCGTTAGCAAAAATGCTCCTAAAATCCCACCAATCACTGCTGCTGGAATGAGAGAGAGTATCTCTTTGTCAAGTGTGATATAACCTTTGATCAAATAAAACCCAAAGGAAACTATGGATATGGGTAGCATTGTGGCAACTGCGTTTGCAAAAATTATGTTTCCGTTATTTTGGGCTTTTGCAAGAGTGTGTGACAAATAATAAGTTATTATTATTCCACCACCGGCTCCCAAAAGACCGTTGATTAGTCCTGCAAGGCAGCCTATTAGTACGGATAACCAATTCTTTTTAATAAAATTCATTAAAAACCCCACAAATTAAATAAATATAATATTGAAATTATAAAATTATTATGTTATAATATCTATGTATTACTATTTTTCAAAGGATGTGAAAAAATGGCTGAAAAGAAAAAATCGGGCTCTAAAAATGAATTACCAAGAGTGCCGGATAAAAAATCAAGTCAAAAGAAGGGAAATAAGGCACACAAGCCCTCGTTTGGTGCACCGTCTGAAAGACTTATAAATCAAATATTGCCCTTTGTATTCGTTGCAATTGCACTTTTACTTAGCGTGTGTTTCCTTTTTGCAATAATTACCGGGGATAAGCACGTTGGCGTCGCAGGACTTTTCCTTAAAAACGTATTTTTTGGATTGTTTGGCTTCTGCGCATTTTTGATTCCCATTGCGCTGCTTAATTTGGCGTTGAATTGGCGTAAATTCGTTGATAACGGAATGGCTTTATCAAAGCTTATATTCACATTTATATTCTTGATGTCTTTGTCAGGACTTATACATGTTTTTGTAAAGGGAAATATCGTTGCTGATAGAAATATTTTCATAGGACCTGCTCCCATATATGCTTATTCGGCTGAAAACGTATTCAGCTCAGGTGTAATTGGCGGGCTTTTCAGCGAATGCATTTATTATTTGTTTAAATCAGTTGCAACTGCAATCATAATGATTGCCTTGAGCATTGTATTTTTCATTCTTTCCCTTGGTATAAAGCCAAGCATTATTACTGATTTTATGGCTCAAAAGTGGGCTGCCTTCTGTGTTTCTCAAAGAGAGAAGAATGCTATTCGAAAAGAAGAAAAGCGCGAGCAAAAGGAAATCGAAAAGAAGCAAAAGGCTGAAGAAGAAAAGCAGCGCAAGGAAAGAGAAGAGATGGCTCGCAGGGCCGAAAAGGAAATTGAAGACGAAAGAGTGGCTATGGCAGAGCGCCGTGCCATTGAAATAGAGCAAAAGGCAATCAACGATAGAAAGAAATACGGTGAAATGAAATTCATTGATCCTGAAGAATGTTCTTACGATGAACCAAAGCTTCAAAAAATTGATTTTGAGGAAGAGGAGAAGGAAGAGCTTGAGGATGGCAGAGTCAGTGTTGCATCAGTATTCAAGAATCCTCCAAAGGAATTCACTGCATCTAAGGAAAAATCCGAGATTGTTGATGATGAGCCTCCGTTTGATATTGAGCCCGAGGTTGTTGAAGAAAAGCCTGCTAAGGCTAAAAAGAAGGCAGAAGCTCTTGAAATTGAAATGAAGGAAATCACTGATATTGATACTGTTCCAGATGACGGTGAGGATTCATTGATTCCTGAAAACGTTGTTCGTGAATACGTAAGACCTGATGTTAGTCTTATGAAGAATTATAGAAACGATGAGGACGAAAAGGTTGCTCATGAGGAAATCAAGGCAAATGCCAATGCACTTATGGATACCCTTAGAAGCTTTGGCGTTCGTATTCAGGAGATTACCTATTCAAGAGGCCCAACAATCACACGTTATGAGCTTAAGCCCGACGTAGGTGTTCGTATTCGTTCCATTGCAAACCTTGTTGACGATATTGCACTTAGTCTTGCAACAACGGGTGTTAGAATTGAAGCGCCCATTCCTAACAAGGCGGCGGTTGGTATCGAGGTTCCCAATAGAACTGCTGCAACGGTTGGCTTGCGTTCACTTATTGATAATCCCGAATTTGAAGAAAAAAAGAGCATTTTGACTGCTGCTCTTGGTAAGGACGTTGGTGGTAATTCCGTTTATTTCGATATTGGAAAAATGCCCCATATGCTTATCGCAGGTACAACGGGTTCAGGTAAATCCGTATGTATCAACTGTATTATTATGAGTATTCTCTATAAGGCGAGTCCCCGTGACGTTAAGCTCATCCTTATAGATCCCAAAAAGGTTGAATTTCAGCCATTTAGATCAATTCCTCACCTCTATGCACCAATCGTAACCGATCCTAAAAAGGCGGCAGGCGCGCTTGCTTCTGCGGTTGCTGAAATGGAGAGAAGATTTGAGCTTATTGAAAGTGTTGGCGCAAAGAACATTTCGGGCTATAACGAGCTCACAGCAAATGATCCTGCCAAGGAATACCTTCCTTATATTGTAATTATTATTGACGAGCTTGCAGACCTTATGATGACTGCAGCTGATGACGTTGAAACTGCAATTTGCCGTATCGCACAAAAGGCAAGAGCTGCAGGTATCCATCTTATCGTTGGTACACAGCGTCCTTCTGTTGACGTTGTAACCGGTCTTATTAAAGCTAATATTCCTTCACGTATCGCGTTTACGGTTGCTTCACAGGTTGACTCCAAGACAATTCTTGACACAGCAGGCGCTGATAAGCTTATCGGACGTGGTGATATGCTCTTTGCTCCCATCGGTTCAACAAAGCCCATGCGTGTTCAAGGCGCGTTTATCGACGACCGCGAGGTTGAAAGAATAGTTGAATTTATCAACGAGCATAATGACGGCGTTTCCTTCAATGATGCATTTATTAAGCGTCTTGAAGAGGAAGCTGCTAAATGTGGCAATCCCAAGGGCAAGGGCGGTGGAAGCTTTGCCGGAATGGATGACGACGGTGAGCCCGGGGAAGAGGGAGTAGATCCTAAGTTCAAGGCGGCGCTTGACGTTGCTATTGAGATGGGCAAGATTTCCACATCATTGCTTCAGCGTAGACTTGAAATCGGCTACGGTAGAGCTGCAAAAATCATCGATAGAATGGAAGCTCTCGGCTACGTAAGTGCTCCTGACGGAAACAAACCTCGTGTAGTGCTTGTAACAAGAGCTGATATGATGGAAAAAAGAATGAACGATGAAGAATAAAATTAAAGAGGAGCTGAAAAGCTCCTCTTTTTTTGTATAAAAAATCCGAGAGCAATTTGCTCTCGGATTTGTCATATTAAATTACTGTGCACTGGATGTCTGAACTTCAAGGAGAGAAGCGTTGAAAATTACGTAGTAAGTTTCTTCTTCGAAGATAACCTTGTACCAAACTGTACCGTCTGATTCAGTACCCTTATGTGTTGCCTGAAGCAACTGACCGTTTGAAGCGTGTCCACCAATGTTTTCAGCGGGGTAGTGAGCTGATGTTCTAAGGTTGATGCTTGTTTCTGCAATTACCTTGAGAGTTGAAGTGTCAGCTTCAAATACAATACCATTATCGGGGTCTGCGGGAACTTCTGTTGTAAGGAGAGTATTATTTACGTAACCTGTGTATGTTTTGCCATTGGATTCATATGTAACCTTAGCAAATGTATATGTTGTGCCTTCGTCGTCAATGTATTCCTTTGTAGCTACGCCCAATCTTGTAACAGCCTGACCTGGAACCAAAGTATCAATCATTTCAGAGTACTGGTGCTTTTCAATGTGGCTGGGTCTGCTGAATACGTAAGGACTTCTGCCTGCAACAACGTAAACTGTTTCTTCAACAGTTGTGAAGTCAGCGTCTATAAGAGGCTTTTGAGTTGTAATGTAATCAGTTGCAACGTAGTAAATTTCGTTTTCGTATGTAATCTTTGACAAGCCTGCGTTTTCACCTGTAGCATAGTAGCCAAGTCTTTCAAGCTCAGTGTCTCTAACTACAGCAACTGTGGCTGTACCTGTTTCATCAGGTGTCTTGCGGAGATTGAGCATTTCAGAGATTACGTAAACCTTATCGTTTGTTTCTGTGAATTCTGCATCAACTGAAGAATTTTCGAGTTCTTCTCCACAAACGTCACAAACATTATTGTTATCTGCGTCAACGTGTTCTGTGCATACAGGGGGAACAACAGGCATTGCTTCTCCACAAACGTCACAAGCATTATTGTTGTCTGCATCAACGTGTTCTGTGCATACGGGGGGAACTACGGGTATTGCTTCTCCACAAACGTCACAGGTATTATTGTTGTCTGCATCAACATGTTCTGTACATACGGGAGTTTCTGGTGTGGAAGGTGTTGTATCTTCGTTTTCTGTGTTAGAGCACTGACCGATAATGAGTGCAATTGCGAGAATAACGATAAGACAAATAACAACGACGATGCTAATTCTAAGAATTTTGTTCATTTTGTTCTCCTTTCGGGTATAAGCAAATATGCTTTATATACATTTAAAATATGATTAATTACATTATAACAAACATATATAAAAAAGTCAATAAAAAATAAGTAAAAATATATGCTAATTTTTAGAAAATTATGTGACAAAATAAGAGTAAAATAAAAAAATAAAAAAACGTACACGGTGAGAAGTGTACGTCTTTTTATTTAAATTATTTGCCCAAAGCGTTAAGCTTCTTTGTGAACTGGCTCTTCTTGTGAGCTGCTGCGTTCTTGTGGATAATGCCACGAGAAGCTGCCTGGTCAATTTTCTTTGTTGCTGCCTTATAAGTAGCCTGCGCGAGTTCTACGTCTCCTGCTGCAAGAGCTGCTTCGTATTTTTTGATTTCAGTCTTAAGCTGTGTCTTGAACATTTTGTTCTGCAATGTCTTAGCCTGAATAACTTTTATGCGCTTTTTTGCACTTTTAATATTTGCCAAAGCCTTACCCTCCTTGATAAAATACTGAAACAGTAAACACCGGCACCTGAGAGGGTGTGCGAGTGTTCTCGTCCATACATTGCATATGATAACACAAAATTTAGTAAAATGCAATAGCTTTTTTGAAAAAAGTTTTAAAAAAATTACATATTTTTTCATAAATAATAAAAATAATTCCAAAAAAACTATTGACAATCTCTGATTGTTGTGATAAAATAGTAAACTGCAATATAATTGCTAACTATGTCCTTTTTAGACCTTGTATATTGGCGAAAAACGGCGCTTATTTATATATAAGGAAAAATCCACGGTTAGCAACACCGCAAAAAGTGCAAATTGCGGTGGCGAATATTTTTGAATGGAGTGATTGTATTAATGATCAACATCAGAGAACACAAACAGGGCAAAACCACAAGAATGAGCTTCTCCAAGAATAAGAGCACACTTGACCTCCCAAATCTTGTTGAGATTCAAACAGCGTCTTTTAAGTGGTTCCTTGAAGAGGGACTTGCAGAAGTTCTTCGCGACGTTTCCCCGATCACAGACTTTTCGGGCAACCTTTCAATCGAATTTGTATCTTACTCATTCGATCAGAAACCCAAATATACTGTTGAAGAATGCAAAGAGAGAGATGTAAACTATGCAGCTCCCTTGAAGGTTAACGTTCGTCTTACAAATAAACAGACAGGCGAAGTTAAGCAGACTGACATCTTCATGGGTGAATTCCCGATTATGACAGAGACAGGTACATTCGTAATCAACGGTGCTGAGAGAGTTATCGTTTCTCAGATTATCCGTTCTCCCGGTATGTACTATGCTTCTGAAATTGATAAATCAGGTAAAAGAATGTACAATGCCACAGTAATTCCTTACCGTGGTGCATGGCTTGAATATGAAACAGACATCAATAACGTTGTCTGGGTACGTATAGATAAAAACAGAAAAGTGCCGATTACAATGCTCATCAGAGCTCTTGGCGTAGTTCCTTCTGAAGAAACTGACGAAAAGGGCAAGGTAGTTGATTACCATTCTACTATCGAAACAAGAGATGACGTATATGCAATCTTCGGTAATGAAGAAATGCTCGTAGCAACGTTCGATAAGGATGAATGTGAAGAGCTTGCAGCAAGAAATCATACTTCTGCGGGTGTTGAAGCACTTAAAGAAATTTATAAGAGACTCCGTCCCGGTGAGCCTCCGCTTGTTGAGAGCGCATACACACTCCTTAACAACTACTTCTTCGATGCAAGAAGATATGATATCCAGCCTGTTGGTAGATATAAGTTCGACAAGAAGCTTAACATTGCTGACCGTATTGTGGATCATAGATTGGCTGAGGACGTTGTATCTCCCATCACAGGTGAGATTCTTTATGAAAAGGGCACAGTAGCAACAAGAGAGGTTGCAGACGCTATTGCACACGCGGCTGTTAACACCGTTTCTCTCGAACTTGACAACGGTAGCGTTGTTAAGGTATTTTCAAACAACACATTAGAACCTGAATATATAATTGGAACAGACCTTGTAGACTGTGGAATCAAAGAAAAGGTAAAGACTGAGGCTCTTCTTGCACTTATGGAAGAGGTTGGCGGTGACCTTGATGCACTCAAGGAAGCAGTTAAGCTCAACATGCACAAGCTTTGCCCCAAGCACATCACAAAGGATGATATCTTTGCTTCTATCAACTACTTGTTCAACCTTACTCACGAAATTGGTAAGTACGACGATATCGACCACCTTGGCAACCGTCGTATCCGTTCCGTAGGTGAACAGCTTCAGAATCAAATGAGAATCGGCTTCTCCAGAATGGACAAGATCATTAAGGAGAGAATGACAACTCAGGATAACGAAAAGCTCACACCTCAGGCACTTATCAATATCAGACCCATCGTAACTGTAATCAGAGAATTCTTCGGATCTTCTCAGCTTTCACAGTTCATGGACCAGAACAACCCTCTTGCTGAGCTTACTCATAAGAGAAGACTTTCTGCTCTTGGTCCTGGCGGTCTTTCAAGAGATAGAGCATCCTTCGACGTTCGTGACGTTCACTATACTCACTACGGTAGAATGTGTCCCATCGAGACACCTGAAGGTCCTAACATCGGTCTTATTACTTATCTTACAACTTATGCTAAGATTAACGAATACGGCTTCATTATGACACCTTACCGTAAGGTTAAGCACATTGAAGAAAACGGTGTGGTTCGTCACCTTGTTACTGACGAATTCGAATACATGACTGCTGATACTGAAGACAATTATATCGTTGCTCAGGCTAACGAGCAGCTTGATGATGATAATTGCTTCGTAAGAGCTCGTGTAACAGCACGTGATAAGACAGAAATCGTTGAAGTTGACGCTGCAAACGTTGACTATATGGACGTTGCTCCTAAGATGGTTGTATCCGTTGCTACAGCTTGTATTCCTTTCCTTGAAAACGACGACAACTCTCGTGCGTTGATGGGATCTAACATGCAGAAGCAGGCAGTTCCTCTTATGGTAACAGACTCTCCCATCGTAGGTACGGGTATGGAATATGCGGCAGCTGTTGACTCTGGTGTTGTTATTACATCTAAGGTTGCAGGTGTTGTTGACTACGTTGACGCAGATAAGGTTGTAATCCTTTGCGACGACGGACATAAGGAAACATACTACCTTATCAAGTTCAAGAGAACTAACCAGGGAACTTGCTTCAATCAGCGTCCTATCGTTGACAGAGGCGAAAGAATTGAGGTTGGTCAGGTTATCGCTGACGGTCCTGCTACCGATATGGGTGAACTTTCTCTTGGTAAGAATGCCCTCATCGGCTTTATGACTTGGGAAGGTTACAACTACGAGGACGCTGTACTCCTCAATGAAAAGCTTGTAAGAGATGACGTTTACACATCTCTTCATATAGAAGAATATACACACGAAGCACGTGATACAAAGCTTGGTCCGGAAGAAATTACAAGAGAAATCCCCAACGTTGGTGATGATGCTCTTAAGGATCTTAATGCTGAAGGTATCGTTAAGAAGGGAACTGAAGTTCGCGCAGGTCATATCCTTGTTGGTAAGATCACTGCTAAGGGTGAAACAGAGCCCACAAGTGAAGAAAGACTCCTTCGTGCAATCTTCGGTGAAAAGGCAAGAGAAGTTAGAGATACATCTCTCCGTGTTCCTCACGGTGAAAGTGGTATCGTTGTTGACGTTAAGGTGTTCTCCCACGAAAATGGCGACGAGCTTCCTGCCGGTGTAAATAAGAGCGTTAGAATCTATCTCGCACAGAAGAGAAAGATTTCTGTTGGTGACAAGATGGCTGGTCGTCACGGTAACAAGGGTGTCGTTTCACGTATCCTTCCTCCCGAAGACATGCCCTTCCTTCCCGACGGTACACCTCTTGATATCGTTCTTAACCCATTGGGCGTTCCTTCACGTATGAACATCGGTCAGGTTCTTGAGGTACACCTTGGTATTGCCGCAAGAAAGCTTGGCTGGA
This sequence comes from Eubacteriales bacterium, assembly GCA_045637205.1. Lineage (GTDB taxonomy): Bacteria > Bacillota > Clostridia > Oscillospirales > CAG-272 > RGIG4608. The sequence continues at coordinate 11,241 of JAZTYY010000072.1, read as the reverse complement.
AGATTATGACACCCGTCTTTGACGGTGCAAATGAACGCGACATCGTTGAATGCCTTGAAGCAGCAGGTCTCTACCGTGAGATTCGCGCAGGTGAAAACGTTAGCGGTAAGGAGCTTATCTCCGTAACTGTTGACGAAAACGGTGAAAAGCACATTGAAAAGCTTACAGATGAGCAGAAGAATGATCAAGAATATCTTGCTCAGCTTCTTGCTGAAAATAAACTTAGAGTTGTTGACGGTAAGACAACACTTTACGACGGTAGAACAGGTGAACCCTTCGATAACCCCGTAACAGTTGGTATTATGTATTACCTCAAGCTCCACCATCTCGTTGACGATAAGATTCACGCTCGTTCCAACGGTCCTTACTCTCTCGTAACACAGCAGCCCCTCGGTGGTAAAGCACAGTTCGGTGGTCAGCGTTTCGGTGAAATGGAAGTTTGGGCTCTTGAAGCATACGGTGCAGCTTATACTCTTCAGGAAATCCTTACAGTTAAGTCCGACGATATCAATGGACGTAGAAAGGCTTACGAGGCAATCATTAAGGGACAGAACATTCCTACTCCCGGTGTGCCTGAGTCTTTCAAGGTTCTTGTTAAGGAACTTCAGTCTTTGGCTCTTGATATTAGAGTGCTTGATGAAGAAGGAAATGAAATCGAACTCAATACTCTTTGCCAGGAAGCTGAAACTCCTGTTTACTCAACAAGAGCATTCAACCTCAAGGAAGAAGATGAAGAAGATTTCGAGCAGTACGTTGAAACCGATGACGTTGCAGATAATTTCATTATCGAAGACGCAGAGGAAGGTAATGACGATATGTTTGGTGAAGTATATGAAGATGAATATTCAGACTTCGCCGATGAAGATTAATTAAGGGAAAGGGGATATAAATAAATGGAACACAATGAATTTAATTCCATAAAGATAGGTCTTGCATCTCCCGAAATGATAAGAGAATGGTCTTACGGTGAGGTTACCAAACCCGAGACTATTAACTACAGAACACTTAAAGCAGAGGTTGGCGGTCTTTTCTGCGAACGTATCTTTGGTCCTACTAAGGATGGCGCTTGTATGTGCGGTAAGTATAAGAACATGCACAATAAGGGCGTTCACAAATGTGAAAAGTGTGGCGTAGATGTTACAACCAAGAAGGTAAGACGTGAAAGAATGGGACACATCGAGCTTGCGACTCCCATCTCTCACATCTGGTATTTTAAATCAATTCCCGCAAGAATCCCCATGGTTCTTGACATTTCTCCCAAGCATCTTGAACAGGTTCTCTACTTTGCAGAGAACGTGGTTCTTGACGGTGGCGATACACCTCTTAAGAAGGGTGACGTGCTTAGCGAAAAGCAGTACATCGAATACCGTGAAATGTATGGAAATGCCTTTAGAACAGGTATGGGTGCTGAAGCAATTAAGGAATTGCTCCAGGGTATTAACGTAGAAGAACTTGCTGAAGACCTTAAGAATAAGCTTAAGGATGCAAAGGGACAGAAAAAGACAAGAATTATTAAGCGTCTTGAGGTTGTTCAGGCGTTTAAGAAGTCAGGCAATAAGCTTGAATGGATGATTCTTGATGCTATCCCCGTTCTTCCTCCTGATATCCGTCCTATGGTACAGCTTGACGGTGGTAGATTCGCATCCTCCGACCTTAACGAGCTTTACCGTAGAGTTATTAGCCGTAATAACCGTCTTAAGAAGCTTATGGAGATTCGTACTCCTGAAATCGTTATCAGAAATGAAAAGCGTATGCTTCAGGAAGCGGTTGACGCGCTTATTGATAACGGTAGAAGAGGTAAGCCCGTAACAGGTCCCTCCAACCGTGCTCTTAAGTCCCTTTCTGAAATGCTTAGAGGTAAGCAGGGACGTTTCCGTCAGAACTTGCTCGGTAAACGTGTTGACTATTCAGGTCGTTCCGTTATCGTTGTAGGTCCTAATCTCAAGATTTATCAGTGCGGTCTTCCTAAGGAAATGGCTCTTGAATTGTTCAAGCCCTTCATCGTTAAGCGCCTTACAGAAATGCAGAAGGCAACTAACGTAAAGGAAGCGCAGAAGAAGATAGATAAGGCATATATGTATCCCGAGGTATGGGATGCTCTTGAAAACGTAATCAAGGAACACCCCGTAATGCTCAACCGTGCACCTACACTCCACCGTCTTTCTATTCAGGCGTTTGAGCCCGTGCTCGTTGAGGGACGCGCAATCAAGCTTCACCCCCTTGTATGTCCTGCGTTTAACGCGGACTTCGACGGTGACCAGATGCCCGTTCACGTACCTCTTTCTGCTGAAGCTCAGGCTGAAGCAAGATTCCTTATGCTTTCCGCTAACAACCTTCTTAAGCCCGTTGACGGTCGTGCAGTAACAATTCCTTCTCAGGATATGATTCTCGGTTCTTACTATCTTACAATGGATAAGCCCGGTGAACCTGGTGAAGGCATGGTATTCCGTAACTTCAACGAAGCAGTTATGGCTTACGAAAATAAGGTTCTTGGTCTCCATGCTCCTATTAAGGTTAGAGTTGAAAAGGAAATTGACGGCGTAATGCAGTCAAAGGTAATTGATGCAACTCTTGGTCGTCTTATCTTCAACCAGGCAATTCCTCAGAATCTTGGTTTCGTAGATAGAACTGATCCCGAAAAGGCGTTCGACCTTGAAATTATGTTTGTAACAAAGAAGAAGGAACTCGGTCAGCTTATCGACAGATGTATTAAATATAATGGTACACCTGTTTGTGCAGAAATGCTCGATAATATCAAGGAAATGGGTTATAAGTACTCAACTCGTGCTTCTTTCTCAATCTCCGTTTACGATATGACAATTCCTCAGGAAAAGAAACCCTTCATTGCTGAAGCTGAAAAGAAGGTTGAAGTTATCCGTAAGCACTATAACCGTGGTACTCTTTCCGAAGAAGAACGCTACAACAGTGTAGTTAAGATTTGGGATCAGACAACCAAGGAAGTTACAGATGCTCTTCTTAGAAGCTTTGACACCTACAACCCCATCAAGATCATGGCGGATTCCGGTGCCCGTGGTTCTATCCAGCAGATGCGTCAGCTTGCAGGTATGCGTGGTCTTATGTTTGCTGCAAACGGTAAGACAATTGAGCTTCCTATTAAATCTAACTTCCGTGAAGGTCTTAATATTACTGAGTACTTCATGGGTGCTCGTGGTTCTCGTAAATCGCTTTCTGATACAGCGCTTAGAACTGCTGACTCCGGTTACCTTACACGTCGTCTTGTTGACGTTTCTCAGGACGTTATCGTTACTGAAGAAAAGTGTGATACAACTCACGGTGCTTGGGTAAGTGAAAACGTTGACGTTAAGGAAGGCAACGTACTTGAAACACTTTCCGATAGAATCATCGGTAGATATACTATTGGCGAAATCGTTCATCCTGAAACAGGTGTTGTTATCGTTGGTGACGACGAAATGATCTCTGATGAACAGGCAAAGGCAATTGAAAAGGCTGGAATTAAGAAGGTACACATTCGTTCTCTTATCCAGTGTCATGCTAAGCATGGTGTATGTGCACACTGCTACGGTGCTGACCTTGCTTCTGGTAAGAAGGTAAGCGTTGGTGAAGCAGTTGGTATCATTGCTGCTCAGTCCATCGGTGAACCTGGTACACAGCTTACAATGAGAACGTTCCACTCCGGTGGTGTCGCTGGTAGCGATATTACACAGGGTCTTCCCAGAGTTGAAGAGCTCTTTGAAGCTCGTCAGCCCAAGAAGGCTGCTATCATGAGTGAACATACAGGTATCGCTCGTGTTCAGCTTGGTGAAAATGCTAACGTTCACGATGTATTTGTTACAAGTGACGAAACAGGCGAACAGGTTAAATATGCTATTCCTTACGGTACAAAGCTTGCAATTGTTGACGGCCAGCACGTAACAAAGGGCGAGGTTCTTACTGAAGGTAGTAAGGCTCCTGCGGATATCCTTCGTATTCAGGGTATTGATGAGGTTTATTCCTACATTATTACTGAAACACAGAAGGTTTACCGTGGACAGTCCGTTTCTGTTAACGATAAGCACATTGAAATTATTGCTCGTCAGATGACAAGAAAGCTTAGAGTTTTGAATCCCGGTAACACAGATCTTCTCTCTGGCTCAGTTGTTGACGTTTCTGAATTTGAAGCAGAGAACAATAAGGTTCAGGCAAGAATTGATGCAGGTGAAATTGATCTTGAGCTTGCAACATATGAGCACGTTCTTCTTTGTATTACCAAGGCTGCTCTTGCTACAGAATCCTTCTTGTCAGCAGCTTCCTTCCAGGAAACAACAAGAGTTCTTACTGACGCTGCTACAAACGGTAAGATCGACCACTTGAGAGGTCTTAAAGAGAACGTAATTATTGGTAAGCTCATTCCTGCAGGTACAGGTATGAAGTGCTACCATAACGTTAATGCTCGTCCCGTTGAGCAGGCGGAAGAAGCAGTAGTAGTAACTGAATAATCGCTTTTAAACCCCGACACTTTGTTAAGTGTCGGGGTTTTATGTAACATTGTGAAAAACAAACAAAAATAGAAATTAAACTTTGTTTATATTGTGTAAAATGCTAAAAAATTCAAAAAAATATATTTTTCTTGACAAAACGGAATTTTAGTGATATAATAAACTGTAATTATTTGTGAAAATAGGGCTAAAACGCGATTTTGCAGGTAATTTATTGATTTGACAGTACCATAACCGCTTGCGGTTGTGTCTGTATAAACATTAAATTTTTGAAGAAGGAGGAAGAAAATGCCAACCTTTAACCAGCTTGTAAGACAGGGACGTAGCGAGAAGGTATACAAGTCCAAAGCACCCGTGCTTCAGAAGGGCTTTAATACACTTCACAATGAACCTACAGACCAGCACGCACCTCAGAAAAGAGGAGTTTGCACAAAGGTATCTACAACAACACCCAAGAAGCCTAACTCAGCTCTTCGTAAGATCGCAAGAGTAAGACTTACAAACGGTCTTGAAGTAACAACCTACATCCCCGGTATCGGCCACAACTTGCAGGAACACTCCGTAGTTCTCATTCGAGGCGGAAGAGTACGTGACCTGCCCGGTGTACGTTACCACATCATTCGCGGTACACTCGACGCACAAGGCGTTGCAAACCGTAACCAGAGCCGTTCTAAATACGGTGCAAAGAGACCTAAGAAGAAATAATAGGTCAAACACAAAAGGTATAAAGCAAAATATTCGCTCGTCTGAAAGAGCTGCATAAATTTAATGTTTAAGGCAGACCACGCCGACGTGCATTGACAGAAGAAATGCTTTTGAGTACCAATGATTTCATAATATTAATGAAGGAGGGAAGTAAAGTGCCGAGAAGAGGTAAAATTTCCAAAAGAGATGTATTACCGGATCCCCTTTACGGATCTAAGCTTGTAACAAAGCTTATCAACAACGTAATGCTTGACGGTAAAAAGGGAGTAGCACAGAAAATCGTATACGATGCATTCGCAATCGTAGAAGGCAAGACAGGTGAAAACGCTGTTGAAGCTTTCCAGGCTGCTCTTGAAAACATTATGCCTGTACTTGAGGTTAAGGCTCGCCGTGTAGGCGGTTCTACCTATCAGGTTCCTATGGAGGTAAGAGCTGAAAGACGTCAGACTCTTGGTCTCCGTTGGCTCGTTGGTTATTCCAGAAAACGTGGTGAGCGCACAATGGCTGAAAGATTAGCAAACGAAATTATGGATGCTAAGAACGGTGCAGGCGCTGCATTCAAGAAGAAGGAAGAAACACACAGAATGGCAGAAGCAAACAAGGCTTTTGCACACTACAGATATTGATTTTAAAGGAGACTTACAATGCCAAGAGAATATTCGCTTGAAAAAACAAGAAACATTGGTATTATGGCGCACATTGACGCTGGTAAGACCACTACTACTGAGCGTATCTTGTTCTACACAGGTAAGACTCATAAAATCGGTGAAACTCATGAAGGTTCTGCAACAATGGACTGGATGGCTCAGGAACAGGAGAGAGGTATTACAATCACTTCTGCTGCAACAACTTGCTATTGGGCTAAATCAGAGTTCCACAACGATGCTGCTGCTACAAAAGCAAACACACATCGTATAAATATTATCGACACACCCGGACACGTTGACTTCACAGTTGAAGTTGAACGTTCACTTAGAGTACTTGACGGTGCTGTTACAGTACTTTGTGCAAAGGGTGGTGTTGAACCTCAGTCTGAAACAGTATGGCGTCAGGCTGATAAGTATAGAGTTCCCCGTATGTGCTATGTAAACAAGATGGACATCAATGGTGCGAACTTCTATCGCGTTGTTCAGATGCTTAAGGATAGACTTCATGCTAACGCAGTTCCGATTCAGCTTCCTATTGGTGCTGAAATGGACTTCAAGGGCGTTATCGACCTTATGGAAATGAAGGCTGAAGTTTACTATGATGAACAGGGCAAAGACATGAGACAAGAAGAAATTCCTGCAGACATGCTTGACAAGGCTCAGGAATATCATGCAGCAATGGTTGAATCTATTTGTGAAACAGACGAAGAATTGTTTGAAAGATACTGCATGGAAGAAGAAATCTCCGTTGCAGAGCTTAAAGCAGCTCTTCGTAAGGCAACAATCGACAACAAGATCGTTCCCGTAGTTTGCGGTACATCTTATAGAAACAAGGGTGTTCAGAAGCTCCTTGACGCTATCGTTGATTACATGCCTTCTCCTCTCGATATTCCTTCTATCAAGGGTATCAACCCCGATACAGAAGAGGAAACAGAGAGACCCGCAGGCGATGAGAATCCTTTCTCAGCTCTTGCATTCAAGATTATGACAGACCCATACGTTGGTAAGCTTTGCTTCTTCCGTGTTTACTCCGGTTTCGTAGCAGCTGGTACAAACGTATATAACTCCACAAAGAACAAGCACGAAAGATTCGGACGTGTTCTTCAGATGCATGCAAACGACCGTAAGGATATCGACGTATGCTACAGTGGTGATATCGCGGCTGTTGTATCTACAAAGTATACAACAACAGGTGACACATTCTGTGATCAGAAGCATCCCGTAATTCTTGAATCCATGGAATTCCCTGAACCTGTTATTTCAGTTGCTATCGAACCCAAGACACGCGCTGGTCAGGAAAAGATGGGCTTGGCTCTTGCAAAGCTTGCAGAAGAAGACCCCACATTCCGCACATATACTGATGAGGAAACTGGTCAGACAATCATCGCAGGTATGGGTGAGTTGCACCTTGAAATTATCGTTGACCGTTTGCTTCGTGAATTTAAGGTAGAAGCTAACATCGGTGCTCCTCAGGTTGCTTATAAGGAAACAATCCGTAAGAAGATTGACCACGAAACTAAGTACAAGAAGCAGTCCGGTGGTTCCGGTCAGTACGGTCACGTTAAGCTCACTCTTGAGCCCAACGAGCCCGGTGCAGGTTACACATTCGTTAACGCTGTTACAGGTGGTGCTATTCCTAAGGAATACATCGAGCCCGTTAACCAGGGTATCCAGGGTGCTATGCAGAACGGTGTTCTTGCTGGTTATAACGTTGTTGACGTTAAGGTTACACTTTATGATGGTTCTTACCATGAAGTTGACTCTTCTGAAATGGCGTTCAAGATCACAGGTTCAATGGCATTCAAGGAAGCTATGCGTCTTGCTGAACCCGTTCTTACTGAGCCCATCGTTAAGGTAGTAACAATTACTCCTGACGATTATCTCGGTGATATCATCGGCGACGTTAACTCTCGTCGTGGTCAGATCCAGTCTATGGAAGCTAACAACGGCGTAACAGAGCTTACAAGCTTTGTTCCCCTTTCCGAAATGTTCGGATACGCAACAGACCTTCGTTCAAAGAGCCAGGGTCGTGCACAGTACTCAATGGAACCCAGTCACTTCGCACAAGTGCCTAAGTCCATTCAGGATGGTATCATTACTTCTCGTGCTAAGAAGTAATATATATAAAATTTAAAAAACATTAATTCATTTATAATGGAGGATTTTCAAAATGGCAAAGCAAACATTTGAACGTACAAAACCCCACGTTAACATTGGTACAATCGGTCACGTTGACCACGGTAAGACAACACTTACAGCTGCTATCACAAGAACACTCTCTATCCTTAACGGTTCTGAGTTCCTTGATTACAGCCAGATCGACAACTGCCCTGAAGAAAGAGCACGTGGTATCACAATTAACTCTCGTCACGTAGAATACGAGACAGAAAACAGACACTATGCACACGTTGACTGCCCCGGACACGCAGACTACGTTAAGAACATGATCACAGGTGCTGCTCAGATGGACGGCGCTATCCTCGTAGTTGCAGGTACAGACGGCCCTCTTGCACAGACAAGAGAACACGTACTTCTTGCTCGTCAGGTAGGCGTTCCTGCACTTGTAGTATTCATGAACAAGACAGACCTTGTTGATGACGATGAACTTCTTGACCTTGTAGAAATGGAAATCAGAGATCTCCTTTCTTCTTACGACTTCCCCGGCGACGATATTCCCGTAGTTCGTGGTTCTGCTCGTAACGCTCTTGAATCTTCTAACAACGACCTCAGCGCTCCTGAATTCGCTTGCATCCTTGAACTCATGGCTGCAGTTGACTCTTACATTCCTACTCCTGAACGTCAGGCTGACCTTGCATTCCTTATGCCCGTAGAAGACGTATTCTCTATCTCCGGTCGTGGTACAGTTGCTACAGGTAGAGTAGAAAGAGGTACAGTAAAAGTTGGTGACGTTGTTGAAGTAGTTGGTCTTTCCGACGAAAAGAGAAGCACAACAGTTACAGGTGTTGAAATGTTCCACAAGCTTCTTCCTCAGGCTGAAGCAGGTGACAACATTGGTGCACTTCTTCGTGGTATCGCTAAGGACGAAATCGAAAGAGGTCAGGTTCTTGCTAAACCCGGTTCCGTACACCCCCACACAAAGTTCGTAGGTCACGTATACGTTCTTACAGAAAAAGAAGGTGGCCGTTCTAAGCCCTTCTTCGCAGGTTACAGACCTCAGTTCTACTTCAGAACAACAGACGTTACAGGTACAATTCAGCTTCCCGCAGGCGTTGAAATGTGCCGTCCTGGTGACAACGTAGATATGACAGTTGAACTTATCACACCTATCGCTTGTGAAAACGGTCTTCGTTTCGCTATCCGTGAAGGTGGTAGAACAGTAGGTTCCGGCGTTGTATCCGAAATTCTTGAATAATTTAATTATTTAGAATAAAGCTTACTAAAAGGGCTGCTGCAAAACGCAGCAGCCCTTACTTTTTTCGAGAAAAAAGTAAGCAAAAAAGCTTTATAGGGCTTCGCGCTAATGTTAATATTATTTATACCAATTTTTATGCTTTTTCAGTATAATATTCTTTGGTGCATATAAATTTCGAAAAAAAGTAAGCAAAAAAGCTTTGCGACAATATAAATTTTGTCGCATAAAATAATAATATCTTTGGGGATTGGTGAAATTCCATACCGACAGTTAAAGTCTGTGAACTCTTGAAATTCAAGAGCCGATTGGGTGAAACTCCCAAACCGACGGTAAAGTCCGGATGAGAAAAGATAAAATATCGGGATAGGCATATTGTCTATCCATATCCCCGACCTTTTGTGTAAAAGTGTCGGATTTTTTTTATCTTTCCTCTTAAATTTAATTTTAAGAAGGGAAATACTTATGAAAACAAGAACTAAAAATACAGAAAAAATTAAACGAATAACAATTATAGGACTCTTTATTGCATTAGCATATGTGGTATCAGCTGTTTTGCCTATTAAGGTGTCCTTTTTAACACTTGACTTTAAGGATGTAATTTCCGCCATTTGCGGTATGTTTTTTGGACCTTTAGCGGGTATCATATGTGCCGCAATAGTTCCATTTATTGAGATGATTACAACTTCAGAAACAGGATTTTATGGTCTTGTTATGAATTTGATTAGCTCTCTAACGTTCGTAGGCGTGTCATCCATCATCTATAAATACAAAAAAACTTTATGGGGAGCAGTAATTGGACTTGTAACTGCTTCAGTGGCTACTATGGGAATTATGACGTTGGCAAATATTATAATCACCCCATATTATCTTGAATTCACCACCGATATGTCATTGCAGGTGGCGAAGGATATGGTAATGGGATTATTACCAACCACAATAATTCCGTTTAATGCGGTAAAATCTATATTTAATGCCAGTCTTGTAATGTTCCTTTACAAGCCGATGTCAAGAACATTAAAGAGTTTGGGAATTGCAAAAATCAAATCAAGTGCAGATGTGCTCAGTGATGAAGCTAAAAAATCTGCAAGAACTCGTTCATTGGTGGTTACACTTATCAGTGCAGCTATAATTATTACGGCAGTAGTTATCGTATTTGTTGTACTTAAGGGAGAAATTCAACCACCCAGCTGGTTAAAAAAGTAAGAAATATTATTACATAATTTAAGTAAAGGGAGGCAAATATGGTAGACGCGATAAGTAATTTTTTTCTTGAAATAGTTGGAGAAGAGCTCTGCGTCTTTTTCTGTTCGATGCTTCCTATAATCGAGCTTCGTGGTGCAATTCCATTGGCATTTGCATTCGATTTACCTTGGTGGCAAGCGTATCTTATATCCGTTTTAGGCAATCTTTTGCCCGTGCCGTTTATTTTGCTTTTCATTAATGCAATAATCAAGTGGATGTCAGCTTCAAAGGTGAAATTTTTCAATAAAATTGCAAATTTTTTACTTAAAAGGGTAGAAAAAAAGCGCGATAAAATTGAAAAATATTCATTTTGGGGTTTGTGCATTTTTATCGCAATTCCGCTTCCCGTGACAGGAGCTTGGACGGGCTCACTTGTAGCGGCAGTAATCGGTATGAAGCCGTGGAAGGCATTTTTGTCCGCACTTTTTGGCGTATTAATAGCAGGAGCTATAGTGACGATTATCGTTTACGGCGGAATTGGCTTTTTAGCTTGGTTGGTATAAAAATGAAGTTAAAACCACCCGAAAGGGTGGTTTTTTGTTGTTGAAATTTCAAATTTTGATTTATCTCTCTATTAGCCTTCTCCAGCGGAGAAGGGGGACCATCTTTGATGGTGGATGAGGAGAGCACCATTTAGTATAAATGAAGGAATTTAACATAAAACAAAAAAAGGTGATGGAATTTTTCCACCACCTTTTATTATGAGCATCAGTGACTGTGACTGCCCTCGCCCTTGTGCAAAATCTCGCCCTTCATTGAAACAATGTAGGTCAAGGATTTTCCGTTCGCCGTAACGTAAATGTTATAGCAGGGCTGA
>JAZTYY010000071.1:0-7839 GCA_045637205.1 Eubacteriales bacterium | reverse complement strand
CAGGCCTTGAAGTATTAAGAGTCATAAACGAGCCTACTGCTGCTGCACTTGCTTGCGGTCTTGGTAAAGACACCGAGCAGAAGATTATGGTTTATGACCTCGGCGGCGGCACATTCGACGTTTCAATCATCGAAATGGGTGACGGCGTTCAGGAAGTTCTTGCAACCGCAGGTAACAACCGTCTTGGCGGTGACGATTTTGACCAGAGAGTTATCGACTGGCTTGCTGACGGCTTCAAGGCTGACCAGGGCATTGACCTTCGCGGCGACAAAATGGCTATGCAGCGCCTTAAGGAAGCTGCTGAAAAGGCAAAGATTGAGCTTTCTGGTATGACAAGCACAAACATCAACTTGCCCTTCATTACAGCAACAGCTGCAGGTCCTCTTCACTTTGACGCAACTCTTACAAGAGCTGAATTTGATAGAATTACAAGCGATCTTGTAGATAGATCAATCATCCCCACAAAGAAGGCACTTGCTGACGCAGGCCTTTCTGTAAGTCAGATTGATAAGGTTCTTTTGGTTGGTGGTTCAACAAGAATTCCTGCAGTTCAGGAAGCAGTAAAGAAGCTTATCGGCAAAGAGCCCTTCAAGGGAATCAACCCCGACGAATGTGTAGCTGTTGGTGCAGCTATTCAGGCGGGTGTTCTTGGCGGTGACGTTAAGGATCTTCTTCTTCTCGACGTTACACCTCTTTCACTTGGTATCGAAACTCTTGGTGGTGTATTCAATAGAATTATTGATAGAAACACAACAATTCCCGTAAAGAAGAGCCAAATTTACTCTACTGCAGCTGATGGTCAGACATCTGTTGAAATTCATATTCTTCAGGGTGAACGTGAAATGGCAGCAGGCAATACAACACTTGGTAGATTCCACCTTGACGGAATTCCTGCAGCTCCCCGTGGAGTACCTCAGATTGAAGTTACATTCGACATTGACGCAAACGGTATCGTTAACGTAAGTGCATGTGACAAGGGTACAGGCAAGCAGACAAATATCACAATCACATCCTCAACAAATATGAGCAAGGAAGATATCGATAGAGCAGTTCGCGATGCTGAAAGATTTGCTGAAGAGGATAAGAAGCAGAAGGAAGCAGTTGATGTGAAGAATCACGCTGACACAATGATTTTCCAGAGTGAAAAGACACTTTCTGAAATCGGTGATAAGCTTCCTGAAAGCGATCTTGCTGAGGTTAAGGCAGGTATTGAAAAGCTTAAGGAAACAGTTAAGACAAACGATACTGAAGCTATTAAGAGAGATACTGAAGCTCTTCAAAAGGCATTCTATACATTGTCCGAAAAGCTTTATAAGCAGTCAGGTGCACAGGGTAACCCCGGTGCTGACTTCGGTGGTGCACAGGGTGGCACTGATAACGGTAGCGACGGCACATACTATGATGCCGGCTTCGAAGATAAGACAAATCAGTAAAATAAACTAAAATCAGGCAGGGAAAGGGCAAAAAATGCCCTTTCCTATGTCCGTTTTAAAGAGAGAATAAAATGGCAGATAAAAGAGATTATTATGAGGTCTTGGGGCTGAATAAGGGCGCTGACGAGGCTTCAATTAAAAAGGCATATAGAACTCTTGCAAAGAAATATCACCCAGATATGAATCCGGGTAATGCTGAGGCTGAGCAAAAGTTCAAGGAGGTTAACGAGGCATATAGTGTGCTTTCCGACCCCGACAAAAAGTCAAAATACGACCAATTCGGACACGCGGCATTTGATCAAGGTGCAGGCGGTGGCTACGGTGGCTTTGGAGGCTTTTCTGACTTTGGTGACATTGGTGACATCTTTAGCAGCTTTTTTGGCGGTGGCTTTGGTGGCTTTGGCGGTGGCTCATCATCAAGCAGAAGAAATGCTCCCCAGCGCGGTGAGGATATTGGCGTTCACGTAACGCTCACCTTTGAAGAGGCGGCATTCGGTGTGAAGAAGGACGTTACCTTTAAGAGAGTGCAAAAATGTGATGACTGTCACGGCTCAGGCGCACAAAAGGGAACGCATGCTGAAACCTGCGCATACTGTAACGGTACGGGTCAAAGACGAGTTATGCAAAGAATGGGTGGAATGCAATTCCAAACCACCGTTACTTGTGATAACTGTCGCGGAACGGGTAAGATTATTAGAACTCCTTGCTCCAATTGTAACGGAACGGGATACGTTCGCGTAAATAAAACGCTTTCAGTTAATATTCCTGCGGGTATTGATAACGGTGAAAGAATTGCGCTTCGTGGTCAGGGCTCTGATGGTAGAAACGGTGGCCCTGCAGGTGACCTTATTATTACAGTTACTGTAAAGTCACATAAGATTTTCACGCGCGAAAGATATGACGTGTATTGTGACGTGCCGATTACTGTTGCTGAGGCAACTCTTGGAGCGGAGATTACAATTCCCACACTTGAGGGCGACCAAAAATATGAGATTCCCGACGGCACTCAGCCAGGCACTCAGTTCACACTCAAGGGCAAGGGTATTCAAAATCTTAACAATCCCAATCGCAAGGGTGATTTGATTTTCACAACTGTTGTTGAAATTCCCAAGGGACTTTCACAAAAGCAAAAGGATCATATGCGAGCATTTGCTGATGCTTGTGGTGAAAGTAATTATAAAAAGCGCACAAGCTTTTTCAAAAAGAGATAGGGGGTAAGAAAAAATGATGGATCCCGATTACATTTGTGGTGAAACCACTGAAATAAAGGACTGGACACAAATTAAGGTTACGGTTAAGCTCCCTGAACTTGATACTGCAATGGCAGTTATGAGCGTGCTTGACAACAATCTTATGGTTGAGGACTATTCCGACATCGACCTTAAGACCTGCTATGGTGATCTTATTGACGAAAGCATACTTAACGCGGACAAGACTGTGGCATCAGTATCACTCTTTTTGCCCGCCGACCAGAATTATAATATGGCAATTTCGTTCATTCGTGAGCGCCTTGAAAGTGAGGGAATTACTCCCAAAATAGAAATTGTTGGCGTAAATGAAGAGGACTGGGCAAATTCTTGGAAGAAGTATTATACAACACTCCACATTGGAAAGAGAACGGTTATTGTTCCCATGTGGGAGGAATATGAGGCTAAAGAGGGCGAAATCGTTGTTAAAATGGATCCGGGTATGGCATTTGGCACAGGATCACACGAAACAACTCGTCTTGTAATTGAGCTTCTTGAAAAGTACACAAAGAGTGGCGTTAGAATGCTTGACGTTGGATGTGGAAGTGGTATTCTTGCAATTTGTGCATCAAAGCTTGGCGCAGGTGAGTGCAAGGCATATGATATCGATCCCATTGCCGTTAAGGTTGCTAACGAGAACATAGCCGAAAGTGGTCAAGAGAATATCACTTGTGAAGTTTCTGACCTTTTAAAGCAGGTTGACCTTGAAGGTGGTAAATATGACCTTATTTGTGCAAATATCGTGGCTGATATTATCATTAGAATGACACCTGATATTGGTAGATTTATGAAGGACGATTGCGTTCTTCTTTGCTCAGGTATCATTTGTGAAAGAGCTGACGACGTTATCGCAAAGCTTAATGAATACGCACTTCAGGTTGTCGAAAGAATCGACGATAACGGCTGGTGTGCACTTGCTGTTATGAAGAATAAATAAAGCAAATAAAAAAGAGGAGCTGGAGCTCCTCTTTTTGTTTTATTTCTCGCACAACTCCTCCGCCATTTTTTCAAGTTGAGTGGTGCTATCGCCATTGAGGGATGAACGGATTGTGCAAGCTGTGTTAAGGTAAGTGATATTTTTGCACTCGTCGAGCTTGGATTTCATAATTTTATGTGCAGTGGGTGCCCAGCTGCCGTTTTCTATGAATCCCACGGTGCGATTTTTGAAGTTTCGTTCAGTCAAGTGCTCTAAAAAATGTCGCATATAGGGAAAAATATCTGAATTGTATGTGGTCGTTGCCAACACAAGCTTGCTATATCTAAATGCAGTTGCTACAGCATGCGACCATTCAGTACGAGCAAGGTCGAGCGTAACAACCCTTTCGCATCCCATAGTATTAAGCTTATTGGCAAGCGTCATAACGGCTTTCTTTGTATTGCCGTAAATTGAGGTGTAGGCGATAACTATGCCGTCCTCCTCGGGCTCATAGCTCGACCAGGTATTGTATTTGTCTATATAGTGGTCGATATTTTCATCAAGAATTGGACCGTGAAGTGGACAAATTCTTGCAATATCGAGATTTTTTGCCTTTGCAAGCACGTTTTGAACTTGAACACCGTATTTTCCAACGATGCCGATGTAATATCTTCTTGCCTCGTCATCCCAGTCCTCGTTTATATCAAGCGCACCGAATTTACCAAATGCGTCGGCAGAGAATAGAATCCTTTCATGGTTTTCATAAGTAAACATAACCTCGGGCCAATGAACCATTGGGGCAAAAATGAAGGTCAAGCTGTGTTTGCCAAGGCTTAGAGTTGCACCATTTTGAACGGGCATTTTCTTTTCGTTATCGATGCCACCAAAGAAATTGTCCATCATATCAAACGCCTTGGGATTTGCCACAATTTTGGCATTGGGATATGTCTTAATGAAGCTCACTATGTTTGCGGAGTGGTCGGGCTCCATGTGCTGCACGATGAGATAGTCGGGCACGCGACCTTCAAGCGCATTGCCTAAATTTTCAAGCCACTCGTCAGTGAAATTTGCGTCAACGGTATCAAAAACGGCAATCTTTTCATCAAGAATTATATAGGAATTATAGCTAATTCCGTTTGGCACTGCATATTGACCTTCAAAAAGGTCGATTTTATGATCGTTAACACCAATATATTTAATGTTTTCAGTTATTTTCATATTTTCTCCTTAAGTATTTTATAGGGGGCATTTTTAAAAGCCCCCTGTAATAGTATATAATTTCAATTATTTTGTGCCGAAAATTTCAAGATATTCTTCATAGCAAAGTCCTGTTTGGTACATAATTGATGCAACCTCAAATCCTACGAAGCGATAGTGCCAGGATTCATAAATATATCCTGTTATGTCCTCCTTGTTTTCGGGATAGCGCATAACGAAGCCGTATTTCCAAGCATTGTCCTTGAGCCAGGTGTATGCCTCGGTTGTTTCAAAAACGTCGTCAACTGCACCGTGAATTGAGTTTGTGGTGAAGTCGATGCAAAGACCTGTTCTGTGCTCACTGTATTCGGGCTTTGCTGAATATTTATTGGCGTTTATTGTAGCCTGCTCTCTTGAAAGACCCTTTTCCATTTCGCGCTCAATGTAGGTGTTAAAGAGCACGTTTTGGTATGCATGTGTACGATAGGCACTTTGAACGAAAACGTCTTCAATTCCGTCCTCATTCATGGCAAGAAGCATGGCCTCAAGCGCCTTCATAGTTGTTTCTTCAAGGTAAACGTTGGTGCCGTGCTTGTATGAGTGGGTATATTTTTCGGGAATTTGAACGAGGTTTGAGGGTTCAAAATCCTCATCTATGGGATTTTGCTTGTTGAGAAGGGTATAGATATAGTCATTGTTTGAATTGATGTATTCAAGGTAACTTGCATCTATAGTGTAATCGAGCTTCGGATTTTTATCGTAAATATACATTGTATCAGTTGATTTTGAAACGGTTATGGTTTGTTTATTTATTGAAACCTCTATTGCACTAAAAAGCTCGGTGATAGTTGCCAAGGGAACTAAGCAATATCCATTTTTGAGTTGAGCCTTTGTGGGCATTTCCTTTTTGATGCCGTTTACGATTGCAATTTTGCTGTTGTGCTCAAAGCTAACGTAGGTATTATTAACACTAAACGTTGAAGATAAGCCCGCCTCTTCCTTATTCAAACCGCAATAATTTGCAAGCGCGTTCATATCAATAAGCTGAACGTCGGATTCAAGGCAAAGACTTTCATTTATGCTTTGCTCATAATCACCGTAAACGTAAACGTATCTATTCTTGCCCGAGCTTTCAATGACGGTTGAGGTAATCAAAAGTGCTGTAGCCAACAAAAATATTGAAAGTGCGACTGCAATAACCTGAATATTTTCTTTTCTATCGTATTCTGTAACCTGCTTCAAAAAGCTCTTGCGAACCCTTGAAAAAGCAGGTGTTCTATTGTTTTTTTGTTCCATAATCGTCCTCTATTTAGTTTCAATCATCATAAAATATGGGGATGTTGGTGAGTTAACAATCTGAACCTTGGTGCAACACACCTTAAAGCGAGATAGGGTGGAGAGGTATTCGGTGATTTCCTTGCCCTCGGCATCTCCCTCGGGATGTCCTGGGTAAACCGCGATAAGAAGGATTGCATCCTTGCCAAGAAGATCGATTGCTGCCTCAATTGCAGGGAGCGTGGTTGTTCTCATTGTGGTAATTGACTTGTCCCCGCCGGGCAGATAGCCAAGGTTGAACATTCCTGCTTTAATTGGCTCACTAACGTAATTTTTTACATTGTGGTGTGAGTCGTGAATGAGGGTGTAGTTGCTTGGGCAACCTGCATTTTCGAGATTTTTGCGAGTTGACTCAACTGCGCTTGCCTGAATGTCAAAGGCATAAACTTTTCCATTTTCACCAACGGTTTTTGATAAAAATTCGGTATCATGACCGTTACCCATTGTAAAATCGACTGCTACGTCTCCTTCATGCAAATGCTCAATTATAAACTTTTTATGTAAATCAAGAAGCTCTATCATATTATTGACTTATCCTTTTAAAAAATGTTGCAAATTGAAAAAATATATGCTACAATAATTATATAATATTTTAGTAATTAAAGCAAGAGATTTTTTGCAGAATTGGAAGAAAAAATGAAGAAATTTTTTGAAGATATTAAAACTGAATTTGAGGGTAGTCTACCTTTTGTCCGTGTAAGATACGATGGGGCATATAATCTTGCCAAAACGCTTGATTGTGGACAGTGCTTTAGATGGGAAAGGGTGACTGATGACGAGTGGTTAGGTGTTGCTTTCGGACGTCTTGTTTCTGTAAAGCAAATTGAAAATGAATTGATAATTTATAACTCCACTGCCGAAGATTTTAACGATATTTGGTGTCATTATTTTGCACTTGAAGAGGATTATGAGGCGATTGATAGAGAATTACTTGAAAATTGCCAAAATCCGACATTCGTTGAGGCGCTTAAAGAGGGAAAAGGCATTAGAATTTTGCACCAAGAGGCATGGGAGACGGTTTGCTCGTTTATTATTTCTCAGAATAATAATATTCCAAGAATTAAGAAGATTATTGATGCTCTTTCGTTTGCACTCGGTAAGCAAATTGATGCAAGTGGTATGGAAAATCACGGTGCAAAGGATAGAGAATTTTATTCTTTCCCAACGGCTGAGGCAATTTTAGGTTCAGGAGAGGACTTTATTTTCTCACTCAAAACGGGATTTCGTGCTAAATACATAATTGATGCTGCACAAAAATGGTGCTCGGGTGAGATAAACAAAGATGAATTAAAGAAAATAGATAAGCTCGAAGATGCGATTTCCTATCTTTGCATGGTAAAGGGAATCGGCTTGAAGGTGGCTTCTTGCGCGCTCCTTTTCGGTTTTGAAAGGCACGATCCATTCCCAATCGATGTGTGGATGAAGCGCGTGCTTGATAAATATTTTGAAAAGGACTTTGATCCATCTACCTTTGGCAAATATGCAGGTGTGGCACAACAGTATTTATTTGATTTTGAGAGAAATAATGAGTAGATTGTTGTATAGATAAATTGGGATTTAGTGAGTTGTACGCACAAACACAATTTTCAAATAATTGTAACCTTGTAGGGACCGGCGTCCCCGACGGTCCATTTTAAAAGCAAAGTAACTTTATTTCGAAAACTGTTGATTTTATTTTTGTGACCCCCCCGATACTGTCAGTTTATCCATC
>JAZTYY010000070.1:0-58754 GCA_045637205.1 Eubacteriales bacterium | reverse complement strand
TGGGTGAATTCCTTACAAATGCACAGGGTGAAGACGTTGTTGCAGGTGTTCGTACTCCCATGCCCATCGCTGAAATGGCTAACAAGTTCCCCGCTGCATTCGAAGAGTTCAAAAAGGTTTGCGAAATCCTTGAAAACCACTACCACGATATGCAGGATATGGAATTCACAATTGAAAATGAAAAGCTTTACATGCTTCAGACTCGTAACGGTAAGAGAACAGCTCAGGCAGCTCTTCAGATCGCTGTTGACCTTGTTGCTGAAGGCCACAAGACAAAGGAAGAAGCAGTTCTTATGATCGATCCCAGAAACCTTGATACACTCCTTCACCCTCAGTTCGACGCGAAGGCACTTAAGGCAGCTACTCCTATGGGTAGAGGTCTTGGTGCATCTCCCGGTGCTGCTTGCGGTCAGGTTGTATTCTCTGCTGAAGATGCAGAAGCTTGGAACAACGCTGGTAAGAAGGTAGTTCTTGTTCGTCTTGAAACATCTCCTGAAGATATCACAGGTATGAAGGCAGCTCAGGGTATCCTCACAGTTCGTGGTGGTATGACATCTCACGCAGCAGTTGTTGCTCGTGGTATGGGTAAGTGCTGTGTATCCGGTTGTGGTGAAATCAACATGGACGAAGAAAACAAGAAGTTCACTCTCGCTGGTAAGACATACGTTGAAGGTGACTACATCTCCATCGACGGTTCTACAGGCGCTATCTACGACGGTATCATTCCTACTGTTGATGCAGAAATCTCCGGTAACTTCGGCACAATCATGGGTTGGGCTGACGAATTCCGTACACTTAAGGTTAGAACAAACGCTGATACACCTACAGACGCTAAGAAGGCTCGTGAGCTCGGTGCTGAAGGTATCGGTCTTTGCCGTACAGAGCACATGTTCTTCGAAGCAGACAGAATTGCTGCTTTCCGTGAAATGATTTGCTCTAACACTGCTGAAGAAAGAGAAGTTGCTCTTGCAAAGATTCTTCCCTACCAGCAGGCTGACTTCGAACAGCTCTACGTAGCTCTCGAAGGTAACCCCGTTTGCATTAGATTCCTTGACCCACCTCTTCACGAGTTCGTTCCCACAACTGAAGAAGATATCGCTCTTCTTGCAAATGCTCAGGGTAAGACAGTTGAAGAAATCAAGGCTATCATTTCTTCTCTCCACGAATTCAACCCCATGATGGGTCACCGTGGATGCCGTCTTTCCGTAACATATCCTGAAATCGCTAAGATGCAGACAGCAGCTGTTATCCGCGCTGCTATCAACGTTCAGAAGAGCCATCCCGAATGGACAGTTCGTCCTGAAATCATGATTCCTCTTGTAGGCGACGTTAAGGAACTTAAGTACGTTAAGAGTGTAGTTGTTGCTACAGCTGATGCTGAAATCGCTGCTGCAGGTGTTACACTTGACTACGAAGTAGGTACAATGATTGAAATTCCCAGAGCTTGTATCACAGCTGACGAAATCGCTGCTAACGCTGACTTCTTCTGCTTCGGTACAAACGACCTTACACAGATGACATACGGCTTCTCTCGTGACGACGCTGGTAAGTTCCTCAATGCTTACTACGATGCAAAGATTTTCGAAAACGATCCTTTCGCAAAGCTTGACCAGACAGGTGTTGGTAAGCTTATGAACATGGCAGTTACACTTGGTAGACCCGCTAACGAACACCTCCACGTAGGTATTTGTGGTGAACACGGTGGTGACCCCACTTCCGTTGAATTCTGCCATAACATCGGTCTTGACTACGTATCTTGCTCACCTTTCCGTGTGCCGATCGCTCGTCTTGCTGCTGCTCAGGCTGCTATTAAAAGCAAATAATTCTTAAAATTATAAAAATTGCCCTGCAAATTACTTTGCAGGGCTGTTTTTTTATATAAATACACTTGACACATAAAATATTTTCTATTATAATGAAATAAAGAGTTGAAGGAGGAAAGCCTATGAACATTTTCAAAAAGCTCCTAAACCTATTTAAGAAAAAAGAACAAGAACCTGAAACTTGGTATAACACTATAACAAACACTTATGACCCCAAGGTTGGTACACCTAATGGTGAGGCTTATAGCAGCCCCAATAGTATTGTAATGAGTCAAAATAGGCATTGATAAAAGTCCTCGCAATATTTGCGAGGACTTTATATTATTATTTTGATTTTTCTTTTTTATATACCACGTATGCATAAATCACAATAATCGGTATAGATGTAAGCAATGATCCAACCATAATTACGGTAGAAAGCATTCCCTTTGTGAAAATTGCACCAATTATAGCAACAAGTCCCGAAATCATCAAAACGTAACCGGCAAATCGGTTTGATTTGCTCCACGTAACATCATTGTACTGTGTCCAAGGCAAACGAAATCCGATATTACTGTTTTTTCTTGTTTTAGGCATATAGTTACCAAGCGCAATGAACGTTATACCCATAACAACGCCAATCACTTGAAAGATATCTATTTTAGGCAAGGCGCTATTCGGAGTTACTTCCATATAAACGGAATACAACGTAAGCAAATTGATAACAAAAAACAAACACATTGTAACAATGCCAGTAATACTAAGCACCTTGGCATTCGAAAGATGCTCTACCTTCTCTTTTTCATTATCTGCTTCCGCTGCTTTTTTGCGATAAGATTTTGCCATAGGGTCTAAAATAAAAGCACACGCAATTAACACAACTGGCAAAATCAAAAGCTCAAATTTCGAACCCCATCTATCTGCAGTGCCATTAATATCAAAATGTACGGGCACAGTGTCAGGCAGTATAAATAGCATAAATACTGTTGAAAGTATAGTGAGTATACATATAATCCACTTCAATATTTTCATTTATGATTACCTCCAAACTGTTTAATCCACAAAATCAATTCTTCAAAAACCGTTGCATTGATTTCATAATATATATAATTTTTATGTTTATATTCCATAACAAGATCAGCGCCCTTAAGTTGCTTTAAATGATATGAAAGCGCGGCTGGACTTATATTTAATTCTTCAGCAATTTCCCCTGCACTCATTCTTCTCTTTTTGAGCATAACGAGTATATCTCTTCTCTGCTCATCAGCAAGGACCTTAAATAAATTATATTCGCTCATATTCCCCTCTATTTCAAATTTTCTTTAAATAGATTATACACCAAAATTATATATTTGTCAAGGAGGTATTTAAAAATATTTTTAAATAGCTGAACAAAATAAACCCTGTGGAAAAATCCACAGGGTTTTAAGTTTACAATTATTTGTTTGTAAGCTTTGCGATTTCTTCAGCAAAGTTTTCTTCCTTCTTCTGAATACCTTCGCCCTTTTCGAATCTGCAGTAACCTGTAACTGCGATATTACCGCCGAATTCCTTAGCAGACTGTGCTACGTACTGGCAAACCTTAAGAGAATCTTCCTTAACGTATGCCTGTTCAAGCAAGCAGTTGTTATCATAGAACTTACCAATTCTACCAAGAACCATCTTTTCGATGATCTGTGCGGGCTTCTTGGAGTTAACGGGGTCGTTAGCAATCTGAGCCATAAGGATTGACTTTTCCTCTTCGATTACAGAAGCAGGAACAGCTTCCTTATTAAGATAAGCAACGGGATATGCACCAACCTGAAGAGCGATGTTCTTTGCGAACTCAGCAAAACCGGGGTGGTTTACAGCTGCTTCATCAGCATCGAAAGATACGATTACGCCGATAGAACCAAGGCCGTGGATGTATGTGCTTGTTGTTCCTTCAACAAGAACGAAACGACGAATGTCGAGCTTTTCACCGATCATAGCGATCTTTTCAACAAGAGAATCCTTAACAAGTGTAGCTGTACCGTCGAAAGCTGTGTTAAGAAGAGCTTCAAGATCAGCAGGCTTGTTTGCGATGATTGTTCTAAGGAGACCCTTAACAAATTCCTTAAATGTGTCGTTCTTAGCAACGAAGTCTGTTTCAGAGTTAACTTCAACCATTGCTGAAACGTTACCGATTGTCATAATGTCAACGATACCTTCAGCAGCGATTCTGCTTTCTTTCTTAGCTGCAGTTGCAAGTCCCTTTTCACGAAGAATCTTAACTGCTGCATCGATGTCGCCATCAGCCTCAACAAGAGCCTTCTTGCAATGCATCATACCAAGTCCGGTCTTTGCACGCAAAGCCGCAACGTCTTTTGCTGTAATATTAGCCATTATTTTATCCTCACTTAATTTTTAAGATTAAAATTATTCTGCAACTTCTTCAGCAGCTACTTCTGTTGTTTCAGCAACTGTCTGTTCGCCCTGTCTACCTTCGATAACTGCATCAGCAATTACAGAAGAGATGAGCTTGATAGCGCGGATAGCGTCATCGTTACCGGGAATTACGTAGTCAGCATCGTCGGGGTCACAGTTTGTGTCAACGATAGCAACAACGGGAATACCGAGCTTCTTTGCTTCGAGAACTGCATTTCTTTCCTTCTTGGGGTCAACAATGAAAATAGCAGCAGGAAGTGTATCCATGTTCTTGATACCACCGTAGCTCTTTTCAAGGTCGAAGATCTCTTTCTGCTTCATAGCAACTTCCTTCTTAGGAAGGAGATCGAATGTGCCATCTTCCTGCATCTTTGTAAGAGCATTAAGACGAGCGATAGACTTCTTAATTGTCTTGTGGTTTGTGAGCATACCACCGGGCCAACGAACGTTTACGTAATACATACCGCAACGTGTTGCTTCTTCTTTAATAGCATCTGTTGCCTGCTTCTTTGTACCAACGAAAAGAACGTTACCACCTTCTGCAGCGATATCACGTACAAACATGTAAGCTTCTTCAAACTTCTTAACAGTCTTCTGAAGGTCGATGATGTAGATACCGTTTCTTTCTGTGAAGATGTACTCACTCATTTTGGGGTTCCATCTTCTTGTGTGATGTCCGAAATGGACGCCAGCTTCAAGGAGCTGCTTAATTGAAATAATTGACATTTTAAATGTCCTCCTTCGGTTTTTTCCACCACAAATAGCCAACAATCGCAATCACTTTAAGTGACACCGGCATTGTTTCGTGCCTTTGTGTGTGTATTTTTTATTTTTGCGCGACTTTTTCGCACAATTACGAATGATTATAACATATACTATATAATGATTGCAATAGAAAAATAAAAAAGTTTACAATTTATTAACAATTTCATTCAAAAAACTTCCTCTTTTTCTTCTTACAAAAGTTTTGTAACTCTATAGAACTAAATCTAACAAGTATAGTATCTTCCCCAATACACTCTATTTTACTCCAAGGAATAGTTGCGCTCTCTCTTGCGCCAAGTCCCAAAAAGCCACTGCTCCTCTCAACTATCAAGCCGACAATTTGTGCTGTGCATTTATTGAATTCAAAATCGCAGGCATATCCAAGACGTGCTCCGTCACAAAGATTTATTATCTCCTTTTCCCTTAATTCTTCAGTACTTATAATATCCATATATCCTCCTTATAGTAAAAGCACCGACTGACGTCGGTGCTTCAAAATCAACTCTTTTGTATGTACTTAACGTTTACGGGCTTAATGCCAGCTTGCTCATACACAATCTCGTTAATTTGTGACATATGACTTGCTAAAAGCTCATCAGTCATTACCACAACTGTGCACATGCCGTCATTGATAATTGCAATGCATTGCTCAAAACCCTTAGCCATAACCATTGCCTCAATATTAGCCTCAGCTTCAATATTATTGGCAATAGTTGCGATATCTTCAAGAGCTTGAGCCTTTTCAGTACTATCAGCGCTTGCGCTGTCAACAACGTTCTGAAGCACCGCAAGAGCCTCTTCTCTTGCTCTATCTCTGCTTACTTGAGTTGATGCAAAATAAGCAAGAACCTCATCAGTTTCTGCATCCTCAACCACATTGCCAGCAGAACCGCTTCCGTCACCGTAATCATAACCAGCGTCATCATTATCCGCAAAAAGCACAAAGTTAAGACATATAGCAACACCCACAAGCAAAACGGCACCTATGATAATAAGATTTCTTCTGCCTATCCTTGCTAAAAATTCTTTTACTCTATCGAGTATGCTTACCTCTTCTTCTTCGGTTTCCATTAATTCGTACTTTTCTTCTGTATTCATAAAACTCCTCCGTTCATTTTGAAGTACACTATATGTATATTCAC
The DNA here is from genome assembly GCA_045637205.1 of Eubacteriales bacterium. Taxonomy (GTDB): domain Bacteria; phylum Bacillota; class Clostridia; order Oscillospirales; family CAG-272; genus RGIG4608. Next base: position 52,639 of record JAZTYY010000070.1, on the reverse strand, counting down.
ACATTTAGATTTTAGAACATATAATGTTTACTTTTTTCCTTCTACAACATATATTTTGTTTTTAGGCACGTTGTAAGCTGCCGAAATAAGATTGATTATTTGATTTGAAATCAGCGGATTGCCTCCCCCCTTGCAAACGACTGCTACTCCACAGATGCTTGGCATTTTCTCTACAATGCAAACCATACTTTCATCATTTCCCGAGCCCACGGTAACGTACTTCTTTTCGGAATTGATTCCATTAGAGGTTGCCTTGCTTTGCTCATTATATGCGTAAACGGTTTCAAAGCCCGAATCCAAATAGACTGTGACGCTAACGTTTGAAACTCCCTGTATTTTAGAGCATAACGCTCCAATCTTGTTTTCTAAATCGTCAACGTAATTCGCAAGTCGTTCTTCATTACTATTAGTGCTTGTTCCATTTGAAGCATTAGGTAAAATCAAAAGCAAAAGCCCCAAAATTATTAAGACAACAATAATTACAGTATTCTTTTTACTTTTGATATAAGTTAAAAAATCCACGCTTTTTTTATTCATATTGCTCTCCGTTTACTTTATTAAAACCTCACACCTGCATTGCAATAATTTTGAAAAATATTCCTCTATGCTATATGGGTTTTTGAATATAGATTTTCCAGTCAGTAAAATTTGCGCTTTGGATAATACAAGCTCATCATTACATATTTCGGTTGACAGTTTAATATCACATTCATTCTCAGGAATATCGAATTCCTTAGACAATATATTCTTCATTTCCTTTTTTACCTCTTCGATAGAAAATGAGCTCAAATAATCGTCAAAGATTTGATCATACTCGTTTTCTTCAGCATTATCGGGATTTATTAAGCTATCCTTAATGCTCTGAAGATTATCCTCATCAAACGTATTAATCAGCTCCTTGATTGGGGATATTATTACACAAAGAACAACGAGCATTCCTATCATTTTACTATATTTTTCAAGTCCGTTTGAATTTGGTGCAATAACGTTGTATATTCCAACGCAAATACAAACCGTAACTACAGTTATTAAATAATTATCCATAATCCACCTCAGAGCAAGGGTGAGGAGCATTTTGCAAATACCGTAATCAGCAAGAGCAGAGTTATTGCCGCAATTGAGATAATAGCAAGAACGTATCCGTATATGCTTGATATCTCAAGCAATATCTTCCCCTCTCTTTCACATCCCAAAAGACCCGCAATGGCATTAGAAATAATAAATCCAATTCTATATAGCGCAACCGAAATGAAAGTTGGCAAAACCATCAAAACTAAAATTACAATCAGCACAACACCAACGTTTGAACGAAGATATTCGATGCTTGCGCCTGCAGTTCTCAGTGTTTCACCAATGCTTCCACCAACCACGGGAATCATTTGTGAGGCAAACATTTTGGCTGTTTTGGCACTAAGAGTATCAGCCTTGCTTGAAAGCAGGGTTTGTCCTGATATCACTGTTGTAAATATCAGCATTATAAAGCCAATAAAGAATGTGAAGGTCTTTTTAATTGCATTACTAAGTGGCAATAGATTAGTTTCACCGATAAACGATGAGGCAAGTGTAAGCCCCAAGCATATGCCAAGTATTGCCTCTAAAGCAATAATGCACACGTTCTCAAGTATTGATAGAAACACTATTAAACCGTAATTTTGCACCAACGCGCTTGACACGTTTCCGCCCATGGCATACATTGAGCACATTACAGGAGATATGGTATTTGTAAAAACCTTCAATTCTTCAAGCAAAGCCATTGCTCTTTTCAAGGGATCATAGCATATTTGAACTACCGTAGCAACCATAGCCGCATTGCTAACTAAGGTTATTACCCTCTCACTTGCAGCACTTTTTACGCTTCCTTTTAACATATTCAAAAGTGAAGTAGCCACAAGTATAGAAACGATAACTGCTAAGGCTTTTATTATGGATTTTATATTCAGTCCCAAAACTTCAAAGAATTCATCAAATATGTATTCCCAGGATATAAGTCTTTCAGTTCCCTTTGCAATTTCTTCAATATTCTCGGAAAATATCTCCTCGGGCAGCTTATCCACTATATCATTAGGCAACGAATCAAGCATATCCTCATACTCGTCAGGAATTGTGACTTCCTCTTGAGAGAAAACCGTGACCGGCTGAATAAGTAGTACAAAAGCAATACAAAACACTAATACGCGCCTTACCATTGTAATAGCTCCCCAGACATTGAAATAATGTTATTTATCATAGGCAGGCTCAAAATTATTATTTCTATTTTTCCAACAGCTTCAACACCAAAAGCAATGCTACTTTCACCACATTCACGACACATTTCACTTGATATTTGAGTCATGTATGCAATAGCAAGTGTTTTAAGAATGATTTCCATATATTCAATTGGTATACTTGCACCCATAATGCTGTGCAAAAACTTAATTATTGGAGATAGCAATACCACAAGGACACCAAAAATCAATATGACCCCAGCAAGTCTTGTAGGTATTAGAAACTCACTTCTACAGTTCTTTATTAATACACAAATTATTGCAAATATTATGCCCACAGCACATATCTTAAAGCTATCGTTCAAAGCTCAAACACATCCTTAATTTGATCAAAAAGAGTTCCCATCTCTCCCACAAGGATGAAAAAAACAACAAGTATTCCAGCAATAATTAGCATCATACCTTGTTCATCCCTTCCTGATTTGTTTAATATTTGTGCAACTACGGATACAATCAAGCCCACACCTGCTACCTTCAAAATAAGTCCTAATTCCATAGATATTCCTTCCCTTTTATATCAATATCAGTATCAACGAAAAGGAAGCTGATAGGCAAATTGCCAATCTGACCTTCTTCTCTTTGATGCTTTTTTCTTTTAATTTATCTCTTTGCTTAATAAGCTCATTTCTATAATAATCACACATACGCAGCTGCTCTTGTATATATCCTTGTCCAAAATCGCGTGCGAATTGTTTTATCGTATCAATGGTTTCCGTACCACAATAAAAAGTTGTACTCTCCAAAACATCATCTAAAGTATGGCAATTTCTATATTCCCCATTAATGCAGCAATTCCTGATTAAGTCTTCATTGCAATTGCGAATTATTACGTCAATTGGCAATAAGAAGCACTCTATTTGATTTTTGATGTATTCAATAAGTAAAATAAAGGAATTGATTTGCTTAATTTTCAAGCTCTCATATTTTTGAATTTCAAGGTATATTATCAGCGCCGAAATAACAATGCTAGCGCTTCCGATTATTTTATATGCAATCATTAGCCTCACCCCAGGTGTTTATTGTATAAATAAAATCTTTGTTGGTGCCACGCTTAATTCCAACGTAATAATCAAAGATTTTTGCCTTGTGAAGATTGATTATACCGGTATGAGATAAAATGTCCTTAATGGATGAGCCGTGGCAGGTCGCTATTATTGGTATGCCTGCTCCCTGCGCGTCAGTTATGGCAGATGCATCCTGCTCGTCCCCTATCTCGTCGCAAAATATGACCTGCGCGTTCATAGTTCTTACTGCAATTTCAATCCCCTTTTTTCTTGGGTATCCCGAAAGAATGCTCACAAGCATTTCTTTGTCATAAAAATCAATATCAAGCTCACCCCTTGTATCTATAACAGCAACTCTTTTTGCATAAAATCCCCGTGATATATTACTAATCATTGAACGAAGTAACGTAGTTTTTCCAACCCCGGGAGGTGCATATATAAGTATGGATGCATTTTGACTTAAAGCAATTATTTGCTCGCAATCGACCTTTATACTGTTGGGTAATCTAATAGCAAATTCATTTATATCATATACCCCAACTATATTTCCGTTTTCAACACTTGCCTTTCCTATAATTCCAATTCTAATACCGTTGCCAAGAGAAATATACCCTTGCGATATAGTATCCTTGTATGCATACAAGGAAAAGTGAGAAATCGTTTTTAAAATTTTAATCATTTCATCGTCACTTGCTATAAAGTTTATGAGTATATTTTTGCCCGACAATACTATATATGCTTGTCTATTTCTTCTTATACGTATTTCTTCAAGAATGCTATTTTTATTGATATGATTTTCAATTTCTTTGATTAATCTTTGTGGTAAAAATTCTTTAACTTTAATATCCAATTCGTTTTTCACACCCTTCTTGATAAAAAATATGCGAAATAAGTAAAAAATATTACATAAAAAAGGATAATTTTGGTATTGAATTTTTGATTGATGTGTGATAAAATTATAAAGATAGGATACATCCACAAAGGAGGCATTATGAAAAAGTATATTTTAGCCCTTGATGAAGGTACGACAAGCGCAAGAAGTATTTTGTTCGATCACGAATGTAATATCATATCATCTGCTCAGCATGAATTAGCGCAGTACTATCCTCAGCCCGGCTGGGTTGAACAAAATCCAATGGAAATATATGCAAATCAGTATGCCACTCTTACTGAATGCATTGCCAAAAGTGATATTTCGGTTGATGAAATTGCAGGTATTGGTATAACTAATCAAAGAGAAACCACTATTATGTGGAACAAAAATACTGGCAAACCAATTTACAATGCAATTGTTTGGCAATGTAGAAGGACTGCCGATATGTGCGATGAATTGGTTAAAGCAGGATATTCCGACTATATTCAAAGCGCCACAGGACTTCGCATCGATGCCTACTTCAGCGGAACAAAAATTAAGTGGATACTTGACAATGTTGAAGGTGCGCGTGAAATGGCTGAAAACGGTGACCTTCTTTTCGGTACAGTTGATACTTGGATTATCTGGAAACTCACTGAAGGTAAAATTCACGTTACTGATGCTACAAATGCCTCAAGAACTATGCTTTACAATATAGAAAAAGGCGAATGGGATGAAAAGCTTCTTGAACTTTTCGATATTCCAAAATCAATTTTGCCTAAGGTTTGTTCTAGCAGCGAAATCTATGGGCACGTAGAAATCATGGGCGCATCAATTCCCATTTGTGGCATTGCAGGAGACCAGCAGGCAGCCCTTTTTGGTCAATGCTGCTTTGAAGATGGTGAAGCAAAAAATACTTATGGAACAGGCTGCTTCCTTCTCGCACACACAGGAAACAGACGAATTAGCTCTAAAAACGGACTTATTACTACCATTGCGGCAACTGAACAAGGAAAGCAAACTGAATATGCCCTTGAGGGCTCAGTTTTCGTTGGAGGCGCAGTTATTCAGTGGCTTAGAGATGAACTAAAGGTAATAGACAAATCAACTGACAGTGAAAATTTGGCACTTAGAGTAAAGGATAGCGCGGGAGTATATCTTGTTCCCGCATTTGCAGGCCTTGGTGCTCCCCACTGGGATATGCATGCAAGAGGTACTATCACAGGACTTACCCGTGGCTCAAACGTATATCACATTATTCGCGCAGGACTTGAGTCAATAGCTTATCAGTCAAACGACGTTATCAGCGCTATGGAGGGAGATACGGGGGTGCATCTTTCATCACTTAAGGTTGACGGAGGAGCATCCGAAAACAACTTCCTTATGCAATTCCAAAGTGATATTTCAAACGTTAAGGTTGTAAGACCCCAAACTACCGAAGCAACAGCACAGGGCGCGGCATTCTTAGCAGGACTTTCGGTTGGCTTTTTCAAAGATAGAAACGAGCTTAAAACTATAATCAAAGGAAAGGATTATTTTACACCCACCATTGATGACAACGTGAGAAAAGAGCTTATTAGCGGCTGGTCTCATGCCGTTGAGGTTTGCAAAAAACAATAATCGGAGGTAACTAATGAACTACGATATACTTGATAAAAAGGTGCTTTCTTCCAACGGGAAAAATATGCTTGCAGGCAAAGTATATTTACCTCACGGAAATATAAAAGGATATTATCATATAGTTCACGGCATGACCGACCACATAGCAAGATATGATAAATTTATGAGATTACTGGCTGAAAACGGATACATTGCCTTTGGTTATGATCATTTGGGTCACGGATATACCGCAAAAGATGATAGTGAGCTTGGTTTTTTTGCCCCTAAAGACGGCGATGACCTTCTTGCTCGTGACGTTAAAATCTTTTTTGATGCAGTTAAATCAGAGTATGGAGATCACCCATACTATCTTATGGGACACAGCATGGGCTCATTTGTTGTAAGAATGGCTGTTCAAAAATACATAACTCCCACAAAGCTTATTATTATGGGTACAAGCGGCCCGAATCCCATCGCAGGTCTTGGATTGCTTGTTTGCAAAATTATTCGTACCTTAAAAGGTAAAAAACACATTTCCCCACTAGTTGAATCCATAGCATTTGGTAGCTATAACAGTCATTTTAAAAACGAAAATGACCCGCGCTCATGGCTCACAAATGACGTTGACGTTCGAAGAAAGTATGATGCTGATAAATTCTGCACTTTCAAATTCACAATTTCTGCTATGCACGATCTTATTTCATTGATACAAGATTGCAATAGCAACAAGTGGTTTAAAGATGTTGCAAAACAAATGCCCATATTGCTTATTTCGGGTAAAGACGACCCTGTTGGTGATTATGGAAAAGGAGTGTGCGCATGCGCAGAAAAATTAAAGAAAAATGGTGCCGATGTAACCACAAAGATCTATCCCGGATACAGACACGAAATTCTTAATGACTCGTCATTTGATATGACAGTTGCCGATATTCTTGAATTTATTAAATAAAAAAAGAAGCCATCAGCTGATGGCTTCTTTTATGTTGTTGTACAAAATATCTTCAATTAGTTTTTTGAGTGTTTTTTCGTCGGATGTATATTCCCCATTTTCGACCCATTGACCGATAATGTTGCAAATAATACGACGAATATAATCAGTACGTGCAAATGCTGTGGTTGGAGAGATAAAATCTGCCATGAGAACAAAATTACCAAGTATATTTTTTTTAGCAAATCTAATTAATCGTTCTGAAATCTCCTTCTCGGTATCATCAGTATAAATAGATAATAAATTATAACTAATAGGCAGAGCATTGCTTTTTTCAAGATATTCAAGTGCTTTTATATTGTTATAAATATTTGATTCTTCCCAATAATCTTCTTTATACCAAATCAAACTCCAATTACGTTTTTTATATTCAATTCCAAGTGTACGATTGATTTGCATAAAAATATGATTGTAATCCTCACTGGCAACCTGATCCTCTCTTTTAATTTTTTGAATTATTTCATTAGCTTTATATAAATTTGGTTTTTCAAAAATATCAATCGTTGGGTGCACTACTATTTTACATCCATTTTTGTCAAGGTTTGATACAATTTCTAATAATCTTGTTTCCAAGGTTTTTAAATCAACCACTGATGGATTGTTAATTTCATTAATAGCAACAAGGTGAAATGCGTTAACAAAAGATAACTTTGATTTTTGCATTACTACATCATCAGTAAATAACTCACTTGTGATTTTTGAATTACAGTATTGCCATATTGCTTCACAATTTTCTTCGCAAATGCTCAAATCACACTCAAAATTCTTTTTGAGTTCTATATGGGAAAGCAAATAAATAGGATGTCCTGCAAATTTAGGCAAAATTGAGCAAAATACTTCGAATTTTTCGTAGTTGGATGCGTCACCGGTAATAAACTTTTCCTCAACTCCCAAATTCCTCATAGCATCAAGCTTATAACAATCGTTAGTTAAAAATGCTTCGGTAATATTATTATAAACTTTATCACTTAGTTCAAATTGCGAACAAAGTGATATTATCGGCAAATCCTTTGCATATTTAAAATAGAGTTTTTTAGCAGTTTCACTATGTAAAAGATAATTTTCGTTCATTATCTCACCACCCTTCTTTCAGTATTATACAATATTTTTATAAAACTTTCAATAAAAAATAATAAAAGTCTTTACGAAAAGTCAAAAATGTGTTATAATATTAATAATTTTTATAAAGGAGTTATTATTATGGAAAATAAATTACTCACATTACTTGAAAATGACGCTACTCTCACTCCCGAGCAGCTCTCTAAAATGCTTGAAAAAGAAGTTGGCGATATTAAGAAAATGATTCTTGAATATGAAAAGCAAGGTGTTATTCTCGGTTATAAGACACTTATCGACTGGGACAAGACATCTCGCGAATACGTTACTGCTATTATTGAGGTCAAAACTACTCCTCAGCCAGAGCGTGGATTTGACAGAATTGCTGAAAAAATATACAATTATCCCGAGGTTGAAAGCCTTTATCTTATTTCAGGTGGCTTTGACTTTGCTATTGTTATTCAGGCAAAAACCTTGCGTGAGGTTGCTCTTTTCGTTGCCGAAAAGCTCTCTCCCATTTCACATATCCAAAGCACTTCAACTCACTTTGTTTTGAGAAGATATAAGGACAAGGGTGTTATCTATGGTGCTGCGTCCGAAGTTGATGAAAGAGAGATTCTTGGCGAATGATCGATTATAACAAAATATTACCAAAAAGGATTGTGGATATTCCTAGGTCGGGCATCCGTAAGTATTTCGATATGATTACGCCCGATATGAAGGATGTTATCTCTCTCACTGTTGGTCAGCCTGACTTTGTCACTCCTTGGCATATTCGCGAAGCGGGTATTCAAAGTCTTGAAACAGGCAAAACCTTCTACACTGCTAACGCAGGTCTTGAAGAGCTTCGCCGTGAAATTGATCACTATATGAGTAGAAGATTCAATCTTTCTTATGACCCTCTTTCTGAAATTATTGTGACTGTAGGCGGCTCTGAAGCAATTGATATAGCTATGAGAGCTACTCTTGATATTGGAGATGAGGTAATTATCCCCACTCCCTCCTTTGTTTGCTATGAACCATTGGCAAAAATGGCGGGCGCTACTCCTGTAATTCTTGAAACATATTTTGAAGATGAATTCAAAATTGATCCTAAAAAATTAAAGTCACTTATTACTGACAAAACAAAAATGATTGTTCTTCCTTTCCCCAACAATCCCACGGGCGCTATAATGACCAAGGAAGAGCTTGAAGAAATTGCAAATATAGTTAGAGATACAAACATTATTATTCTCTCGGATGAAATCTATGCCGAAATGACTTACGGCTCTCAGCACTACTCAATAGCTTCCATTGACGGCATGCGTGAGCGCACAATCGTTGTAAATGGCTTTTCAAAGGCATTTGCTATGACAGGTTGGCGTCTTGGTTGGGTATGTGCCCCTGCCCCCATAACATCTCAAATGTTGAAAATTCATCAATACGAGATAATGTCAAGCCCAACGACCTCACAGTTTGCTGCTATATCCGCACTTAAAAATGGAGACAATGATATAGCATATATGACTGCTGAATATGACCGCAGAAGAACTCTTATATACAACAAATTGATTGAAATGGGTATTGAAAGCTTTGAACCCAAGGGGGCTTTCTACATTTTCCCGAAGATTTCCCAATTTGGTCTTAGCGGTGAGGAATTTTGTTCCGAGCTGTTAAAGCGCTATCACGTTGCCATTGTTCCAGGTGAAGCATTTGGTGCCAGTGGTAAGGGCTTTGCAAGAATTTCTTATGCATACTCTGTTCACCATATTACCGAAGGACTTGATAGAATGGCTAAATTCATTGAGGACATCAAAGCAAACAAGATATAAACAAAAGGCGTTATCCATTTGGATAACGCCTCTATTTTTATGTTCTTATTAAACAAGAAGGTTTCTTTCTGTTGCAGTATCGAAGAAATGCATTACCTTGCCTTCAAATGTTACATAAATTGTAGCACCGGAAACAAGATAGTTACGTTCTGCGTCTGTAAGAGAAATTGTAGGAATACGAACGATAAGCTTATCTCCGCCTTCAACGAGAACGTGAAGGTGAAGCTCACTACCCATCATTTCGTTAACCTGAATTGTACAAGGAATTGCAGAAGGATTGCTCTTATCAGAAAGAGTGATATGCTCAGGACGTACACCGAGAACGATTTCTCTTGTGCCAATGTTCTTAGCTGCAAGCATATCTGCCTTATCACCTGTTACTTCGATTGTTGAACCATAAGGTGTTACGTAGTACTTACCACCCTGACATACAAGATTTGTCTTGAATGTGTTCATCTTGGGTGCACCGATAAATTCAGCAACAAAGAGGTTAAGGGGCATATCGAACACCTGTGTAGGTGTACCAACCTGCTGAATGAAACCATCCTTCATGATTACGATACGGTCACCGAGAGTCATAGCTTCGGTCTGGTCGTGTGTTACGTAAATGAAGGTTGTGTCAATCTTCTTTCTAAGAAGAATGATTTCAGCTCTCATCTGGTTTCTAAGCTTTGCGTCAAGGTTTGAGAGAGGTTCGTCCATAAGGAATACCTTTGAATCACGAACCATCGCACGTCCAATAGCAACACGCTGACGCTGACCACCGGAAAGAGCTCTGGGCTTTCTTGTAAGGTACTCAGTAATACCAAGGATTTCAGCTGCATTTGTAACTCTTGCATAAACCTCGTCCTGAGGAACCTTCTTAAGTCTCAATGAGAACGCCATGTTCTCAAATACTGAAAGGTGAGGATAAAGCGCATAGTTCTGGAAAACCATCGCAATATCACGGTCACGAGGCTGAAGATCGTTAACTACTACGCCATCGATTTCTACAGTACCCTCGGAAATATCCTCAAGACCTGCAATCATACGAAGTGTAGTTGACTTTCCACAACCGGAAGGACCAACGAAAACTATAAATTCTTTATCGGCAATATCAAGGTTGAAGGACTGAACCGCAACCGTATCCTTGCCGTATATCTTTTTTACATTTGTTAATTTAACACTTGCCATATTATTCTCCTTTTATCCCTTAACTGCGCCACCTGTTACACCTTCAACATAGTACTTCTGCAATGACATAAATACTATTGTTACGGGAACAGCTACACAAACGCCGGCAGCACAGAACATCGTATAATTTCGATATAAGTTATCACCACTACCATTCATCCACTTATACATACCAACAGCAACGTTCATACCGTCATCGTTGTTATTAATAAGGAATCTTGCCATCATATAGTCACCCCAAGGTGCCATGAATCCCATAAGGATTGTATAAATAATAATTGGCTTTGAAAGAGGCATAATAACTTTGTAGAATACCTGCCAACGAGTAGCTCCGTCAACACGAGCTGCTTCGTCCAAGCTCTTGGGAATCGTATCAAAGAAGCCCTTTGAAATGTAATAACCCATACCTGAGCTTGCGCAGTATACAATAATAAGTCCGGCAGGTGCCATATTCATTGTAAGTCCAAGGTCTGCAAACACCTTATAAATAAGGATCATTGAAAGGAATCCAGGGAACATACCAAGAATGAGCATAAAGTTCATAAGAGCTTTTCTTCCTGTAAATCTAAGACGAGAAAGTGTATAGCTCATTGAAAGGATGAAGAATGTCTGCAAAACAGATACTGCAACACCCATAAGAATTGTATTCAAGAACCACTTCGGGAAGTCGGACTGGAACAATCTAATGTAGTTATCTAATCCGAACTGCTTGGGCCAGAAGTAACCTACCTGACCTGTGCTTTCAACACGGAAGGACTCAAGAACGATACCCACGAAGGGGAAAAGCCAAATAACGCTTATAACAATGAGGAATATATAGATAAATGTATTTGTTATTCTTCTAGTTGCAGTAGTACCAAGACCGTGCTTTTGAATTTGTTGATTATTATTTTCCATTATGCATAGTCCTCCTCATTTTTAGTTGCAGGCATTATGTTGTAAACAACCAATGACAACAATGCTACTACTACGAATACGAAAATACCAACTACAGATGAAAGATAGTACTTACTATCACTACCCGTTGTTACCTTGAACAAGAAGGTAATAAGAAGGTCTGTATGACCGGGTTGTACACCACCAACGGTACCAATTTCTGTGTTAGCAGGACCACCACCACTCAAAAGATAGATGATGTTAAAGTTATTCAAGTTACCAACAAAGCTTGTAAGCAATGAAGGACCTGTTACGAACAACATATAAGGAAGTGTAATTTTTGTAAACTGCTGTACGGAATTTGCACCGTCAACACGGCTGGATTCATAAAGGTCAGCGGGAATATTCATAAGAATACCTGTTGCTGAAAGCATCATGTAAGGAACACCAACCCACAAGTTGATAATTACAAGAAGTATCTTTGATGAAACGGGGTTCTCCCAAAGTGAATGCTGGTTTTGAGCCAACATAACCTGAGGAATCAAGTTAGCCTTTTCCAAGAAGCTTCCGATAAAGCCCTGTACAGAGAACATCTTACTTACGTACATAAGTGATACGAACTGAGGAATAGCAATTGTCATAACGAGAATTGTTCTCCAAAGCTTCTTAAAGCGTATTCCCTTTTTATTGATAATGATAGCAATGAACAAACCAAAGAAGTAGTTTGTAAATGTTGCGAAGAATGCCCACATAAGTGTCCATCCTACCATTTCACCAAGAGCAAGCCCCAAACCACCCTGACCAAAGTCAGTCATTGAGTTAAAGTTATCAAAACCAACCCAAGAGAACAAGTTTGCATGTCCATCGTGTGCAGCATCATAGTTGGTGAACGCGATGATTATCATATAAATGATGGGAAGAACAGTAAATGCCAAAATACCTATCAAAGAGGGTGTGAGAAGTGTTTTGTGGAACTGTTCATCAATAAGAGATCTAAGGTCATCCTTAGCGCTTTTAATGTGTCTTCCCTGTTCTTCAATTTCCATATTAATGCGACACTGTTTAATCTGCATTCTCCAAACTACGAAGAACGCGATTACAAAGAACAAAGAAAGCAAGCCGTAAAGCAATACTCTTACAGAGTCATCACCGTTCTGCCATGCATAAACGTCATATACAGGGTCATATACCATAGCACCCTGAACGTTACCGACAGCGGATCCCTTTACAAACCAGTGTACTTTCTTCATCCAATAGAGTCCACCAGTAGGAAGAACAAAAGTATAAACAATAAATATTATCTCAAATGCAAGGAACAAAAGACCACGCAAAATTTGTCCGTAGTACAAATTACCAGCACCAAATGAGATAAATGAAAGCTTAACCGCCCAGTTACCTTTTTTAAAGGTATCAACTATATCAATAGCTCCATCTTTGATTCCAAAGAAGAATGATTTAATTGTTGCCCAAAGTTTGATAAACAATTTCTTAAACCATCCTGGAATTTGAGCAAAGAAGAGTCTAAAATTGTACCAAAAAGCCTGAGCTTTGCTTAATTTTAAATACTCTAAACTACTTAATCTTTCCATAATCAAATATAAATGATAAAATTTATATCTCCTTAATTTACTCAACAAGGCATTGTTGACCGATACACAAGACAAAGTCCCTTGTATCCCGGCCAACAATGCCTTTCTATGAGATTGGGGTGAATCCACAAGGGATCCACCCCTTCCCAATAAATACTAAATATTTTACTTATTAGTTATTATTTAACAAGCATGCCTTCGATCTTTGTCTGGTAATCAGCAAGAGCTGCCAAAAGATCTGCATCTGTCAAACCAGCTTCTTTACACTTTGTACCAAGAGCTGCTGCTTCTGTCCACCAGTCACCGGGGATTACACCCTGAGGCTGTGCGTATAAGTTCTGTTCAAGAAGAGCTGCAAGGAGAATGTTTTCCTTAACGTCCTGATTCTGCTGTGCTTCAAGGTTAGAGGGACCCCACTGGAATTCATAGTATCTTTCAAGCTGAGCGTCGCCACTTGTGAGATAGAGAGCAAGGTCAGAGCAAAGCTTACCCTTAGCTGCATCTTCCTGAGGCTTGCAACCGATAAGCTTGTAACCAGAGAATGAACCCATCTGGTATGTCTTACCGTCAGAACCTACGAATGTAGGAAGCTTAACTGCCTTCATGTTGTCGCCGTATTCGCCTTCAGCTGCGCTTGCGTTCCAGATACCTGTAACGATAGCGCCTGTGCCTGCAAAGTTGTCTGCAGAGTCAACCCATACGCCAGAGTTAGCAAGATCTGTCATTTCTCTCATAGCTACAAGACCGTTAGCGGAATTGAAGTTATCGTTAACTGCGATTGCATTCTTACCATCTTCAGAGTATGTCCATGTAGATGTGCAAAGAGGTGTACCACCGCCAACAGGCTGTGAGAAGAAGAAACCAGCCATGATCCAAGCGTTTGTCAAGTTGTAACCGAACTTAACGCCTTCTCTCTGGCAAGCTGCTACGATACCTTCAAGTGTCTTTGCTTCTTCATCAGAAATCTTGCTTGAATCGTAGTAGAGGTAGTAACCGTTGTCGGATGTCATGGGGTAAGCGTAGATCTTATCGCCTACTGTAGCTGCGTTTACAGAGCCAGAGTCATTGTTATCTGTAACTGTCTGAGCTGCCTGTGAACCAAGAGCTGCAAGAGCACCACCCTGTACAAGACGAGAAATCTGGTCCTGTGCGAAGCAGTACATATCGGGAGCTGTAGCAACGTCCTTAAGAACTTCAGATGCTGCATCACCTTCACCTACTGTCTGGATAGTGATGTTAAACTTGTATTCAGGGTGAAGAGCCTTGAAGTCTTCTACCTGCTTTTCTGTGAATTCCTTAACACCTGATGTTGTAGAAACCCACAATGTAATTTCATGAACTACTTCTCCGGGATTTTCAGGTTCGGGCTGAGGACAAGCTGCCAAACACAATGTAACCATAAGAAGTGCCATTACGAGTGATAAGATTTTAGTCATTTTCATAACTAATTCTCCTCCTAAAAAAATTTTATTTTTACGCTTTTAGCGCATTAAATATTATAATACTTTTTGATTGATTTGTCAATATTAATATATATAAATACTATAATTTTAGCACTTTAGCCAAATAACTTTGATAATTTTTGAACAATATGCCAACAAATAAATTGTTGGCATACCGTTCACAAAATATTAATTTTTAGTTTACAAAATTATTTCAAAATTACAGTGGTCTGAGGACCCAAAACAAGAGTTGTTCCTTCTACACTTGCATCGCTTACACCTACGTAATTAAGAAGCTCAAATGATGAGTATCCAGAAAGGTGTGTAAGTGTCTTAAGGTTAACTGTTACTGTTTCAGTAGCGGATGTGTTGTGAAGAATGATTACGTCATCGTTTCCATAGTCAACAAAGAATCCACCAAAATTAGACTTGCCACCATAAATTGCCTTATAAGTACCACGTGCGATTGCAGGATAGCTATGACGGATATTAAGAACCTTTGCATAGTGCATCAACAAGCTATCTTCATCTCTTTGCTGGTCATAAACCGTATCGGACCAAAGGTCAATACTGTAAGTAGCATTTCTAGGAATTTCACAAGTCCAAACGTCACCCCACTTCATAGGAAGACGGCGGTTAGCATCCTCAGCGGAATCACCCGAACCCTTAAGCCCGATTTCTTCACCGTAATAAATTACAGGTGTACCGGGTGTAAAGAGATACAAGCTTGCAGCCATTTTTCTTTGGTTATCGTTGGGGATATATCCTGCACTTCTATCCTGGTCATGGTTAGAGAGGAAGGACGAAATCATACCATTAGGATTAACTCCCTTGATCTTGTTTTGCAAGTTTTCAATATTGCCTGTAAATGTACTTACATTACCACTTCCCTTTGCTACGGATGCAATTGTACCATTGCCGGCCATTGAGAAGTTAAAGCAGTTCATTGAGTTATAGTACTTAAGCATATTTGCTTCGGTATCCCAGCATTCACCGATAAGATAGATATCAGGGTACAATTTGCGAAGCTCGTCTGTGTACCACTTATAGAACTGAGAAGATCTGTTGTGATCTTCAAAATAGATATATTTAACCGCGTCAAAACGGAAACCATCAACACCAAGATTCATCCAGTATTTAGCAACGTTGAGCATTTCGTTTCTTACTGACTGGTTATCATAGTTAAGGTCGGGCATACTACCACCCTGAGGGTCAAAACGTGATTCATACCACAAATTATATCCACTCAATTTAGTATAACCAGTTTGTGAAGATGTACTCCAATTGTAGTAGCTATAGTACTTATTGGATGTATCACCATTCATATGAGCTTTCTTAGATTCCTTAAACCAGTTATGTGAAGGAGATGTATGATTGAGAGCAAGGTCAAGAATAAGCTTAACGTTTCTTTCTTCGCAAAGCTCAGCAAGTTCAACAAGGTCTTCTTCAGTACCAAATTCAGGGTCGATGCTATAGAAATCAATTGCATCGTATCTATGAGTTGAGTTTCCGTGGAAAACGGGAGTCAACCAAATTGCCTGTACGCCAAGGTCTTCACCGTTTGCCATATCACCGTCATTAAGGTAATCAAATGTTTCGATAATACCACGAATGTCACCCTTGCCGTTGCCATCGCTATCAGCAAAAGATGCTACGTAAATTTGATAGAGTGTTCTATAGTTGTCATCAATAGGGTCAGCCACAGGATCAGCCATACCTCCACCAGCGCTTGTGGTCTTTTTAGGAGGTGGTGTAGGTCTTGTGCCGTTGCCGCCCAACCAGTTAAAATCACATGAAGCAAGTGATACTGTAGCGATGAGCATTGCAGCAAGCAACAATAATGAAACTAATGAACGAATTTTTTTGAGATTTAACATTATTTGGACTCCTTCTGTCAATATATATTATTGACTAGTTTTATAAGTGAAATATGCATAATTTAGCATACTACATCACTGTAAATTATACCATTATTCCCTACAAATTTCAACAATCAATTTTTAACAAAATAGTGCGTATTTTTTTGTGTAATATAACCATAACAAAAACCCCGCGTCCAAACGGACGCGGGGAAAAATATTTATTTATTATTAGGAAATTGTAGCTTCAAGAACCTGAGTTGTAGGATTCCAAGTAATAGTTACTGTGCTATTATCAGCAGAAACTGTTATAGATGCATTAGCTGCATTTGTAGGATATTCTCCTGCTCCCCACTTATGATTAAGAACTACCTTATATTCATATGTACCTGCAGCAATACCTGTGAATACCTTTGTGTAAACACCTGTTGCTTCATCATATGTCATATCGTTAGCCGTATCATTTGTGTTCCAGTCGCTTCCGCAAAGTCCTGCCATACCTACTGTTGTGTAAACAGAACCAATACCACATGTTCCACATGTACCGTTTGCACCGTAGTTATGACCAAGTGCAGGTGTGTTCAATGTGTATGTTTCAGCACACTTTGAGCAAACGTAAGATGTCTGACCACCTTCTGTGCAAGTTGCAGCTACGATAACTGTTCCTTCACCTTCAGAAGAGTGTGAGCATCCATCGGGGTTGTAAATGAATTCAACTGCCAAATTGCCGTTGTTCCAATCCATCTTCCAACCAGCTCCGTTAACAAGACCTGATGTGATGTCGGGAGTCTGATCAAGGTTACCTGAACCGTCATCCTTAACACCGTTGAAGACAAGACCTGTAATGCCTTCAGGAACTCTGATTGCATATACTTCGTTACCATCAACTTCACCAACAAGTGTCATTGCGTTACCGGGCCATGTAGGATCTGCTGCTGAGCCCCAGTAGTAAGCGGAAACATTGCTCCACTTCCAGTTGTTCTGGAAGAATACCAAGATGCCTTCGCCTTCAGGAATTGAACCACCGTTATTACCTGAACCAGAGGATTCGCTGCTGTTAGACCAAGAACCAGTAGCTACGTGGTAGTAAATCTTATCATCAGACTTATCGGGAACTGCAAGGTCGCCTGTCTGTTCTCTCTTCATATCCCAGTTATATTCAGAACCGTTGAAATCAACGAAGATAACCATATTAGCGCCAGCAGGAATAATTACTTCATATACCATAGGATCAGCTGTAGGATTAAGAGCTACCCACTGATCACCGGGCCATGTCCAAGCACCCATCAAGGAACCATCGTCCCAAGCGGAGTTAAGAACTACGTAAACCTTTTCAACGGGGTTAGCGTTAGGAGTAACTGTTGTGCCTCCGCCTTCACCACCTGTTGATCCGCTTGAGAATCCAACGTCAACTTCGTTGCCGTTCTGATCCTTAACAACGATATTTCTTGTTGTGCTATTGAATTCGATTGTGTAAACACCGGGTTCAATTACAAGGTCATTACCAACACCACCGGGATAGTATACACCGGAGAGGTTGTTATAAAGCTTGAATGTTGCGGGAGATGTTACTTCCCATGTGTATGTCCAGTTAATACCGTCAGCGGATGTAAACTTAAAGTCTTCTTCGCCGTATACTGTTGACCAGCCGTTAACGTCACCGATCAAACGGATATCGTCGGGCATGCTGTCAAGCTTTTCAATAAGTGCAAAGTAAATTACGTCAGCATTAGCGTCGTAAGAAATTTCATACTTACCGTCCATGCCTTCAGCTACAACAAAGTTGTTGTTTTCACCTGCTGTGAATACTACGTTTCCGTTAGCATCCTTTACAGATGAGCCATCGAATCCAGCCATCTTATCAATTGCCTTTTCGTTATCCCAACCCATATTCTGAGTCATCTTAAACTGGTCACCCGCGAACAAGTTCAATGTAACCTTATAGATTCCATCTTCACCGGGGAACAAACCAAGGTTAGCTGCTGCTGCCTCGTGGTTCCAGTTGTTTGCCTTATTAAGGTCGCCCTTACCAGCACCGATAAGATACCAGTCGGGAGTTACAGGCTCTACAGGATCTGCGCCACCTGTGAAAGAAGCATAAATCATCATGCTCTTTTTAACTACTGTCTTTTCGAAGTCGAATTTCTTAATATAGGGTCTTTCATACCAGCCCTGGAATTCTCTTCCTTCTACTTCGGGAATCCACTCTGTGAGCTTTGTTCCCTTTTCAACCAATTCTTCTTTTAATACCTTTTGTCCCCAAACCCACTGAATTGTAACAAGAGTTTTGCCCTCTTCTTCAATATATTCAGTTACTGTTTCAGGCTGCATATCACATGCTGTGAATACAGACATTGCAAAAACAAAAGCCAAAAGAAGGGATAATATTTTAACTATTCTTTTCATATTATTCTCCTTATTAACATTTATTAAATGAGTCAATAGGCCAATTATTTAACGTAAACGAGGATACCGCCTGCAGGAACAGAAACTGTACCACCGTTCTGAGTTGCGATTGTTGATGAGCCAGCCTGATCAACTGTAGCAACGAGCTTCCAAGAGCCACTAGGCATTGAGTAGTTTACGGAAGAATTAGAAGCATTGAAGAGTACAATTGCTTCCTGACCGTTAAGCTCATACTTAAGAGCATAACCTGCATTGCCAAGAGAGCTGGATGTAATCTTTGTTGCAACGTCTGAGAAGATGGGATTTGCTTTTCTCATTTCTACAAGACCTGCATAGTACTGAGTCATCTTGTATTCTTCAGATCCAGTCTGAAGTGTATTCCACTTAATGTTGTTTGTAGCGTCACAAGAAGAATAGCTGTTTTCATCGTATTCACCAGGAACAAGGTTACCCTGCTTATCATAGTAAGGCTTTGTTCTAAGCATTTCTTCACCAGCCTGTACGAAAGGAGTACCCTTAGATACGAAGAGGATAGCTGCACCAAGACGGTTAGCCTTAGCCTTAGAAGCTGTTGTGCCACCCATTGTCAATGTGAGCTGGTCCCAAAGAGCAAGGTTGTCGTGAGCACTCATGTAGTTGATAACCATGCTGTTGGATACTCTCCAAGACTGACCGCTTGTCATACCACCCATGATACTGAACAATACCTTGTTCAAGTTGTCGGAGTTTGCATTACCATTGATAATACCGGATGTGATTTCACCAAATCCACTATTACCCTTAAGACCGTTTCTCATAGCATCGTTAAATACTGCTACGGAACCGATAGCACCGTTAGTAGCTGTGATCTTACCAATGTTTGTCTGGTTAGCCTGTTCACTACCGTCAGTTGTGCTACCCATTGTCCAACCTTCACCGTAGATGATTGCATTGGGGTTAACTGCGTGAACTGCTGCTTCGATCTGTCTCATTGTTTCAAGATCGTGAAGACCCATAAGGTCGAAACGGAAACCGTCAAGGTTGTATTCATTCAACCAGTAGGATACGCTATCGATCATGTACTTTCTGAACATGTAACGTTCAGAAGCTGTATCGTTACCACAACCGGATGCATTGGAGTTAGCACCGTTTGCGTTGTATCTGTAATAGTAATAAGGAACTATTCTGTGGAAGTTACTGTCTGTTGCACTAAATGTGTGGTTGTAAACAACGTCCATGATAACACCGATGCCTGCTTCGTGAAGAGCCTGAACCATCTGCTTGTATTCATTGATTCTTACTTCACCGTTGTAGGGGTCAGTACTGTAGCTACCTTCGGGAACGTTGTAGTTCTTGGGGTCATAACCCCAGTTAAATCCGCTATCGGGATTTTCTTCTTTAACTGTTGCATAGTCGTAAACAGGAAGAAGGTGAACGTGAGTTACACCAAGCTCCTTAAGGTAATCGATACCAACGGGCATACCGTGTTCGTTTACAAGGCCTGTTTCTGTGAATGCAAGGTATTTACCCTTATACTGAGATGTACCGATAAGGTTAGAGAAGTCACGAACGTGTACTTCCCAAATGAATGCATCTGAGTAGCTGTCGAAGTTAACCTTACCATCGAAAGTGGGGTCAAAGTCAACGTCTGTCCAACCTGCAGGGTTAGTAGAATCAAGGTCAACTACCATTGATCTATTACCGTTAAGACCAGCTGCCTTACCGTAGGGGTCAGTTGCTGTTTCTGTACCTGCTGCAGTTGTTACTGTGTATGTGTAGTATGTGCCATGTCCAACACCAGGAACTGTTGCTGTCCAAACACCCTTTTCACCAAGAGTCATTTCAACACGGTTGAAAGCATCGTTTGCTGTACCAACGATGGGCTTGCCGTCTGCGTCAAATTCATTACCCTTTTCATAAAGGTCAAGAACTACATTAGAAGCTGTAGGAGCCCATACCTTAAATGTTGTGCTATCACCGTTGATGTAAGAACCAAGGTCATTGCCGTCGTAGTTGTACATTTCACCAAATTCAGGCTTATTGAAAATGCCCATGGGAACTACGTTAATAGGATCGAAGCCTTCGATCTTAACTGTATAAATCTTGTTAAGCTCAAGCTTTTCTTCAATAGTAATCATACCCTGAGATGTAGATTTACCCATTGTATTTACTCTTGTTACTGTGAGCTGTTTGTCACCATCCCAAACACTAATCTGCTGATAGTTTTCAAGCTTCTTAGCGGGAGTAATGTTATACTTGATTGTGTGGAAGTCTTCCATTCCAGCCACGTTGAACTTCTTAATCTGCACTAAATTCACTCCATCATCACTTGCGTATTGGTTTGTGTCACCATTCTTAAGGAAAATGTATGTTTCTTTTCCTGTAATAATTGCGAAACGGTCGTCGCCACCGTCCTTGGAAGCTGAACCCCAGCTTGTGCCACCGGGCTCGGAGCAGTCCTTACGAACGATAAAGCCAACTTCTGTTACTGTTTCAGGTACGTTGATAACAACCTTTGCACCATAAGAGCATTCTTCCATCAAGTAACCCTTACCGTCAACGTCATCGTACCAAATCCAAATGTCACATGTTTCGTAGTCAGCCCATGATGAGAACATGGGGTTAACCCAATAGAATGTAACCTTATTGAAACCTTCGGGAGTTTCAATGTCATATTCGCCTTCGGGAGGCTGATATGTACCCATAATACCACCGTTATCTACATTGCCGGAGGTATCTTCTTTTTGGAGCCCCTCAACCTTATCTTCACCAGGAATATATACATATTCTATGATAGGTTCGAAGCAAGATGTACCAAGTATACCGAATAACATACAAATCAGCAATACAAGGGACAAACGTTTGATTAATGATTTCTTCATAACAAATTCCTTTCAATTATTTATTTAAAATTTTGTTATTGACTATTATTTTGCACGTCCTGTTCTTACAGTTACGTCGATAATCTTTCTCTTGATATCTTCGCTTGCGTAATCAGGCTCTGCTCTCCATGCCCAGTTGCCTTCTGCAACCGCAGGAGTGTTAATTCTGCCTATGCTGTTAGGCAATTCAAGATAATCCATAAGGGGAACCATTGCAAGGTTAGCCGGGCTAGTCATTGCAAATTCGATAAGTGCCTCAATGGGATTTTGATCCAATCTTCTGGGACATTCAAGTCTAAATCTATCAAGTGCCTCACCAACAAGATTTTCATACCAAGTAGCTGTACAGTCACTATCGTGAGATGCGGAATATACAATACAGTTAGCATTGGGATAATTTCTAGGCAAGAACTCACTTTCTGCATCATAGAACGCGAAATGAAGCATCTTCATTCCAGGGAAGCCTGTCTGTTCAAGAAGCTCAATAACGTCATCTGTGATAAGACCCAAGTCCTCTGCAATAATCTTAGAATCGGGCAATGCCTTATCAATTGCTTCGAACAAAGGAAGACGAGGACCGATTTCCCATGTACCGTATCTTGCGGTATCGTGGTGAGCAGGAATTGCATAGTAGCTTGCAAAGCCACGGAAGTGGTCAATTCTTATGATATCGTAAAGATCAAAATTAGCTCTTGCGCGGTTTACCCACCAAGCGTAATCCTGTTCTTTCATAAGGTCATAGTTATAAATGGGGTTACCCCAAAGCTGACCGTCAGCTGAGAATCCATCGGGAGGACAACCAGCAACGATTGTAGGATTGTAGTTTTGGTCAAGCAAGAATTGCTCGGGCGCACTCCATACGTCAACGCTATCGTGTGCAACGTAGATGGGCATATCACCGATAATTGTGATTCCCTTTGAGTGAGCATATTCAACAACCGCTTTCCATTCTGTCATAAATTCAAACTGAATCCATTTCCAGAAATTCATTTCAGCTTCAAATTCGCCCTTGTGCTCACGAGCAGCTGCAACATTCTTGTGCTCGTCACCCCAAAGTGTCCACTGGCAATAGTTATAGTGAACCTTGAGTGCCATAAAGAGCGCATAGTCCTCAAGCCAAGCGGATGTCTTTTCACAGAATGCATCGTATTCAGCATTGGGAGTAAATCTTGCAAATGCTTTGCGAAGCATTTCGTAACGAGTGTTGAAAAGGAAGCCGTAATCAACCTTTCCCTGTGCGTGCTCATAGGAATCAAGTTCTTCCTTTGTAAGCAAACCCTGCTTATAAAGAAGCTCGGGAGCTATAAAATAAGGGTTACCTGCGCAAGCAGCGGGAGACTGATAGGGGCTGTCACCATAGGATGTTGGATTAAGAGGCAAAACCTGCCAACAAGTCTGTTGAGTTTCACTCAAAAAATCCACGAAGTCAAAAGCGCACTGACCGAAGTCACCAATGCCGTATTTAGCAGGCAAAGAGCTTACGGGCATAAGAATTCCGCTTTTGTGTGTAAAACCAAAGTTGTTCTTTGTATTATTCAAAATACTTCTCCTTTCTATAAGACAAAGAAATATTTAATATTTCCCACTCAACATTATATCATTTTGACAAAAAAAAGTCAATCACATATATAATATTATTATATACAAAAAGCACCGATGATTTTCGGTGCTTTTGAACAAAATTCATTTTATTTCATATTATTTTATGTTATTTGCGACTACTAATCCATTTATCAAGTGCTGAAGCAATCCAATCATAAACCGGAATAGTTAAGAATATTATCCAGCCCGGATGCCAGTCGATTATACCATATATGCCCCAAAGCAAAAACAAGAAAAGCGCAAGAATCATATAATCAAATTCACTAAACTTTTTCTTATATATGGATTCGATAAAAGAATCGAAAATAGGGATTGTAACAAAAATCACCCAAGCTTGTCCCCATCCACCTAAAACATCATAAAATCCAAGCAAAAGGTATACTATTCCACAAATTATCGTATATGGAGCATCAAGCCAAATTTTATTGTTTTTCTTAGGCTCTTCAACCTTAATTACCGTATTTCCGTCACTTGAAACATAAACCTTTTTTATGCCATCTTCATCTTCCTCCGACTCACAATCAAAGTCGTCCAATTCACTCTCAATCTTATTGAATATTTTACTTATCAGCTTTCCTTTGAGACGAATTTTAACTTTCGTTCCGTCCTTTTCTTCAACTAAGATTCCATCATTTGTGATTGTTACTTTATCGCCATCATCTTCTTCAATAGCAATCTTTACATCATCCTTATTGAATGATTCTTCAGCTGTTTCTTCAGTTTCCTTGCTTTCTTCTTCCGACTCTTCTTTTTCTCCGTAAATAAGTTCATCGATAGAAAGTCCATACAATTTAGCAAGAGCAATAAGATTGTCAGTATCAGGACTTGCTTCACTTCTCTCCCATTTTGATACCGCTTGACGGGAAACGCCAAGCTTTTCTGCAAGCTCTTCTTGAGAAAGATTATGCTTTTTTCTTAATTCATACAATCTATTAGCGGTTTCAAGTGTCATGCTAAGTAATTCTCCTTTGCTTTAGTTGTGATTAAAATATACCCAAACGCAAATGTTTTTTCAATACATTTTAGTTTTCAAATTCAAGAAATGATGCAACTTTCGGTTGCATTTCCTATTATATCGCATTTTTTGACATTTTTCAAGACAAAAAACAAAAAAAGAAAGAGTGCCGAAGCACTCTATCTCTTTTTGTTAAGTTGTAATTAGATTCTTTCCTTAACCTTAGACGCCTTACCAACTCTATCACGAAGATAGTAAAGTTTTGCACGTCTAACCTTACCGTGTCTG
Source organism: Eubacteriales bacterium (assembly GCA_045637205.1). GTDB lineage: Bacteria > Bacillota > Clostridia > Oscillospirales > CAG-272 > RGIG4608. Next base: position 28,013 of record JAZTYY010000070.1, on the reverse strand, counting down.
ATGATATCAACCTTTTCAACGTTAGGAGAGTGGATGGGGAATGTCTTTTCAACACCTACACCATATGCTACTCTTCTTACTGTGAATGTTTCAGAGATACCGCCGCCGTGTTTAGCGATAACTGTACCTTCGAAAAGCTGAACTCTTTCACGTGTTCCCTCTTTGATCTTGTTGTGAACGCGAACTGTGTCACCAACGTTAACCTCAGGGAGTTCCTTCTTAAGCTGCTCGTTTGTAAAAGCCTTGATCAAATCCATTTGTTTGGCCCTCCTTAAAAAATCGGAATATTCATGCAGAGCGTCGCAGCGGACTATTCCATATAATATCTATGTGACATACACATACAGTGTGTATTATAGCACATCTTTTCTCAAATTGCAAGAGTTTTTTTAATTTTTTATTATTTTTTTCAACACTTTTTTCAATGCCGAAATTATTGAGTTTGCATTTAGAACACATATCGAAGCAACAAGTAAAATTTGAGCCAAAATATTGTACGGCATAGAGGCAAATATCATAAAGAATATTTGTACAACAACTATCAAGGTGTTAAGCGCAAGCTTCCACGCCTTAAGATTAAATGGCATGAATGATTTTGAATGAATTGCTCTAAATACAAACACCGTAAAGTAACTTATCGCTGTAGCGATGCCCGCACCCTGCGCACCCATTTCGGGTATCAAAACAAGATTAAGCACCACATTAACACCTGCTCCAAGCGCGGCTGTTACAAGAGACATAGTTGTTCTCTTTTTAACTGTATAAATTGTTCCAATAAAAGTTACAAGTGATGAGAATACCGTTGCCACCAAAAGCACCGGCATAAACGTCCACGCTTCATAATAAGAATCATTAAGCAAAATCTTAGTTGCCAATGGTGTAAACGGAATAAGCAACGAGCATCCAAGGAATAAAATTGCTTGATATCTTTCAAATACCGCCGAGAAGAAATTACTTACCTCTTCCCTATCATTGGATTCGGATATTGCCGAAATTTGCCATGCTTCATTAAATACACCTGCAACAAGAGCAATAATCGTTGGTATCTTGTATGCAGCGGAATAAAGTCCATTGGCAGCAAAATCACAAATATATGAAACCATAAATCTATCGGAAACGTTGGTAATCCACCAAATAACCGTTGTTGGCATCATTGGTAAGCTATACTTAAGCATCTCCTTGATTTTGATTTTAGAAACGAATTTAAATGAAAAATCCTTATAGATTTTTGCATAAAAAATCAAGAAAACAGTGCCAAGTGCATCAGCAACAGCAACTGAAAGAACATATCCTGTTATACCGAGCCTCATAGGTATTAAGAACAAAAGATTGAACGCGATTGTAAGTGCCGTTCCAAGAATACTTTGAACAGCATATAGCTTCATTCTTCCCCTTGCTCTTATATATTCTTTAACAAGTGTATGGAAGTTTGAGCTTACAACATAAAATGCGATAAGCCAAGCGTAGCTTGTAAATGACGGAACAAATGCAATAAACGGAGAAAGCACGATGAATGCTCCGCTAGATATCAAAAGTACGCATACACCGGAGGATAAAATCGTTTTGTGATTTTCCTCATTATCGGCTGAAAAGCGGAACACTCCGTGCGTGATTCCTATACAGCAAAAAGGTATTAATAAGTTTGCCGCGTTGGTGATAAGGTCAGCCGTTCCATACTGCTCCGCAGACAAAATTGCCGTGTAAAGAGGCATCAAAAAATAGACTAAAAGCTTTGATGAAAATGTGCCTATGGATATAATCAGAGTGTTGGATAATAGCTTTTTGTACTTGTCCATTTCGTTTACCTCCCACATGGAATCTAACTTTATTATTATAGCATAAATTGGTGGGATAGTCAATGGATTATAGAAACTTTGCCAATTTAGCGCAAAAACTTTTGCTTATGTAGAACGAAGATAGCAACAGCAGCATAATGAGCATGAGAAAGCTCGTAATAAGAAGCATTAACGAATGCGACGATATCGAACTTCTTGACTTGATTCAAAAAATATTAAACGCAGAAGGCAGGGCTTTTTAGCCCTGCCTTTTTATTTATTTTCACAATGTTGCTACTATTTAACAAGCATGCCTTCGATCTTTGTCTGATAGTCAGCAAGTGCTGCCATAATCTCTTCATCTGTCAAATCAGCGTCTTTACACTTTGTACCAAGTGCTGCTGCTTCTGTCCACCAGTCACCGGGGATTACACCCTGAGGCTGTGAGTATACGTTCTGTTCGAGAAGAGCTGTAAGAAGCATATTTGATTTAACATCTTCGTGATTTTGAACCGATACGTTAGAAGGACCCCATTGAAATTCAAGGTATCTTTCATATTGAACCTCTTCACTTGTAAGATAGAGGGCAAGGTCATTGCAGAATTTCGCTTTTTCGGGATCTTCCTGAGGCTTGCAACCGATAAACTTATAACCAGAGAATGAACCCATCTGGTATGTCTCACCATCAGAACCTACGAATGTAGGAAGCTTTGTAGCTTTCATATTTTTACCGTATGCGCGTTCAGCTATTGTTGCGTTCCACAAACCTGTAACGATAGCACCTGTGCCTGCGAAGTTGTCTGCAGAGTCAACCCATGCACCAGAGTTAGCAAGCCAGTTCATTGTCTTCATAGCAATAAGACCATTAGAGGAGTTAAATGTATCATCAACCGCAACTGGATTTCTACCATTTTCAGAGTATGTCCATGTGGATGTGCAAAGAGGTGTACCGCCGCCAACAGGCTGTGAGAAGAAGAAACCAGCCATGATCCAAGCGTTTGTCAAGTTGTAACCGAACTTAACGCCTTCTCTCTGGCAAGCAGCTACGATACCTTCAAGTGTCTTTGCTTCTTCATCAGAAATCTTGCTTGAATCGTAGTAGAGGTAGTAACCGTTGTCGGAGTTCATGGGGTAAGCGTAGATCTTATCGCCTACTGTAGCTGCGTTTACAGAACCAGCGTCATTGTTATCTGTAACTGTCTGAGCTGCCTGTGAACCAAGAGGTGCAAGAGCACCACCCTGTACAAGACGATAAATCTGGTCCTGTGCGAAGCAGTACATATCGGGAGCTTTAGCAACGTTCTTAAGAACTTCAGATGCTGCATCACCTTCACCTACAGTTTCAATGTTCACCCTATACTTGCTGTATTCTGGATGATTTTCAATAAACTCTTCTATCTTTGCCGCTGTAAATTCTCTCACACCCAGGGTGGTTGAAACCCAAAGAGTAATATCAATTTTAAGAACAGGAATTTCTTCCCAATTGATATATGTGCACTTTGAACAAACTTGTTTCTTGAGACCGACAGATTCAAACGTTGCCGCAGAAACTGTTATCCACTCACCAAAAGAATGCACACATTCATTTGTGGGCGGAACGGGTTTGTTTGGTATAGTAGTGGTAGTAGTTGTTGTAGTTGTAGTGGTTGTAGTTGTCTTTTTATTAATATTAATCTCGAATTCGCACGAAACGAGAGCCATCATTAAAATAACAAGTACTAGCAAAATTGATAAAACTTTTTTCATATTATTTCCCTTTTCCCGTTTAAGCCCGTCGGCAATTACATCTAAATTCTACCATTGTTTGAATATTTTGTCAATTAATATTGCTATATAAATATAATTTCGGCAAAAAGCACAAATTCACAAGATTTTTTCCAACAAAACAAACAACAAAAGGCAGGGCTTTTTAGCCCTGCCATCTTGATTTTGTGGAGCGAACGTTGATGTGAGTATATATTTAAAAACATAAAAAATCCCACCGCTTTCGCGGTGGGATTGGATACAAATTATTTATAAATTATAGGATTAATAAGTCCATATGTTCCGTCTTTTCTTGTGTAAACTACGGAAACATTTCCTGTTTCGTCATTGAAGAAAACAAAGAATTGATGGCCGATAAGGTTCATCTGCATAATTGCTTCTTCAACACTCATTGGGAAGAGCTCGAACTCTTTTGTTCTAACGATGAATTCCGGATCTTCATCAAGCACTTCACCAAAGTCGGGGAAATAAAATTCTCCTTCTTTAGATCTCTTTTCGAGTCTTGTTTTGTTCTTTCTGATCTGACGGTCAATTGCTTCTACGCAACGATCCATTGCATTTTGGAAGCTGATGTCATCCACCTCAGCACGAAAGATTGTGTTTGCACCGTGAATCGTGATTTCAACGTTATCACGATCACGCTTACAACTGAACGTTACTGTTGCGGAGGCCTCTGAACCAAAATATTTGTCCAGTCTTGCGAGTTTCTTTTCAGCCATTTCTTTGGTTGAATCCCATACGTTCATCTGTCTGCCAACAATAGTAATTTTCATCGTATCATTCCTTTCGAATTATATTTAAATGAAAGAGTTTCCTCCTTCTATTTTGATTATATCACATTCATCTTTATTTGTAAATAGTTTATATAAAAAATATCAGTTTTTCATTTATTTTGTGAAAATTGCACAATGAAAAGCCGATATTTTTATACTTTTAATCTTGTTTTTTGACACCAACGTGTGTAATTATACCTTCAAGATGAGCATCATGTCCATACTCAACCACGTTATATTTACCGTTCTCATATTCAATATGACAAACCGCTGCATTTGACACCCAATCATACTGCTGCAAATTCTCTAATCCATCACCGTGCCACAAGCAATTCATAACACGAATTACTGTTGCATGTGTCCCTATAAGAACTGTCTTTCCATCATTTGCGGCAAGAATTTCTTCAGTTGTTTTCTTGATTCTATCAAACACGTCAGAAATTTTTTCTCCACCATCGGGCTGTGAATTTCCAATGTCATTTTGGAACATCCAATATGTTTCGGGGAACTTTTCAGCTATCTCAGTAAATGGCTTTTGCTCCCACTCACCTGCATAGATTTCACGAAGCCCTTCTCTTTTGTGAATTTCAAGTCCAAGTCTTTCAGCAGTGGGCAAAACTGTGTTATACGCTCTGCAAAGATCACTTGAATATATTTCATCTATATGGAATTGCTTTAAATATTCGGTTGTTCTTTTTACCTGCTCCTCACCAATCTCAGAAAGTCCCCAGTCGGTTTGACCAATAAAGATTCTTTTAAAATTTCCTATGCTATTACCATGTCTAACTATAATTAACTTAACCATTACAATTTTCCCTTCAATTTTATGCTCTTATTATACTACATTTTCACTAATACTTCAATAATTTTATCAATATTTCTCTATTATTTTCTACTTTATTTAAAAAAAGTATTGTAATTTTTCATTTTTTTATTTATAATATAAGGTGATATATTTTTGAAAGGATGTTTATCCAAATGAAACACGGCTTTTTAAAGGTAGCTTGTGCAACCCCAAAAATCAAGGTTGCAGATTGTACCTATAACGTTAATGAATTAATAAACATAGCCAAAGAAGCAAACGAGCAAAACGTAAAGGTGCTTGTTTTTCCAGAGCTTTGCATAACTTCATATTCCTGCGCGGATATGTTTTTCTCAAACGTTCTTCTTGACAGCTCTTACAAGGCACTTGTGCACTATATTGAGCTAACTAAAGAATACGATATGCTTAGCATCGTGGGACTTCCTATGTTCTACGAAAATAAAATATACAACTGTGCAGCAGTAGTTAAGGACGGTGAGCTCCTTGGCGTTGTTGCAAAGAGTAATCTTCCCACCTACGGTGAATTCTATGAGGGTAGATATTTTGTTCCCTGTCCTGACGAGAACATTAATTACCACTTCAACGGAAAAACTGTTCCCTTTGGAAGAAATATTCTTTTCTTTTGTCAAAGCATGCCCTTGCTTAAGGTGGGCGTTGAAATTTGTGAGGACATTTGGGTTAACACTCCCCCCTCAAATATGCTTTCGATAGCAGGAGCTACATTACTTGCTAACCTTTCTGCATCAAACGAGGTAGTTGCAAAGGATGAATACAGAAGAATTCTTGTTTCATCGCAGTCAGCAAAAACAGTTTCAGCTTACATATACGCAAACTGTGGTGAGGGTGAATCAACAACTGATATGGTATGCTCAGGTCACAGTATCATTGCTGAAAACGGCACGATTATTTCTGAACGTATTCCCTTTGATTATTCAACAGGAAAGTTTATTACCGCGGACGTTGACCTTGAAAAGCTTTCTCTTGAAAGAAGAAGAAGAAACACAGTAACCACAAATATTACCAAAAATATTGTTACAGTTCCCTTTGATTTCAACATCGAAGAAACTAAAATTTCACGTTTCATCAATCCTCATCCGTTTGTACCAAGTAATCAAGATGAGCTTGAGCGCAACATCAACACCGTTCGTTCAATTCAAGCATTTGGATTGAAGCAAAGAATGAATGTTTGTGGAGCCCAAAAATGCATTATCGGTATATCAGGTGGACTTGACAGCACACTTGCTCTTCTTTCAACTGTTCACGCGTTCAATACTATGGGCGAGAATCTTAAAAATATTATTGCAGTAACAATGCCCTGCTTTGCAACAAGTGAACGAACAAAGAACAACGCAATTACTCTTGCCAAGTTGCTTGGTGTGGAGCTCCGAGAAATCGACATTAGAGAAGCGCTTACACTTCATCTTCAAAGCATTGGCCACGAGCTTAATAATCACGACGTGGTTTATGAAAATGCTCAAGCAAGAGAGCGCGCTCAAATCCTTATGGATATAGCAAATGCTGAAAACGGCATTGTAATCGGCACGTGCGACCTTTCTGAGCTTGCACTTGGTTTCACCACGTACGGCGGTGATCTTGCCTCGATGTATTCCCTTAACTGTGGAGTTCCTAAAACTCTTATTCCACATATTCTTAAATTCTATGCTAAAGAAAACGAAAAAATTGCAAACGTACTTAACGATATAATCAATACACCCATTAGCCCAGAGCTCATTCCTGCTCAAAACGGTGAAATAACACAAATCACTGAGGACATCGTTGGCCCATATGAGCTTCACGATTTCTACCTTTATAATATGTTAACTCATCATTACTCCCCTGAAAAGCTTTTCAGAGTGGCTCAAATTGCATTTAGCGGTAAGTATGATGACGAGCAGCTCAAATCCTGCTTGAAAACATTTGTAAAGAGATTCTTCGCACAGCAATTCAAGCGCTCATCAATGCCCGATGGACCAAAGGTGTTTGGCGTTAGCCTTTCACCAAGAGGTGACCTCAAAATGCCAAGTGATGCATCAAGCGAAGAGTGGATTAAAAGCATTGACAATATAAAATAAAACAAAAAAAGAACCGAGAAATTTCTCGGTTCTTTTATTTTATCTTTATTGTTGTTCTTGGGAATTATTTTCAATTCCTGGAATCCATTCAGTATTCACAACGTCATCCAAATCGGCCTGCAATTCTTCATTTTTCTTTGTTTCTTCAATAGAAAGATAAATACCACCAGCAAGTATAGCAAGACAAACAACCAAAGAAATAAGTCTATTCAATAAATTTGCCATAATTATTATACCTCCTGTGTACTCAATTTATCAAGAATTTGTGTTGCCATATCAGCAATTTCATTCATCAAGCCTTCGTAAGTAAGCTCACCGGATTCAAGTCTTACAAGATATCCGTCTTCAGCATCGTAAAGCATTGAAGGTGTGATAACGATGCTAAGCATTTCGTTCTTCAAAATACCTTCAACCATAATTGCGGGAAGTCCTTCAAGACAAGTTGTGTTTGCCATGTGATCCATTGTAGCACCAATTGTTCTCAACAAATTAACAAGTGTGCCAAGCTGAGCTGTATCCATATCTCCAGTAACACCGGAAACATCATTCATCTGTGCTGCTTCTGTACCGTTCATTCCCTCAATAAGGTCAAGGAGTGAGAAGATAATATCAACAAGCTGTTCTGCTTCTGCTACCTTTGCTTCTTCAGTCCATTCTTCACCAAAGTTCATAGATGCTTTCATCTTTGTAACGGTTACGCCCTTATAATCAAATGTGCTGTAATCGTCCTTAGCTGCAACCATTCTAGAAGCCATATCAAGACATGCTGCAGGATTGGTTTCATCTGCACAGTAAGCTGACAATGCTCCAAAGAGCCATTCAGCATTAATCGTTGATGCACCGGGCTGATTATTGTGTGTATTAGCACTGAAGATGAGGTAGTTAATAAGGTCAGTCAAATCAGAAACCTTATTTTCATCAGTTTCACTCTGAGGAACTACTGTAAGCTGTTCAAGCAACTCTCTCATAGGAATCTTTTCAAGGTAATCGTCAACAGTTATGTCAAGGATAGAATCATCAGTTTCACCTTCACCGGATCCTTCACCTTCGCCCTCACCGGATCCTTCACCTTCGCCAGATCCTTCACTCTCACCAGGAAGAGTTCCGCCGATCAAATCGTCGAAGCCTTCACTGTTAAGTACAATGTCAAGGAGCATTTCGATATCCAAGATATCTGTATTACATACATAAACTACACCGTCAATTTCCAAAGCCATACTTGCTACAGAATCATCTTCATTAGCAATCATAAAGGGCTTTTGAACACTGTTCCAGCTCATAAAGTATGTGATAAAGGGTGTGAATCCCTTAATGTTTTCTTCAAACTGATCAATAAGGAGCTGTGCTCTATCAGCAAGATCCTGAACGTCATTTGCAAGATCTTCAGCCTCAGTCTTAAGAGCTTCACCACGTGTCTTAAGGTTTTCACCCTCCAAACGAAGCTCATCAGCACGAGCAATAAATTCTTCCTTCTGATCCATAAGACCGTAGAAGTAATCCAAACGAGCCTGATCTTCTGCAGTGAAGTTCGCAGCATCGTTAGCCTTCTTATATTCAAGTGTAGCAATTTCTACGCTTGCGCTCTCAAGTGTAGCTGCCAAAGCATCAGCATCAGCCTGGAATTCTTCAGCATCAGCCTTAAGTTCTTCACCGTCGAGAATAAGCTGATCGGCGTCAGCCTTAAGCTGCTCACCTCTATCCTTAAGCTCTTTTGCTTCATCCTTAAGATATTCAGCTCTATAAAGAGGATCTATCAAGAATGCAAGGATACCATCGGATGTGTTGTTAGCGCTCTTTTCATACGTTGCAGCGTTCTTAATAAACTCGCGAAGATGAGTGAGATCTTCTTCACTGATTGTGGTTGAACCTGCATTAGCATCAACAAGACTGTTTACAAACAATTCATAACCAGCCTTATTGTCGGCAGGCATAAGAATTGAACCAAACATATCAACACCAAGACCGAAGGCACCTTCCATTGTGGGTCCGTAGAATGAGAATTTAGTCATTGTTCCAACCAAATCCTTAATCAATTCACGGTCACCAATCAAAGTATTAATGTCGGTGTTTTCTGCAATAACCATTGCCAAAACTCTATTTTCAGCTGCTACAACAACGAGGTCGGACATAACTGAGAGGTCGTGAATAAATACTTCTCTGTTATTTTCACCCTTATAATTATTGATTACACCAGCAACGATAGCGTTAGCGGGATTTTCAGGGTCAAGCTCGTCGGTATTAACACCTTCCATAAGAGTAACAAAGATATCCGCCATAAGAGACACTGTAATGGGATCCTTTGTCATAACTGATATATCTTCACCAACGTGAACCTGCTCGGATTTAGCCGAGGTAATTTCACACGCAAGTCTTACGGCACGCATCATATGATCTCTCATAACATCATCTGCATAGAGAGTTTCTCCATTTACTTCAAGCTTACCACCAGCTCTTACAGTATAGTTCATCAAGTCAATCATCGCCATACTGTCATAAAGCTTATAAACGAAGCTTTCTTCGTAAGGAGTAACAAGCTGCTTGTCCACCAATTCAACCGCCTGGTAAATCTTTGTGTCATCAGCATTTGTATTTTTAATACCGTCAGTAACGTCGGAGAGAACGTCCATTGTATAGAACATACCCATCCATGTGATACCGAAAAGAAGGAATCCGCAAATTACACCACATACAAGTGAGATTGCTTTGCGCTCCTTAGTTTCTCTAAAGAAGCCTGCTTTCTTTTTCTTCTTTTTCTCTTCCTTGATTCTCTTTTCAACCATCTTTTCGATTTCATCATCGTCAAGAGAATCGTAATCGTAGGTATCAATCTCAGGATTTTTAGCAGCAATTTCTTCCATCGCAAGCAAGAATCTTTCTTCGTTTTCAGTAATTGCCTGTTTCAATCTTCTCTTTTCTTCCTTAAGAGCAAGCTTGAACTCCTTGATTTCCTTTCTACGCTGTCTCTTGGTTATGAATCTGTAAACGAGGTTTACGTGAACAACCTTCAAAACAAAGTATATAATTGCAAATGCCACTGTGAAGAAGAAGGGGGAAAGAAGAGTTGTGCAGAAGGGCAAAATATAGCCGATAGCATTTCCTATAACTCCTTCAAATTCAGGTGCCATTGAAGCGAGCTCCATACTTGCAACTGTTTCAGAAGATAATCTTTGGAACAACCCGCTTAACTGCAAAATAAATGTAATGATAAAAGCAACGAGAATACTTATCAAACGCAAAACGTTTTTAAGCATTGGGTTGCGCATTGCCTTGGCGATGTTGCTTACAATTGCAACTAAAAAGAACGCCAAGAGGATCCATTGTAAATTCATACGTGCCTCCGTATAAGTAATTTTTTGTATTGTTAAGATAATATTACCACAATACGATAAAAATTGCAAGGGTTAATTTGAATATTTTATTATATTTATTATAAAATTTTCCTTTTTTAGACCTTTGTATTCCTAATATTTCTTTTTATAGCAGAAATTTCCTTAAGCATTTTGAAAGAATCCCTTAAAAGATTAACCTTGGACTCTCTGTGATTAATTATTTTAGCGGGCATTTCATAGATTGGTAGCTTTAATTTTTGAGCCCAAAGTATTACCTCAAGGTCAAAGGCAAAATTATTGGTTTTGCAAAGAGAAAAAATTCTTCTTCCCACTTCCCCGTCAAATGCCTTAAATCCACATTGAGCATCAGAGATTTTGATGCCTCCAAAAAGATTGAGCAGCTTGATATACGTTTTAGATGCAAGCTTTCTTATTGCGGTATATCCCTCATACCCTTCCTTGTGCTTGGCTCTGGATGCAACAAGCACGGGCTGCTCTTTTCTTTCAATGATTTTGACCGCTTCATCAATAACGTCAACACCATAGGCAAGATCGGCATCAGTAAAGATAACTATATCCCCACAAGAAGACAAAACTCCGTGGCGAACAGCACAACCCTTACCTTGATTTTTCTCATACCCAACAACCTTAACATTCTTTAAATTCAAGCCGTTAACAATATCAGCTGAACCGTCAACGCTACCGTCATCAGAAAAAATAATTTCGTAATCGCTTCCAAAATGCTTGCTCATATATGAGTCAAGCTCTTTAGCAGTTTTTTCAATTATCGAGCTTTCATTATACATCGGGATGCAAAGTGATATTCTCATTTTTTCACATCCTTTCTATAAACGAATATGTCAACCTCAACCTCGGTTTCAAGTGACTCAAGTGCAAGCAGCTTTTGCATGTCCTTTTCACTTGTGCGATAGCTGTAGGGTGTCATAGAAAACAAATTACGTATTGATTCCGAATCATTGAGTTGAATCTTGTAGGAGACGTTATGCTTGCCCTCAAAAATCATATTTTTAGGCATATCGGCGCGTTCTTCGTTGAGATGAACGGTATCATATATTGCACTCTTTAAGCCATATAAATGATTTTTACCTGCAGTAACAACAACCAGCAGACCTCCAGCCTTCAAGATGCGTGTGAATTCCTCTTCGGCACAAGGAGCAAAGATGTTTGTAATAGCATCTGCGCTCTCATTTGCTACGGGTAAATCGTATATTCCACCAACACCGAAAATTGCATTTGAGATGCCCTGTCTTTTGGCACTCTTGGATGCTGAAATGATGGCCTCCTTAGACAAATCAAAGCCATAAGTTACGGCACCGACTGACTGTGCTATGCGATTTGTATAATACCCTTCACCACAGCCTGCATCCACCACCGCACATTCATTATTCAATTCAGAAAGTATATTGCAAACCTTGTCAGCAATGGGCTGATAGTAGCCGAGATTTAAAAATTCAGTTCTTGATCGCACGGCCTTTTTATCGTCACCACCCGTTGCCCTTCCTGGACAAAGATTTACGTGTCCTGATGATGAAATATCAAAGCAATGCCTTTTTTCCCCGATACAAAAATAGCTTTTTTCTTCTTTCAAAAGCGTATTTTTACAAACGGGACATATTAAAATTTCAGTCGATTTCATATGTTCTCCAAAGCATAAAATATTTAAATTTCATTTTATACCAAAATTATGAACTTTTTTTGAACAAAAAATGCCCTTATTTTTATATATATAAATTTTAATATTTTTTTATAAATAAAAAAATATTAAAAAAATTTGCCATTTTTACTTGAAAAAATAAAAATATTGAGGTATAATAAAAGTATAAACGCTTGAAAAGGAGGATGTTATGCTTGACTTTATAAAATCAGAGCTTGCAAAATTCAATATCAATCTTGTCTCCTGCATCTCTCTTGATGAGTGCGAAATAAAGCGCCCATACCTTTTAGAGAAAAAAGGAATAGACAAGGGCGCGGCAATTATTTTTGCAGTTCCCTATTTTACAACCAACGAAAATGAAAAAAGCAATATTTCTTCCTATGCAATTAGCCGTGATTATCACTTCTTTTTTGAATCACTTTTTAAGCAAATAATTGGCTCATTAGAAGCAAAATATCCCGATAACAAATTCGTTGGATTTACCGATCACTCACCAATAAATGAAATAACTGCAGCAGCTAAATCCGGGCTTGGCGTTATTGGAAAAAACAAATTGCTTATCACTGAAAAACACTCCTCTTTCGTATTTATTGGGGAGATTATTACCGATGCAATTATCAATTGCAATCTCCAAGGCATCGAATATTGTGTGAATTGCGGTAAATGTGTTGATGCGTGTCCTGTCGACATGGATATTGAAAAATGTCTTTCATCAATCACTCAAAAAAAGGGTGAATTGAGCACGGATGAGGCATCACTTATCAAAAAATATAACTGTGCTTGGGGATGCGATATTTGTCAAAACGTATGTCCCTACACACAGGCAGCAATAGACAATAATACCATCTACACCAACGTGGAATTTTTCAAAGAAAATCGCACTCCACACCTTTCAAGCAACGCACTTGAAACAATGTCAGACGAAGAATTTGCCCTTCGAGCATACTCATGGAGGGGCAAAAAAACTATAAAAAGAAATCTTGAAATTCTTGAAGAAAAGGAGAGCTAATATGGTACATTTTATTTACGGTCCAATAGGTTCAAGAAAAACAACTGTACTTTTAAAATATCTTGAAAGCGATATAAAGCAGGGCAAAAAAGCATTTTTTGTCGTGCCCGAGCAAGAAACTGTTGCCGCTGAGCGCAAGATTGTTTCTCTGTTTCCGGCGTCTGCTCAGCTGAACATTGAGGTTCTCAATTTCTCCCGTCTTTGTAATAGAATTTTTAGAACATATGGTGGTCTTTCATACAATTTTGCAACGAAACCACAAAAGGCACTTATAATGTGGAACACCTTGCGCGAGCTCTCACCTTTGCTTGAGGAATATCACACAAGTGACGTTTCTGACTTCTCTCTTACGCAAAAAATGTTGTCAGCAACCAGTGAGCTTAAGGCATATTGCATTTCCCCGGAAAAGCTTGATATGACTTGCTCAAGGGTTGATGAATGCTCCTCTCTTTACGGTAAGCTGCGCGACATTGCTTTAATTTATTCTGCTTATTCCAATCAGCTTAACGAGCATTTTACTGACAATGCCAACGATATTTCAAAGGCAATAGATATTCTTAATGAAAGCAACTTTTTTGAAGGCGCTAGCGTTTATCTCGATTCATTCGCAGGCTTTACAAAGCAAGAATTTGAATTTATTTCAAAAATCAGTGAGCTTTGCAATGAGCTTTACATTACTATGCCACTCCCTTCACCAAATGATAATTCTATTCATCTTGATAGCGTAAAGCAAACCGTACAAGGTCTTAAAAAGCATCTCGATAAGAAGGATTATGACGAGGTGTTTTTAACCGAAACACACAAAACCTCCTCAAAAGCGCTTTCATATCTCCAAGCAAACATTTGGAATTTTGAGGCACCTGCTTTTGTTGATACAAATAGTAATGATATTTCAAGCTATCTTTGTGAAACTCCATATTCTGAGGCAGAATTGGTTGCAAGTGAAATTTGCAATGCAGTTAAAAACGGCTTGAAGTACAATGAAATTGCAATTATTGTTCGCGATTCCGAAAAATATCGTGGAATACTCGACGTTGCACTTGATAAATTCAACGTTCCCTATTTTATGAGTGAAAAAACCGATCTTATGGTAAAATCACTCACCAAATTTATTTTCAGTGCCCTTAAAATAAAGGATACAAATTGGAGGGGTGAAAGTGTAATTGCCCATCTTAAATCCGGTTATTCAGATATTGACCCATTTGATATAGATATATTTGAAGATTACGTAACTACTTGGAATATCAACGGAAACAAGTTTCTTCACGACAGGTGGACCATGAATCCCGACGGTTATTCTGCCAATCTTTCTTCAAGAGGAGAAAAGATTCTCGTTACGGCAAATAGTGTAAGAGATGCTATCCTTCCACCTCTTACTCGCTATTTTGCAATGCTTGATGCATCCAAAAACGTTAAGGAAATGTGCCAAGCAACAATAGAATTCTTGAAAAATTCCAATATTACAGAAAAGGTTAGAAAGAATTGCTCAGAAAATCTTGCTCGCGGCAACAAAAAGGCTGCTGACGAGGATATGAAGCTCTATTCCCTCACCTTGAACATTCTTTATGATCTTGCAAACGTTTTCGGTGACAAAGAATTCACGGTTGATGAATTTTCAGCTGCGCTTTCATTGATGTTTGCACAAAGTGACATCGGAACAATTCCAACCTCCGTTGATGAGGTAATTATAGGTTCAGCATCAATGCTTCGTACCGATAACATAAAGCTTGCTATAATTATGGGACTTAACGAAAGCGAATTCCCCGCATCAGTTAAGGATAACGGAATATTCACCGATAGCGACAAGGAGCTTTTAAAGGAGCTTGATATATCACTTTCAGCAGATACAAGCACCAAAACGGCGGAAGAGCTGTTCTTCGTTTACCGTGCACTTTCAGTTCCCTCCGAAAAATTGATATTGACATCAAGCATATTGTCATCCGACGGTGCTTCTCAAAGACAGTCGGTAGCCATTGAAAGAGTTAAAAAGCTTTTCCCTGAAAGTAATCACTCAAAGGAAAGTTCACTTTCAATTCTTGATAGAGTTTGGAACGTTGAGGTCGCTAAAGAGGCTTATTCAAAAATTAAAAATCACAAAAACGCAAGTAAACTTAAAGAAATAATTGCCAATCACGAGGGTAATGATAATTTTGATAAGAGACTTAATACTCCCATTTCTCAAACAAAATGCTCTGTTTCTTCAGAAATAGTAAATGAACTTTTCGGCAAACGACTTTCATTGACACAATCAAGACTTGAAAAATATGTTATGTGTGGCTTTGATTACTATTGCTCATATGTTTTGGGGCTTCGCGAAACTAAAAAGGCAGCATTCCAATTAAATGATATAGGTACGTTCATTCACTACATACTCGAAATGTTTATGAAGGAAATTTCAGCTGATGGCAATTTGAAATTGTCCCTTAGTGATGAAGAAATTGATGAAATTTTGCAACGAAACGTGCAAAATTATCTTTTCGAGCTTCTTGGTGAGGATTATGCCCTTTCAAATAGAACCAAGCATCTTTTCATTCGTCTTAACAATCTCTCATTTATGATTGCTAAGAATCTCATTACTGAATTCAAGGAAAGTGACTTCTATCCTGCCTACTTTGAATTGAAGGTTGGCATGGGAGATAGCAATATCAAATCCCTAGAATTTAAACTCAAGGACGGAAGTGTGCTCACTCTTAGAGGCATTGCCGACCGAGTTGACACATATAAAAAAGACGGAAACGTATATATTAGAATCGTTGACTACAAAACCGGTAGCAAGGAATTCTCATTCGATGACCTTAAGGATGGTCTTAACACACAGCTTCTTATTTACCTGTTCTCAATTTGTCGCGCACAAACTGAAGAAACAAAATTAGCATTTGGTTGCGAAGCTGGTGGTAAGCTTCTTCCGGCAGGAATTCAATATCTTTCATCCAACGCGCCAACAGTTTCAATTGACAAGTTTTGTGACAGTGAAAACATTGAACAGCTTATTCAAAATGAATTTGAAAGAAGTGGTTTAATCACAAATGACATTGAAATAGTACAGGCAATCAATCATAATCTTGATGCCAAAATCGTTTCTAAATTCAAAGTTGATGAAAACGGAAATATGATTGGCAAGGGTGTTGTAGGTGAGGGTGGATTCGATGAAATATACGATATGCTTTCAGAAACAATTATCCGTATAGCTGAAAGTATGCGTGATGGCAAAGCAAATGCTATTCCTCTTCGCAAGGGTGAAAAAGGGCCTTGCCGTTACTGTAAAATGAAATCCATTTGCCGTGCATCTGCGTGCAAATCAAAAATTTAAGGAGGTGGAAATATGAGCAAAAATTGGACTCCCAAACAAAAACAAGCCATTGAAACGCGTGGCAAAACCGTGCTTGTTTCCGCCGCAGCAGGTTCCGGTAAAACTGCAACCTTAACTGAAAGAATTGTTAGAAAGTTAACCGACGTGAATAACCCTGCAAGCATCTCAAGAATGCTTATAGTTACATTCACACGTCTTTCAGCGGCCGACCTTAAAAGAAAAATTTCAGCCGCTATATCTGATGAGTTGGCTAAAAATCCAACAAGTCAATATCTTTCAAAGCAGCTTGTTCTTCTTGAAAGTGCACACATTTGCACCATTGACTCATTCTATCTTGATATAGTTCGTTCAAACTTCCAAAGACTTTCCCTGCCCTCTAATTTCCGTCTTGCCGATGAAGGTGAAATGGCGCTTCTTCGCAAATCCGTTATGGATGAAATTATCGAAAGGCACTATGATGCAAGTGCTGATGACGATAACTTTCTCTCATTCGTTGAAAACTTCACAACGGCTAAACAAAGCGACACTCTTTCAGATATTTTCTTGACTCTTGAGGAAAAGCTTTGTTCAAAGACTGAGGGCACAAAAGCTATATTGTCATTCTCTGACGAATTAACTAAGGATAGTTGCAAGGACTTCTTCTCAAGCAGACAGGGTAAAATAATTTACAACTATCTTATGAGCGGTATAACAAGCTATTACGATGCTTATAAGAGATGTTGCGATATAATTGCGGCAAATGAACAGGCATCAGCTGCATATCTTGCAAGCTTTTCTTCAGAAAAAGAATTCTTTGAAAAATTGCTTTCACTTCTCAAGCAAAATAAATATACCGTTGCGCGTGAGCATTCAATCACATTTACAAAGAAAAGGCTCTCAATACTCAAAAAAGAATTTCAAACTGATGAAATTCTTTCTTGTAAGGGACTTAGAGATGAGGCTTGTGCTTTTATCAAGGATATAAATGAAAAATTCTTCTCATTCGATGATGAAGAAATTAAAAAATCCATGCTTCAAACCGCAAGCATTTTGAAGGCTCTTTACACTGTTCTTGAGGAATTTGAAAATGCCGTGCTTGAAGAAAAAATTAGGCGCAAGGCATTTGATTTTGATGATATAAGACGCTTTGCATATCAGCTTCTTACCGATGAAAACGGTGAGCCAAGTGATATAGCCCTTGCATATCGCAATCAATTTGACGAAATTTACATAGACGAATATCAGGACGTTGATGCTATGCAAGACCGTATTTTCACACTTATTTCCAAGCCCAACAATAGATTTATGGTTGGTGATATTAAGCAAAGCATCTATAGCTTCCGTGGAGCTGACCCCGACGTGTTTGCAGGCTATAAAAAGAGCTTTCCTTCTCTCGAAAATGCAAACAATTCTGACAATGCATTGATTTTTATGTCAAACAACTTCCGTTGCGACGAAAACGTTATTTTGTTTACAAACAAAATCTTCTCTTTCCTTTTTGGAAACTGTGGAGAGAGCATCGAATATACCTTTGATGACAATCTCATTTTTTCAAAGGTCGAAGAAGGACGCACGCTCCCCTCTCCAATGGTTAACGTAATGGTTGTAACCTCCGATGCAAGCGCCAAGGAGGACGACGAGGACAATGATGAGGGCGACGACGTTGAAAATATCAATCCCGAGGCCATTTGGATTGCAAATGAAATTCAACGCTTGATTAAATATGAATACAAGGCTGACGGCACAAAAATTGAGCCCCGCGACATAGCGGTGCTCATGAGGGCGACAACTCCTGCGGCCGATATTTCAAAAGCGCTTGAGGCTTTGGGTATTCCTTGCTCGGACAACTCAAAATATGACCTTTTTGAAACTCCCGACGTTCTCTTGGTTTTATCCCTGCTCTCGAGCATAGATAATCCCCACAGAGATATTCCCCTTGCAGCAACCCTTTACTCCCCAATTTTTGCCTATACCATGGACGAGCTTATAGAAATCAGAACAAGCGCCGATTCTAAAATGTCACTGTTTGAGGCATTGAAAAATTATTGTGGCAAAAATGACTCCATTATTGAAAAAAATAAGTATTTTATGGAGAAACTTACTCAATACCGTTCACTTTCAACGTCTCTTGCTATTGACAAGTTGATTAATCACATCTATCGTGACCTTTCAATAATGTCATTGGATGGCACAAGCAATCAAAATCTTACCCGTCTTTATGAAATGGCAAGAAGATTTGAATCGGGTTCATTCAAGGGTTTAAATAACTTTATTTCATATATCAACGAGTTGATTGAAAACAAAAAAGTCCCCTCACTCAGCTATGAGGATGCGGATACAAATGCAGTGCATATGATTACTGCCCACAAATCCAAGGGACTTGAATTCCCCGTTTGCTTTATTTGTAACACACAAAGCTCATTTAGTAAGGAAGATACAAAGCCCAATCTTTTGTACAATTCTCGTGCAGGAATAGGCTTAAAGCTTGCTTATGAAAGCGGAATGGCTAGACTTAACACCCCCATTAGAGAAGCCGTTTCACTTGAGATTCTCAACGCGCAAATTGAAGAAGAAATGCGAATTTTGTACGTTGCCTTAACTCGTGCAAGAGAGCGCCTTTATATTTCGGCACATACGCGTTCACACCTTGAAACGCTAAATGATAAAGCCTCTCTTACATCGGCATTTGCAAGTGATTTCAAAATCAAAAAATGTAAAAACTGGCTTGCTATGATTCTTGGTGCAATATATCCTCTTCAAAACGGCATTTCATATACCTTCACAGCTTTTGAAAAGGATGCAATAAAAATTAACGAGGCTGAAAGCATATTGAATGAGGATGAAATAATTGCAAATGAAAGTATCTCACAAGAGCAAATTGATTTGATAAACGAGAGATTGAATTATAAATATCCTCACTCACATTTAAACAAGCTCCCAGCAAAACTCTCAGTATCCAAGCTCACCCCAACTGTGCTTGACGATATGGATGACGATGCGGCAACGCTTGAAAGCTTTGACGAAGCAAAAATCCTTGAAATTGAAGAATTCTTTGAAAGCAAATCAAAAATAACAAGCGCGGACAAAGGTACTGCAACTCATCTTTTCTTGCAATTTTGTGACTTCGCAAATGCTGAGAAAAATGGTGTAAAAGCTGAGCTTGAACGTCTTGTGGATAAAAAATTCATTGCTCCACAGGTTGCTGAATTGATTAATTTGAAGCAAATCGAAAAATTCTTTGAGAGTGATTTTTATTCAATACTCAAAAACGCAAAGAAAACCTATCGCGAGCAAAGATTTAATATTTTGCTTCCTGCATCTCAGTTCACACAGGATGAAGAATTCCAGGGTGAAATTGAAAATGAAGATGTTCTTGTTCAAGGTGTTATCGACCTTTTCTTTGAGGACGAAAACGGCAAAATAATTCTTTGCGATTACAAAACCGACTATCTCACGCCTGAAGAAATTCGAGATGAGGTACTCGTTATCAAAAAGATGCAAGACCGCCACGGCAAACAGCTTGAATACTATGCTATGGCGATTGAAAGATTTTTGGGCAAAGCACCTGATAAAATTCTTATCTACTCACTACCCTATGGTGAAGCGGTTGAAATACCAGTATAACAAAAAGCACGGCTTAGCCGTGCTTTTTGTTATATTTAATATCAATAATGCCGCGTCTTGCTCTCATTTGTGCCTTCATACGAAGCTCAGTATTGAGAATCTTTTTACGAAGTCTAATTGACTTGGGTGTTACCTCGATAAGCTCGTCGTCATTGATGTACTCAATTGCTTCCTCAAGACTAAAGATTTGAGGAGGTGTCAAAAGAAGCTTTTCATCAGCACCTGTTGAACGAATTGCAGTGAGGTGCTTTTCTTTACAGGGGTTAACCGCAATATCGTCATTCTTGGGATTTTCACCAATAATCATACCTTCATAAACTTTTGTCTGAGGGCCAACGAAGAGGCGTCCTCTTTCCTGTGTATTATAAAGACCATATCTTGTTGTTTCACCGTTTTCACTTGCAATGAGGCAACCTGTAAATCTCATTGTAACCTCACCCTTATAAGGCTGATATCCATCAAAGAGTGTGTTGATAAGACCTTCACCTCTTGTGTCTGTCAAAAATTCTGAACGATAACCGAAAAGACAACGTGAAGGAATTGAATATTCAACTCTCATTCTATTTCCAAAGGGTGTCATTTCGATAAGGTCACCTTTACGTCTTCCAAGCTTTTCAATTACTGAACCTACATAATCTGTGGGCACGTCAAGAGTTACTCTCTCCATGGGCTCACATTTTATGCCGTCAATTTCTTTATAAAGAACTCTAGGGTTGGAGCACATAAGCTCAAAGCCCTCACGTCTCATATTTTCAATAAGTATTGAAAGGTGCATTTCACCTCTACCTGCAACCTTAAATGAATCGGTTGTATCACCATCACTTACGCGAAGAGATACGTCCTTAAGAAGCTCACGATAAAGTCTATCACGGATTTGACGAGATGTAACGAACTTACCTTCCTGACCTGCAAGGGGGCTATCGTTAACTGCAAACGTCATTTCCATTGTGGGTTCACTTACCTTAACGAATTCAAGCGGTTCAATACAAGTTGTGGATGTGATTGTATCACCAATTGTGATATTTTCAGCACCTGAAAAGCACACGATATCACCAATCTTTGCTTTTTCAACCTGAACTCTGCCAAGACCGTTAATCTGATAAAGAGAAACGATCTTTGCGCGCTTAGGTGCAGCCTTTGAGTGGAAGTTGGAAATCATAACCTCCTGACCCTGTTTAATTGTACCACGTTCAACGCGACCGATACCAATACGTCCAACAAAGTCATTATAGTCAATTGAAGAAATGAGCAACTGAAGGTCGCCTTCTTCATCACCCTCGGGGGCAGGAATATAATCAAGAATCTTGTTGAAAAGGGGCTTCAAGTCAGTGCCGGGAGCATCCATATCCTCACTTGCGGTACCTGCTCTACCAGAGCAGAAAAGCATTGGAGAATCAAGCTGCTCATCATTCGCACCAAGATCAATCAACAATTCAAGAACCTCGTCAATAACCTCTGAAATACGTGCATCGGGCTTGTCTATTTTATTGATTACTACGATTACTCTATGATTAAGCTCAAGTGCTCTTTGCAACACGAATCGAGTTTGAGGCATGGGACCTTCAGCTGCGTCAACAAGCAAAATTACACCGTTTACCATCTTAAGAATACGTTCAACCTCACCTCCGAAGTCAGCATGTCCGGGAGTGTCAATAATGTTTATTTTAACGTCATTATACATAACGGCAGTGTTCTTTGCAAGAATTGTAATACCTCTTTCACGTTCAAGGTCGTTTGAGTCCATTACTCTCTCTTCAGTTGCCTGATTCTCACGGTAGATACCACCTTGCTTCAAAAGCTGGTCAACAAGTGTTGTTTTACCGTGGTCAACGTGCGCTATAATCGCTATATTTCTTAAATCTTCTCTTACCACTTTTATGCCTCCATAAATAATAAATTAAGTTAACAATATATTATAACATTTTTTTGCTCAATAATATATAGTTATTTTTACGGAATTTTTGTTTTTTTAAAACATTTTTTTTGTAGTATTTGACAAAAAATACATTTGACATATTCTTCAAAATATGGTATAATTATATTGTTTAAAATACTTTTTGAAAGGATTTTTATGAGATCTTATATAAAAGCATTGATTTTTGACCTGGACGGCACTCTTGCCGACACCATTCCCGCAATAACAGATGCGGTAAATATGACTTTAGAAAAGCTCTCCTTCCCTATAAGAACACAAGCTGAAATTAGAAGCTATATTGGTCAAGGTCCCAAGCATCTCATTGCTGAAGCATTGCCCAAGGAAGAGGTTGCCTTAAACCCCGAAATAGTTGATACAGCATTGTCAATTTATAACGAAATGTATGCAAAAACATATTTGAATACTAACGAATTATATGATGGTATTGAAGAAGCAATTGTAAAATTGTCTAAATACTATAAAATTGCCGTACTTTCTAACAAACAAGATTTATACGTTAAAAATCTTGTATCACAGCTTTTGCCTGAAGGAATTTGTGAAGTAACACGCGGTACGATAGAAGGCAAGCCCGCAAAGCCCTCACCCGATGCTGCATTGGAAATTGCTGAGGCTCTTGGTGTATCAAATTATGAATGTGTCATCATCGGTGATAGTGACATAGATATATTAACTGCTCAAAATGCCGAAATGGACGTTCTTTCAGTTTCTTGGGGATACGTTTCAAAAACTAAGCTTCTTATGACAGGAGCTCAGGAAATAATCAATTCACCAAACGAGCTTTTGGAATTTTTTGAATAAAGGAGATTTAATATGCTTGACAATCAATCAAAACGCAATTTATATTTGCAAATGATTTTAACAGCCGTTGCAGTTGTTTTGTATGGCTTGTTGCTTTGGAGATTTGACTTTGAGATTCTTTTCTTTATTAAGGATCACCGCACAGCTTTTCTTGACGCCGTTGTTCCTTTTTACACCTCACTTGGTGATGAGGGTATAATTTGGATTGTACTTGGTTTGCTTTTGCTGATTCCAAAGAAAACAAGAAAATGTGGAATTATGGTTCTTGGAGCTCTTCTTGTAATGCTTGTTATTAATAACGTTATTCTTAAGAACCTTATTGCAAGACCTCGTCCTTGCGCTACTTATCCCGAGCTTGTTGAACTTGTTAAAGCTCCAACATCCTACTCATTCCCCTCCGGTCACACAGTTTCATCTATGGCTGTTGCCTTTACAATTCTCACCCAACATAGAAAGCTTGGTTACGCTACACTCGTTATGGCTGCATTGATGGGACTTTCCCGCCTTTACGTTGGTGTTCACTTCCCAACTGACGTTTACTGTGGTGTAATTGTTGGTGCAATAATTGCTCTTATCGTTTGGTACGCTGAGAAAAAGCTCTCACCCATTGTATTACCTAAAATTCAAAAATTAATAAATAAAAAATCCTGACTTTAAGTCAGGATTTTTCTTTTAGAACAAAAGCTCCAATATTTGATTGGAGATTGCATCGTAATCACCGTTATTTTCAACCACGTGGTCACATATTTCCTCATTGCGTCGTTCATCATCAATTGAAATTATTCGATTAACCTTATCCTCGTTAGTGCTATTCTTATCAAGAATTGACTTAAGAAGCTCACGCTTGTCGCGCTTTACATAAACGGTTACAACGTCTTTATAATGTGTTTTGAGTGACATGGCGCCACAAATATCCATAATTGTAAGAACAGTCTTTCCCTCGTCAATAAGAGCATCCACATCACTTCTCTTTGATCCAAAGCCGTGACCTGCATACATAGTAGATTGGAAAAGCTCATTATTTTCAATCATTTTGAAAAACTCATTCTTATCAATATAGTTATACCAATCGTTTTCAGTTTTTGCTGTTGGGTCGATGGTGGTATAGCTCAAAAGCTTTTCAAATCTTGGTTCCTTTTCAAGAAGCTTTTTTGCAATATCACTCTTACCTGAGCCTGATGGGCCAACAAGTGCCACTACGGAAGGATTTTTCAGGTCATCCTTAACAGTTGAATAGCTGGTGCTAATAACCTCAACAAGCTTCAAAAATTCGTCATAGTTATTAACGGCAAGCATTCCAGTTGCACTTTGATTCCAAGGACGGCGCATTAAAATTGGATATGCCGCATTGGATTTTATAACATTATGCATACCGTCATCAAAAAGAATGTCAACGTTAAGTTTCTCTTTTCTTGTTCCCATATAGATATTCTCAGGAGGAATCTCGGGAAATTCGCGCATAATCACCTCAGCACGAATGCTCATAAACTGAGGATAAACCGAGGTGCAAA
Source organism: Eubacteriales bacterium (assembly GCA_045637205.1). Taxonomy (GTDB): domain Bacteria; phylum Bacillota; class Clostridia; order Oscillospirales; family CAG-272; genus RGIG4608. The sequence continues at coordinate 3,635 of JAZTYY010000070.1, read as the reverse complement.
TAAACACCTCCGTCATTTGCGAAAGCTTGCGAACAAACTCCTTTGCACCCTGAATTACGGGCTGGGTTCTAAAAAATTCTTCTGTAAAGAATTCAAATATTACGTCCGCACGTGTTCCAAGCTTTCCCCAACGGTCAACCTCGTAAATTGTAAGTGGCGGATCAAAGTTATATTTTTCATTTGCTAATTTTATAGCATAAGGTATACATTCAAGCAAAACGTCATCAACGTCAAGTGCAGTTGTCATTCTGAATCTTCTACTCATTATTTAGTATCCCTTTCTTTAATTTATATCTGAATTATATCATACAAAACGGGAAAATACAAGGTATTTTCCCGTTTGTCATTAAAATAACTCAAAGTTTATTGATACAAATTTACCCGCGCCTGCATAGAGTGTAACGAAAAATGGAACATCCTTAGCATCACACATAACGCTAACGTCACTTCTTTGATTTACACTATCGTAATAGAAAAGTGTGCTATTAATATCAAAATGCGCCATATTTGTTGAACCATCCGGCTTGCATGAGCAAGTAATTTTTTCAGTTCTGCTTGCAACAACAGTTGCACTTACAGTACCTGAGCCTTCAAATATATCCCCAAAGGATTTAGCATAGCTTGATGAGAGAATGAATGGCTTGCTTGATGATTTAAAATAGTTGGCTTCACTGAAAATGTATGAGTTCTTTCTCAAATCGTGGCAGTTGCCACATCCCTCAAAGTAGTTATTATATGAGTGAATGTTAACGTTTCTACCAAGGGGCAATCTTGACTCAACCTTATAGAAATGATTGTGATGCATTGTCATATTCATACATGCTTGTGAATCGGAGCTACCAAAAAGCATACTCTTCTTACTATTATTGAATACGTTATATGCAAGAGTGAGATTTGAAACGTTATTAAAGTCTACTGAGCCATCACCTGCATACTTATCGCGCTCACCTGAGATATCCCAAGCATTATATCCACGATTAAATGTGCAGTTATGTACCCAATATCTTGAATGCTGAGCAAGATCGGCTCTATCACCACCAAGGAAATTGAGTGCATCCTCAGGGTAGCCTGTAAATGTCAAGTTCTTAATTTCAATGCTGCTGCTCTCTTCAAATCCAATACCGAATTGGAAGATCTCTGCATCTGTACCAATGCCCTCAATGGTAATGTTCTTTGAGCCCTTTACCTCAAGCATATTGTAGTATGAATCGTCATCATAAACAGATTTACCCTTGAGATTGGGGAAATCACTTCCCTTGTAGCTTGTTGTACTTGATCCACTGTTTGTAAGTCTTACCTCTGTAAGTCCTTCGGGAGTGGTTCTATAGTTATAAGTTTTAGCTCCACCACCGTTGCCCTTCATCTTGACGATGAGGTTAGCAAGGTTTTCTCCGTATTCGTTTGAAAAGGTATTTTCAAAGAAATCGTCGGTTGCGTTTGAGCCGTCAGACAAACGGGGCTCAACGTTTTTGTAATTCCATTGGTTAGTTGTAATCTTGCCGATGATACGAACAAGCATAGGAGTTTCTGATTTGTACTGCGCTTGAAGAATATTTACAAGTCCTGTGTAAGTTTCACCGTTGATAACGCAAGTAACGGTATTCTTGTTTTCATTGGTAACGTAGATAATCTTAGTTCCCTCTTTCACAGTACCGTCGTTGTTGTACGCGCCAACACCTTCAGTTGCACCGAAGTGAGCGTATCCACTTCTGTCTTGTTCGTAAACGTCAATATCTCTAACGATGAAAGAGCCACAATCTTCGCTTGTCTTGCCCTCAAATTCAACCTTAACCATATAATTGCCTTTAGAAATACCGAGAATATAGGCAGTTGTTTCGTCATCACCCTCGATAATGAGCTCATCATCGAGCTTTGTGTATTCGCTGTCGATTATTTTCTTGTAATAAACAGTATAAGAATAAGAATTTTTAAGAGTGACGATAATCATCTCGTTAAATCCCTCAACTGATTTACAACAATCGGGCAAAACGTCTTCGATTGGGGGATTTTCACCCGTGCCGTTTGTAGTCACAGTTGTTGATGTGGTTGTTGATGTAGTTGTACTCTTTTTAGTTGTTGTGGTTGTTTCTTCGGTATTAAAGCACGCAACAACGGACAACATAAGGGAAAAAACAAGCATCAATAAAACGATTTTCTTCATATTAATTCACCTTTCCAACGATTTGATCTTCTTTATAGTTGTAAACAAATGTGGGGCACTCGCCACCCATTTGAAGAGTGTAAATCACTTCCCCATCCTGTTCCCTTGCTTCGTGGACGAAGCCAAAATGAAGTTCACCGCGGTGTCTAAATCTAACAAAGTCGCGTGGCTGATATTTGGCATTTTCGGGCCAAGTGGGCTTGGGGGCTTTCTTTTTAAATATATCTAAAAACATATAATCACCTCACTGTGTTCATAATAACATATTTTTAGGAAAATAGCAATATAAATTTTGTTTTTGACAAATTTCTCTTGATTATTTTTGCAAAATAGTGTATAATAAAGCATCGTACACGGGCTCGTAATGGTTTCGACGGGGATTTTGAGGTATGATAAGCGTGGCGGGCTGAGTAATCCCGATAACTGCTCAATTTTAAAATTAAACGACAACAATACTGTTGCTATGGCTGCCTAATTGACGCGCCCTCGGGCGCGCCGGTTGGCAGTGCTGTGACCTGCGGGTCACCCGTTCCTCCGCAGAGGACCACGACTGCGGACTGAGCGTCATCGTAGTGGTGAACTTGCATCGGTGGTCGCACCTGAACCGATCAAGCAAAAAGGTGCTACGGACTGCGTGTTGCCTGTCAGTTGGCGATGCGTAGTGGGAAATAATAAAAACTGACTGCCCACGGAGAAGGTCATATCAAGAGGTTTTCGGACAGGGGTTCGATTCCCCTCGAGTCCACCAAAAATAAAAGAGGTACACTTGGGTGTGCCTCTTTTGTTTTTGCATGCTAATTATATGAGGGGAATCGAACGCAGTGAAAAAACAACACAGTGTGTTGTTTTTGAACGGTGACCGAAGGATTTTGCGAGGCATACACTTCCCTTTTTTGCTCCCTGCCCTCGCAAAATCCAAGAGCGACTTCCCCTCGAGTCCACCACTCAATCTCTCGTAAAGGGAGATTTTACAAAACACACCTGCATAGTAAACTTTACGTTCTATGCAGGTGTTTGGTTTTTAATGTGTTGATTAATCGTACGCGGTGAATTTGTGGGATTTTGGAAATTTTGTACTGATTTGTACTAAGCAATACACTAAATATTTATTGTTGAAAAAAGTATTATTTTATGCTATAATGATATTACCATCTTAAATATTGGAGGGTTTATATGAAAAACTGGTTTAAACATCTCGAACCACAACGGAGAAAGAATATAATTATTGGTTTGTGGATTTCTACAATTGTACTATTTTTTACTATAGGTTTATTACCAGAGATATCTGTAATATCTGATGTTTTGGTTTTGTGCTGGTTAGTTTCTTCGATTTTCAGTATCATTTTACCAATTTGGAATTCAAAAATTTCAAAAGAACAAACAATGGATACAAAAGAAAATTTTGATTATAAAACGCATCTATCTTCAACTATAACCGAAGAAGAAAACAAACCTACTAAAATCATAACAAATC
>JAZTYY010000069.1:0-4134 GCA_045637205.1 Eubacteriales bacterium | reverse complement strand
TCTGCCTTACGGCAGGTGATTTATAGGCGGATTTGATTTCATCCGAGGCAATTTGCCGAGGATTTCATCCAAGCTCGCTTGGATTTCATCGTGGCAAAGCCACGATTTCATTCCTTTAATCTCCCCCATAAATCAAAATTTGAAAATCAAAACTCGGATTTTCGTAAATAATTATATAATAATCTATTATTTAACAAAAAATCCATCAAAAACGAGTATATTTTTACTCAAATCTATTTACATTGACACAAATTAGTGTTATAATGAACTTTGGTGTTAAAATAATAACAAATAAATCACATAATTTAATTTTTTTAGGAGGATTTGAAACACATGGCAATTCAAAGAAGAAAAATTTCCATGGATGGTAACACATCTGCTGCTCACGTATCCTACGCGTTCACAGAAGTTGCCGCTATCTACCCCATCACTCCCTCATCCCCCATGGCTGAGGTTACTGACACATGGTCAGCTACTGACAAGAATATCTTCGGTGAACCCGCAAAGAACATTCTTGGTCAGAACGTTCAGGTAATTGAGATGGAATCCGAAGCAGGTGCTGCAGGTGCAGTTCACGGCTCTCTCGCAGCTGGCGCACTTACAACAACTTACACAGCTTCTCAGGGTCTTCTTCTCATGATCCCCAATATGTACAAAATCGCAGGTGAACTTCTTCCTTGCGTAATTCACGTTTCTGCTCGTGCAGTTGCATCTCACGCGCTTAACATCTTCGGTGACCACTCTGACGTTTATGCATGCCGTCAGACAGGTTTCGCTATGATGGCTGAAACAAACCAGCAGGAAATTATGGACCTTGGTGCAGTTGCTCACCTTGCAACTATCAAGGGTAGAGTTCCCGTTCTTAACTTCTTCGACGGTTTCCGTACATCTCACGAAATTCAGAAAATTGAAGCTTGGGATTACAAGGATCTTGAAGAAATGGTTGACAAGGATGCTCTTGCTGCATTCCGTGCACGTTCTCTTAACCCTGAACATCCCGTTCTTCGTGGTTCTGCCGAAAACGGTGACATCTTCTTCCAGCACAGAGAAGCTTGTAACACTTATTACGATGCATTCCCTGCAATCGTTGAAGAATATATGGACAAGGTTAACGCTAAGCTTGGTACAGACTATAAGCTCTTCAACTACTACGGTGCTCCCGATGCTGAAAGAATCATCATCGCTATGGGCTGTATCTGTGACGTAGCTGAAGAAGTTATCGACTACCTTCTTGCTAAGGGTGAAAAGGTTGGTCTTGTAAAGGTTAGACTTTACCGTCCCTTCGTTGCTGAAAAGCTTTCCGAAGCAATTCCCGCAACAGTTAAAAAGATTGCTGTTCTTGACAGAACAAAGGAACCCGGTTCTCTTGGCGAACCTCTCTTCCTTGACGTTGTTGCTGCTCTTAACGAAGTAGGCAGAAGCATTAAGGTTGTTGGCGGTCGTTACGGTCTCGGTTCTAAGGATACAACTCCTGCATCCATCTTCGCAGTTTACGATAACCTTGCACTTGAAGCTCCCAAGGGTCACTTCACAATTGGTATCGTTGACGACGTAACAGGACTTTCTCTTCCTGAAACAGTTGTTCCCAACACAGCAGCTGAAGGAACAATCTCTTGCAAGTTCTGGGGTCTTGGCGGTGACGGTACAGTTGGTGCTAACAAGAACTCCATCAAGATTATCGGTGACCACACTGATAAGAACATTCAGGCATACTTCCAGTATGACTCAAAGAAGACAAGTGGTGTAACAATCTCTCACCTTCGTTTCGGTGACAACAAGATTAAATCACCTTACTATATCACAAAGGCAAACTTCGTTGCTTGCCACAACTCCTCTTACATTCTTAAGGGATTTGAAATCGTTCAGGACGTAGTTCCCGGCGGCACATTCCTTCTTGACTGTCAGTGGACAGAGGAAGAGCTTGATGCTCACCTTCCTGCAGCGGTTAAGTCCTACATTGCAAACAACGATATCAACTTCTATATCATCAATGCAACAGGTATCGCTACAAACAGAATCGGTAATGCAAAGGTTAAGAACACAGTTCTTCAGTCCGCATTCTTCGCACTTGCTAACATTCTTCCTGCAGCTGATGCTATTGAATACATGAAGAAGATGGCATACAAGTCCTATATTAAGAAGGGACAGGCAATGGTTGACCTCAACTATGCCGCAATCGACGCAGGCGCTGACGCTTACGTTAAGGTTAACGTTCCTGCTTCTTGGAAGACAATCGACGTTGCAAACAACGATGCTTCCGTTGAAGGAAATAGACCCGAGCTTGTTAAGTACGTTAACAACATTCTTAATCCCGTTTCCAAGATGGGCGGTGACAAGCTTCCCGTATCTGCATTCGTTGACTACGCTGACGGTACATTCCCTCAGGGTTCAACAGCATACGAAAAGAGAGGCGTTGCAGTTTCAGTTCCCGAATGGCTTCCTGAAAACTGTATCCAGTGTAACAGCTGTGCATTCGTTTGTCCTCATGCAACAATTCGTCCTTTCGCATTGACAGAGGAAGAAGCTGCAAATGCTCCCGAATCCACAAAGTACACAGAAAAGCCCGTAATCAAGACAAACTACAAGTTCACAATGGCAGTATCTCCTCTCGACTGTATGGGATGTACTCTTTGTGTTAAGGCTTGTCCTGTAAACAATAAGGCAGCAAAAGACGGCACAGATAAGATCGCTATTAAGATGGTACCTCAGCATACACAGGCAGACCAGCAGGCAGCTTGGGATTACTGCGTAGCTAACGTATCTGAAAAGACAGAGCTTATCAACAACACTGTTAAGGGTTCACAGTTCAAGCAGCCCTTGCTTGAATTCTCAGGCTCTTGCGCAGGTTGTGCTGAAACATCTTACGCTCGTCTCATCACACAGCTCTTCGGTGAAAGAATGTACATTTCCAACGCAACAGGTTGTTCTTCAATTTGGGGTGGTTCTGCTCCTGCAACTCCTTATACAGTAAATAAGGAAAGTGGACGTGGTCCTGCTTGGGCTAACTCCTTGTTCGAAGATAACGCTGAACACGGTCTTGGTATGGCATTTGGTCAGAAGACAATTAGAAATAAGCTTATCAACTACGTTAAGGAACTCAAGAACGAGTGCCATAACGAAGAAGTAGCAGTTGCAGTTGATAACTACCTTGCAACTCTTGAAGACGGCAAGGCAAACGAAGCAGCTACAAAGGCTCTCGTTGCAGCTCTTGAAGCTTGCACATGCACAAGCGAGCTTAAGGATAAGATCCTTGCTGAAAAGACATACCTCTCCAAGAAGTCCGTTTGGATCTTCGGTGGTGACGGTTGGGCATATGACATCGGTTTCGGTGGTCTTGACCACGTTCTTGCTTCCGGTGAAAACGTAAACGTAATGGTATTCGATACTGAAGTTTACTCCAACACAGGTGGACAGGCATCCAAGGCATCTCAGATCGGTCAGGTTGCTCAGTTCGCAGCAGCAGGTAAGGCAATCGGTAAGAAGAACCTTGCTGAAATCGCAATGTCCTACGGCTACGTATACGTTGCACAGGTTGCAATGGGTTACGATATGAACCAGACACTTAAGGCTCTTGCTGAAGCAGAAGCTTATAACGGTCCTTCAATCGTTATCGGTTATGCTCCTTGTGAAATGCACGGTGTTAAGGGCGGCATGCAGAACTGCCAGCTTGAAATGAAGAAGGCAGTTGAAGCAGGTTACTGGCAGACATTCCGTTACAACCCTGCACTCAAGGCAGAAGGTAAGAATCCTCTTACAATCGACTCTAAGGAGCCCACAGCAAGCTACGTTGACTTCATTAAGAGCGAAACACGTTATGCTCGTCTTGCTCAGTCCTTCCCCGAAAGAGCTGAAGCACTCTTCGCTAAGGCTGAAGAAAGCGCAAAGGCTAAGTACGAAAGACTTCAGAAAATGGGTAAGCTTTACGAATAATAAAGTAAATTCATAAATAAAACCCGACGGATATAAGGTCCGTCGGGGTTGTTTTTGTGTGCAAGCAAGAGATATTTGATTTGTAGAAATTACACAAAGTTTATTTTTTTATAATAAACATATTGATTTGTTGTTCAATTTGGGTTACTATATAATTGGAAATTTTAATTAAATGGAGGGTTATTATGAAAGCAGAAAAACTTT
>JAZTYY010000068.1:0-22712 GCA_045637205.1 Eubacteriales bacterium | reverse complement strand
CACACCGAAGATTTCATCCGAGTTCACTCGGATTTCATCCTGCAAAGCAGGATTTCATTAAATTTACAAAGCTTGCAGGAATAGTTTTCGTCCTTGCAAACTTTTTTCTTTTTAGCCGTAAAATACAAATCGTTCACTTTATACCCCTTTCGTTCAATTTATGGGGTATCGTTCAATTATTGATTCGCTTAAAAGAATTATTGATTTTAAATGGATTATGTGATATAATAAACTCACCGATAAATAAGAATTTGACGAGGTAACATATATGAATGAAGAATGTTTGATTTGCAAAGCTTCACTTGAATACCTTGGTGCTGACGAGGAAATGGAATGTGTGCTTTGCCACAAAAAACAGTATAGTAAAACAAGATGTGTCAATGGTCATTTCGTCTGCGATGAGTGCCATACAAGCGGAATGGACAGTATTATTGCGATTTGTCTGAACAGCAAATCCGATGATCCAATTGAAGTTTTAGAAGAAATGATGAGTATGCCGTCTTGCCATATGCACGGCCCCGAGCATCATACTATGGTCGGCTCGGCGCTTCTGACCGCTTACAAAAACGCAGGCGGTGAAATTGATCTTTCTTTAGCACTTGGAGAAATGAAGAAAAGAGGAAAGCAAGTCCCCGGCGGTGCTTGCGGATTTTGGGGTGCGTGCGGTGCAGGCATCAGCACGGGAATGTTTATCTCCATTGCCTTGAAATCCACTCCTTTGGCAGGTGAAGCTTGGGGATTATCCAACCAAATGACAGCAAGAGCATTAGATGCGATAGGCAAAAACGGAGGCCCCCGTTGCTGTAAAAGAGATTCCTATCTTGCCATCATCGAAGCGGTCAAATTCACGAGCGAAAAATTACATATCGATATGAAGATGAACTCTGTGATATGCACTCGTTCACACTTGAACAATCAGTGCAAACAGGAAAAGTGTCCTTTCCACCAAAACTATACAGAGTGACAAATTCCAATTTGTCGAACTAAAAACGGGTGCAAACCGTTGTAGAAAAATGCACCCACAAATTCTATTTTTGCACCCATAATAAAATTGTATCAAAATTTTAGATTACTCACATCCCCCTCAATTTTGAGGGGGTATTTTTTGCAAAAAAAACAACCGCCACGATGTTCGCGGCGGTTTTGTATTACTTTTATTATTGTCTTAAGAACATTTCCTGAAGGTGTTCAAGCTTGAATTCCTTACCTTCACACTCAAATGTTACACCGGATGTACCAACGCTTTCAATAACGGCATAAACCGCTGTGGCATCCTTACCGGATGAACCCTTAACTGCAAGGTTTGTAAGTCCAACTGTGGGGTTGAATGCTATACCTGAACCACCGTTGCCAAGGGTTGTAACGTCGGGCATACTCATTGAGATAACGCCCTCACAACGTGAGCATTTGAACATATAGAGGTTGCCCTTCCAAGACATCTGATTGTGCTGACCGATTGTCCAATAGGGATCGGGATGGCAGCAGATGGGACACTTGGGGAATGTACGGTTAACAAAGCTTTGAGGAACTGAACCAACGAAGCCTTCGGCTCTGTGGAAGTGGTAATCTCTGCTCTTGCTGTATGTAATTCCTGCTTCAAGAGGTGCATATTTGCGCCAGTCGATGTCTATGAAATTTGTGAAATTGGGGTTTGTACCTGCATTTTGTTGAGCGTTTGCCTGTTCAAAGTTGGGCGCCTCTTGATAATAATTTGCTTCGGACTGCTCGTAAGCAGGCTGTTCGTAAGCAGGCTGTTCGTAAGCAGGTTGCTCGTAAGCAGGTTGTTCATAAGTAGGCTGCTCGTAAGCAGGCTCATATGTGGGCTGATAAGTGGGCTCGTTGTACTGATAAACGGGCTCTTCGGGCTGATAGTAGTAGTTTTGTTGTTGCGCGTTTTGATTTTCTTGTGCCTTGAGACGTGCAATTTTGCGATTAGTCTTGGCAACACCAATAATACCAATGATGAGGAAGGGAATACCCACTCCAATCAATGCGAGAGCAATCAAGTAGAAAAATATTATCATCATACTTATATTCCTCCCAACAACATTAAAAATACAAAGGATAAAAAGCTACCAACGGCAGTAAAAACGATTCCGAGAATCATTTTTTTCTTTGCTGAAGCGTGTTCTTTTAAAAGGCGCTCCATTTCGGGTGAATTTTGATTGTAATTCATATTGTCCTCCATAAAATTTATATTCTTCTTATTTTTTGGGCTTCTTTTACAGGGCTGCTGTTTTTATAGCAGGAGATTATATAATCCACTTCATTTGCGCTCTCGGTTGAGAAAATGAAGTGCCTGTTTGTAATTTTTGCACGTGAAAGGTCGGCTTCTCGGTCTGCCATATAGGTCACGTTACTGTTGTAAAGCACGTTTCGGTGCTCCATTTCGCGCAAAATGGGGAAGGTAATTCCACGTCGGTCGGTAATGCTTGCCACGCCCTTTTCACATTGCGAGCAGGTGTTTACCTCACTTGCCACACACTTTTCAAGAAGCATGAGTGGAATTCTTCCGTAAACAATTGCTGCGGTGTCACCCCCAACGTCACGAATTTGAGGAATTGTGAGCTCGGGTGAGAGAATAATGCTTTCAACACCAAGATTTTCAAGTTTTGCAACGCTTTCGTTGTTGTAAACGTTAAATCGGAAGTCACCGTGTGGAATAAATCCGTGCTTCTTTGCAAGCTCAAGTGCACCAAGGTTACCAACAAGGGCATATTTTGCTCCTTTTTCCTTTGCGTTTTTAAGAAATTCTTCAATTTTTTTAAGTTCACTGTCAAAAATAACGGGGGGAAGGATGATTCCTTCGCATTCACCGTTGTATTTTTGAAGGGGAAGATATATTATATCAAAATAATCCCTTGCAGCGTCATTTATTTGCTCGGCACTATAAAAACGCGCGGTTTTAAGTGATTTTTTGGACGAGGCGGGAAGGGCTTTTACATATTTTTCAAATCCCTTGCGCTCTGTGTCACCGTTTGAAAGCGCACTTTCAAGAAGTGCTGTCGCGTCACGTCTTAACGCGTTTATGGATGAGATGGGAACAATAACGTTTTCATCCAGGTCAACGCTTAAATCCACAAGCTCAAATGAGGTTGCACCGAATTTTGAAAGGTTTTTCTTGACGTTTTCGGGTGAGAGTGGAGCATTTATTGCCCTTTCGGGAGCATCTCCTGTGGCAGTTACGTAAATATTGCCAAGGGAAAGCGTCAGCTCCATCGGTTTGCCGAGATTTATTTTGGCAAAGGCTGAAATGCTTTGCTTTGTGGGTTTAATCTCGTCGATTTTTTCACTTGAATAAAGTGTGGTTTTTGAAATTTGCTTTTCCTCGTCGCTTCTGATTCCGAGCATTTTTGAGGAAATGGTTCTTTGATAATATGAATCGGTAAAACCGCCTCGAGAAAATACACGCGCAAGAGACATAAGCTCCTCGGGAGAGGCATTTCGATTTTCGTCAAGTAAAATTCTAAATGCCCTAACAACACCGAAAACGTATTCAGGAGATTTCATTCTTCCTTCAATTTTAAGGGAGTGAACTCCACAATCAATAAGCTCGGTTACGTGGTTTGCAAGGGATAAATCCTTTAATGAAAGGGGATAGCCTTGCTCACCGTTTGCGCTTTTGTATGGAAGTCTGCATGGTTGGGCGCATTCACCTCTATTTCCACTTCTTCCACCGACAAGTGATGAGAAGAGACATTGTCCTGAGTGGCACACACAAAGCGCGCCGTGTGTGAACATTTCTATTTCTATGGGTGAATTTTTAACTAAGTGCTCCAAATCGTCCTTTGGCAATTCTCTTGCGCAAACCATACGCGAAAAGCCGTGATTTGAGAGTAATTGTGCCTGCGCAAGATTGTGTCCTGACATTTGTGTTGAGGCATGGAGCTCAAGGTCGGGCAAATGACGGTGAATTGCTTCAGCACCACCGATATCGGCAACTATGAGCGCATCAGCGCCCGCCTTATACACAAATTCGGCAAAACGAAGATAATCGGATATCTCGCGCTCGTGGACAAGTGTGTTAAGAGTGATATAGGCCTTGCGTCCGCAAGAGTGAAGCATATCAATTGCTTCCTTTAGCTCCTCGTTTGTGAAGTTTTTGGCGTTAATTCGCGCATTAAAATCTCCACCGCCGAAATAGACTGCATCTGCACCGCCTGCTATGGCAGCCTTAAGCGCTTCGAATGATCCTGCAGGAGCCAAAAGCTCGGGGAGCTTTTTGGTTGTGTGCTTATTTGTGCGCTTAATTATTTGTGCGACGTCGGTTTTTTCTTGCTTTAAATTCAAAGCCCCATCTCTTCGTTGGGGCTTTGGATTGCTTTTTGTTTTTTTATTGTTGTATTTCATTTGTATTAGATGTCGTCGAATGAAATGTTGTCAAACATTGCGCGAACCTTTTTCTTTTTAAGCTTTACGTGGGGCTTTTCGGGCTCAAGCTCGGCAACTGCGATGGGCTCTTCAATAGCAACAGCTTCCACAGATGCTTCCACGGGCACTTCTACGGGTGCAATGTCGTCAAACGCGATTTGTTCAAGGGGCAATCTCTTTGCTTGGGGCTTGTGTGCAGCACTTGTGTTGATTGATGCGCGAAGCACTTCAATTTCACGCTCAAGGGCAGCCTTTTCTCTTTCGGCCAATTCGTTGATGGCACTAAGGCGCTCAACCTCGGCATTGAGATTTTTAAGCGTCTTTTGAAGCTCAAGCTTTTCAGCGCAATAATCAAGGCAAACAAGAATTGCAGCATTTGTGCGTGAGCACTCACCCTTACTATGTAAATATACCTCTCTAATCTTGCGGTCAACAATGCTTACAACCGCGTCAATGGTTTCTTTATTTTCTTCAGTAATAATGCTAATTTGGGAATTGGCAATTTCGAGTGTGTATTTCTTTTTCATAGAGAATTCCTCCAATCTATTTTCTAAAAAACTATTTTTGCTCTTGAAAAAAAGAGAATAAAGTAGTATAATAAATATAACTATATTAATTATAATACATAATTTAAGTTTTGAAAAGAGTTTATTATAAATTTTTTCAAAAAAATTAAAAATTTTATGAAATTGAGGTCATTTTCTTGACAAAACTACTTATAAAACTATTTATTGGCGCTGATGCTGACGTGAAAAACCGTTCAGTTCGTCAACGATATGGCACGATGACAAGCATCGTTGGAATTGTGGTTAACTTTTTGTTGTTCGTTTTCAAGTTTTTGGTGGGAACAATTTGTGGCTCGGTTGCTATTTCTGCTGATGCCATCAACAATCTTTCCGATGCGGGATCGTCACTTATCTCTTTAATCAGCTTTAAAATTTCATCAAAGCCCGCCGACCGTGAGCATCCCTTTGGGCACGCGAGAATTGAGTACATAGCATCAATGGCGGTTGGTGTAATCGTTCTTTTTATCGGCTTTGATTTACTCAAGGAATCCTTCTTGAAGATATTCAATCAGGCAGAGAGAACAAAGGACAATCTTGTGATTGTTGTAATCGTGCTTGTCTTGTCCATTTTGGGAAAAATTTGGCTTGGTCTTTTCTATAGAAGCATTGCAAAGAAAATCAATTCAGAGCTTTTGAAGGCCGCAAGTGCCGACAGCTTCTCTGACGTATTTTCCACGGGTGCAACTCTTGTTGCCACACTTATTTGGATGTTTGCAGGTCTTGATATAGATGCTTACGTTGGATTTATTGTTTCCGTATTTATTCTTATTGCAGGACTTAAAATTCTTAACGAAAACAAGAATATCATCTTGGGATCTGCGCCCGACCCTGAAATTATTGAAATTATCAAAACAAAGGCGCTTGAGGATAAAAGAATTATTGGTATTCACGATCTTTTGGTGCACTCATACGGCGCAGGCGCAACAATCGCGTCATTTCATGCCGAGGTTGATGGCAAGGGAGATTTCTTTGAGGCGCACGACCTTATTGATAATATTGAAAAGCAGCTTTTCTCAGAATATAACATCACTTGTACCATCCACATGGACCCGGTAGTTACCGACGATGAACATATTAATTCTCTTAAGGAGAAGGTGCAGGATGCCGTTGTGTCCGTTGGTGAGGAATACAGAATTCACGATTTTAGAATCGTTACAGGGCCCACACACACAAATCTTATTTTCGACGTTGAAATTCCGTTTGAAGAAAAGAGAACTAATAAGGAAATTTCTTCACTCATTGAAGAGCAAATAAAGAATATTGATAAAACTTATTTTGCAGTTATAAATATTGATAGAGTATAATACATAAAAACACACGAAAGGGGGTAAAATATGGCAAGACAGATTGGAATTGATTTGGGCTCTGCTAACACCTTGATCTATTCAAAGGGTGACGGAATAATTTTGTCGGCACCGACTGTAGTTTCAATTGATAAGAACACGGGCAAGGATATTTGCTTTGGAATGCCTGCCAAGAAAATGCTTGGAAAAACCCCTAAAAACATAAAGGTTTCGCGACCTGTTAGAGAGGGAGTTATTGCCGATATGGACGATACCACACTTCTCATCTCGCGCTTGCTTGAAAGGACGGAGCTTGTTTCGTTCTTTTCGCGCCCCGATGCCTATGTTTGTGTGCCCACAAAGTGCACGGAGGTTGAACGCCGAGCAGTTCAAACGGCAGTTTATGAGGCGGGAACAAGAAACGTTTTCCTCGTTCACGAGCCACTTGCGGCGGCAATCGGCGCAGGACTTAAGGTGCTTAGAGCAAGAGGCTGCATGATAGTCGATATTGGAGAGGGAACAACCGAAACCGCCATAATAAGTCTTGGCGATATTGTCGTTTCCCGTTCGCAAAAGGTTGCGGGCTCTAATCTTGATAGAGCAATAATTAATCATTTTCGCAATAACAGACGAGTTGAAATTGGTGAGCTAACAGCTGAGCGCTTGAAAATCAAGCTTGGCACGGCACATGCGCGATTGAATCGCGGTGAGATGGAGATTATCGGAAGAAATCTTGCCAATGGAATGGTTATTTCCTCACTTGTGACAAGCAAGGAAATTTTGGGTGCAATAAAGCCCACGTTAGCTTCAATTGTTAACCAGATTCGTCTTACACTTGAATTAACTCCACCCGAACTTATGAGTGATGTTTTGGGCAACGGAATAGTCTTGACCGGTGGCGGTGCGCTTTTACCGGGCCTTGCTGAATACATAAGCTCCGAACTTAAAATTAAGGTTATGGTTGCTCCCAAGCCTCTTGAAAGCGTTTGCATCGGTATTGGCAAAATGCTGGAGAGTGATGGCGAGCTTAATCGAATGCTTTATAAGGAGTGATAAGTTAAGGGAAAGGGAACAAATATGGTATTTTCGTCAGGAGAATTTTTATTTTTGTATTTGCCCCTTTCCTTAATTTTATACTTTTTTGCGCCACCAAAATGGCGCAACCTAATTTTATTTTTGCTTAGTGCAATTTTTTACAGTTGGGAAAAGCCCATTTATCTTTTGATAATGCTTTTTGTGATTGTAATTAACTATATTTTTGGTTATTTGATTGATCGCGCCGGGGAGAATAGTGCAAAAAGAAAACGAGCTCTTGTTTTTGGTGTTGTAATCAATCTTTTGGTGCTTGGATTTTTTAAATATACGGATTTTTTGCTCGAAGCCTTGGCGCACGTGTTCCCCTTGAGCTTTTTTAAGCCGATTGGCATATCCTTGCCGATTGGAATTTCGTTTTATATCTTTCAATCGACCTCGTACATCGTTGACGTTTATCGAGGAACGTCATCCGTTCAAAGAAAATTGTCGAATTTTGGCGCGTACGTTTCAATGTTTCCTCAGCTTATTGCAGGCCCGATTGTGCGATATAGTGACGTTGATAGGGAATTGAACGAAAGAAAATGCTCGGTAAGTGAATCGGCGGACGGAATCAGACGTTTTATTGTCGGACTTGCAAAAAAGGTGTTACTTGCCGACACCGCGGGCGCACTTTGGGAGCAAATCAAGGATGCTCCTCGCGATGAGGCGAGTGTTTTTGGACTTTGGCTTGGCGTGATTCTTTATTCGTTCCAAATTTATTTTGACTTTTCGGGATATTCCGATATGGCAATAGGTCTTGGAAGGGTGCTTGGATTTCATTTTCCTGAAAACTTCAATTATCCCTATATTGCGCGAAGCATAACAGATTTTTGGAGGCGTTGGCACATTACCTTGTCGGCTTGGTTTAGGGAATACGTTTATATTCCCCTTGGTGGAAATAGGCGCGGAGTGAAGCGACTTGTGTTTAATTTGCTGATTGTTTGGCTATTAACGGGGCTTTGGCACGGCGCGTCGTGGAATTTTGTGATTTGGGGATTGTATTATTTTGTCCTCTTGGTTATTGAAAAGCTATTTTTGTTTAAGTGGCTTGATAAAATTCCTCGTGTGCTGTCACACGCATATGCGCTTTTCTTTATCGTGATTGGATGGCTGATATTTTATTTCAAGGCCGATTTTGGAGGATTTTCAGAGCTTTTGTCGTATTTTGAGGGAATGCTTGGCTTTTTGTGCTTGCCAATTGCCAACGGTGAGCTTTGGTATTTGCTTTGCAGCAATCTCTTGTTCCTTGCGCTCTTGTGTGTTGCGTGTACGCCGTATCCCAAAAAAATATTTTTGAAAATTAAAGGCAGATTAAAAAAAGAAAGCAATCGACTTGCTTTTTCGACGCTTTTTGATATATTTTTGATTTTGATATTCGTTTTGTGCATAGCATATATATCATCTTCCGAATATCGACCAAATATTTACTATGAATTTTAAGGAGGCAATATGGATAATCTTGAAAAGAAGCTTTTTACAAAAAATGATGCTTCCTTTGTTTGCGCGCACTGTGGCAAGGAGGTAAAGCCGCTTGGCTATTCCTCAAGAAACCATTGCCCGTTTTGCTTGTGGTCACTCCACGTGGATAATAATCCTGGAGATAGAGAAAATTCATGCCGTGCACCAATGGAACCCATCTTTGCTGAGGTTGATTCAAAAAAAGGCTTTATCATCGTGCATAAATGTACAAAATGCGGTGAAATCAAGCGCAACCGTTCAGCCCATGAGGCGAGTGTACAACCCGACAATAGAATGCTTTTGATCAAATTAACTGCAGGGCAGAGGGGATAAAGAAAAAAACGGACGAGTAATCGTCCGTTTTATTTTTATTCGTCTGTTTCTCCCTTAGTTTCTTCTTCCTTAACTTCTTCCTTGCTATGCAAATTAGACGTTAACACGAATCTAACAAGCTCAATTTCTACAAATGCGCTGATTAGCAAAATAATTGCAATTTGATACAATCTTGTTTCTTCGTTCACTGCACCAAAGAGATATGCAATGACGTAGGAGATTGAAAGGGACAAGCCTGTGTGAGAAACGAGCAACATTCCCACAAAGTGCCATCTTGAATGCTCACCCAAAAAGATGCGCTTTCCTTCATATAATATATAGACAAGAAGCGAAATTGCAAAAACGGCTGTAAGCACGTTTTCTGCGGAATTGGTGTGGCGGTACAGGTTTGTTTCGTTTACCATATTTATAAGAACGGGGAAGAGAGCTGAGAAAAGCAAAAATAACACCTTAAGAGGATGATATTTGTAACCGCCTTTTAATGCACAAAGCAATATAAACAACGCAAATGAGAATGCGCCCAAAATTGCAAGTGTGAATCTTATAAGAAATTGAAATCTCAATTCATCGATTGTGGGTGACATCGGCTGACCAACTGTTGTGATAAGGCATGAGCCTACGGCACAAATCAGCAAGGCTACCGCCAAGATGAGATACGCATTTTTGTGCTTTTCGATTGAATCGTCTGTTTTGATTATTTCTTTCTTGGGGATAAAAAACGCGCTGCCGATTGCAAGAAGAACACCTGCTATCAAGGTTATTCTAAACAATATGGGCAAAATGCCCTCATTAAAGTATCCGTTTACGTTGTCAAATGATGTCACAAATGACAGGGTTAGGAACAAAGCAGTCAATAAAGTAAGTGAAATACTTACCAAATAGAATTTTTTTATAAGCTTTTTGTAATTCATAATAACTCCAAAATGACTAAAATCTAATACTAAAAGAGGTTATAACCCCTTATTACCGTTTAATTATAGCCGATAATTGTGAACAAATTGTTAAAAAGACTGTTTTTGGCAATAATTTATATAAATAATATCATAAATTTTGCTTTTTGTGCTCTCAAAATACTAAAAAATAGTGAAAAATTGATAAAAAACTGTCAAAAATATGCAATATGCACAAAAACAACCCCTTAAAATATTGTAATTTCTACGAAATGCATATATAAAAACATTCCAAAAACTATTGATTTTGGCGTTAAATTATGATATAATTACTCCGCTTGATATGCGTTGAAGCGAGAGGTTGCTGCGAAAGCAGGTAATTTTCGTGGAGTATGTCCGTTAAACGGGCGCAAAAGTTCCCTAAAGCGTGAGGGATTTAGCGATTTTCCGGAGTTTGATGGTAGTGATGAACCACAAAGTCCGTTTTTGTAAGGGAAACCGCAAAACACCCGAAACCGTGTTCAAGGAAAATGCCCCATCAAAACTCGTTCGGCAACGCAAATCGCTACATTTATTATATATATGCGCGCAAGCCACTATATATTGTGGTGCGGCGGTTAGCGGCAAGCGAACGAAATCTTATAAGGAGGCACAAAAAATGGCAGTAAAGGAAAGAATCCGTGTTAGACTTAAGAGCTACGACCACAAGCTTATCGACACAGCGGCTGAAAAGATCGTTGAAGTTGCTAAGAGAAACGGCGCTACAGTATCTGGTCCTATTCCGCTTCCCACAGAGAGAGAAATCATCACAATTCTCCGTGCGGTTCACAAGTATAAGGATAGCCGTGAACAGTTCGAGCTCAGAACACACAAGAGACTCATTGATATTCTCAAGCCCTCTGCAAAGGTTGCAGAAGCTCTTATGAATATTGAATTGCCCGCAGGCGTTGAAATCGAAGTTCAGGTTTAATCAAGCACTTCATTTCATAAAAAAGCGAAAAACACATTTCTAGTACAAAATTGTCGCACGGCGACACTTTTGTCGGTCAAGTTGGCGTAGCACGAAAGTGAAATACAAAGCGTCAACCAATAACCTACAGGAGGAACACAAAATGAAAAGTGGTATTATCGGTAAGAAGATCGGTATGACACAGATCTTCGACGAAATCGGAAACGTTATTCCGGTTACGGTAATCGAGGCAGGTCCCTGCGTAGTAGCGCAGAAGAAGACTGTCGAAAATGACGGTTATGACGCCGTTCAGCTTGGTTTCATGGATGTTAAGGAAAAACACATGACTAAGGCTGAAAAAGGTCATTTCGAAAAAGCAGGCGTACCTGCAAAGAAGCATCTTAAGGAATTCCGCCTTGACGATTGCGCATCATTGAACCTTGGTGACGTTATCACTGTCGAAACCTTCGCCGCTGGTGAAAAAGTCGACGTTACAGGTATAACAAAGGGCCGTGGTTACACAGGTGCTATCAAGAGATGGAATCTTCATTTGCTTGGTCAGACTCACGGTATCGGTCCCATCCACCGTCAGTCCGGATCTATGGGTGTTATCGACCCTGCTAGAATCTTCAAAAACAAGAAGATGGCTGGTCAATACGGTAACGAACAGGTAACTGTTCTCAACTTGAACGTTGTAAAGATTGATGCAGAAAAGAACCTTATCGCAGTTAAGGGTGCAATTCCCGGTCCTAAGGGCGGTATCGTATTCGTTCGCACATCTTGCAAAGCATAAGCGGAAGGAGGAACTGAATAATGCCAAACGTAAAAGTAGTTAATATGGCAGGCAAAGAGGTTGGCGAAATCACATTGTCTGACGTTATTTTCGGAGCTGAAGTTAATGAAGCAGTTCTCCACGCTGCAGTAAGAGCGTTCCTTATGAATCAGAGACAGGGAACACAGTCCACTCTTACAAGAAGCGAAGTTTCCGGTGGCGGTAAGAAGCCTTGGAGACAGAAGGGTACAGGTAGAGCTCGTCAGGGTTCAACTCGTTCTCCTCAGTGGACACACGGTGGTGTAGCTCTTGGTCCTAAGCCCAGAGATTACCACGTAGATATGAACAAGAAGACAAAGAGAGTTGCTCTCTACAGTGCATTGTCTGCAAAGGTTGCTTCCGGTGACCTCATCGTAGTTGACGACATTAAGGTTGAAGGCTACAAGACAAAGACAATCGTTAACATGCTTAACGCACTCGGTGCTGAAAGAAAGGCACTCATCGTTCTTGATGCAGTTGATAACTGCGTAGTTAAGAGCGCAGCAAACATTCCTGGTGTAAAGACAACTCTTGCACACACAATCAATGTTTACGACGTACTTAACGCAAACAAATTCGTTGTTTCAAAAGCAGCGGTTGCAAAACTTGAGGAGGTGTTCGCATAATGAAAATGATTCAGGATATTATTCTTGCTCCCGTTATCACAGAAGCGAGCATGGACCGTATTGCAAACAAGACATATACTTTCAAGGTTGCTAAGAACGCAACAAAGCCTGAGATTGCTCACGCTGTTGAAGTTATGTTCGGTGTAAAGGTTGATAAGGTAAACACTATCAACATGAAGAGAAAAGCGAAGAGACAGGGTTACACAAGTGGCTACACAGCAGCTTGGAAGAAGGCTATCGTTACACTTAAGGCTGATAGCAAGACCATTGAATTCTTCGAAGGTATGAACTAATAGCAGGAGGATAGAGAAAAATGCCTACAATTAAATATAAGCCTACGACTCCTGCCAGAAGAAATATGACTGTTCCGTCTTTTGACGAGATCACAAAGTTTTCTCCTGAAAAGAGTCTCATAGTTACAAAAAAGAAACACGCAGGTAGAAATAACCTCGGTAGAATTACTGTTCGTCACCATGGCGGCGGAAACAAGGTTAAGTACAGAATCATCGACTTCAAGCGTACAGACGCTACTGCTAACACAGTAATCGGTGTTGAATACGACCCCAACAGAAGTGCTTACATCGCTCTCCTTCAGAACGAAGCAGGTGATAAGAGCTACATCATCGCTCCTGTAGGACTTACAGACGGCCACGTTGTTTACTCTGGCGCAGATGCAGACATCAAGCCCGGTAACACATTGCCCATCTCCAACATTCCCGTTGGTACATTTATTCACAACATCGAGCTTTACCCCGGTAAGGGCGCTCAGCTCGTTCGTTCAGCTGGTGTTGCTGCTCAGCTTATCTCTAAGGATAACGGCAACATGGCACAGGTAAGACTTCCTTCTGGTGAAGTTCGTCTCATCCGTCTTGACTGTAAGGCAACTATCGGTCAGGTTGGTAACATTGAGCATGATACTGTTAAGATCGGTAAGGCTGGTAAGACAAGACATATGGGTATTCGTCCCACAGTTCGTGGTTCTGTAATGAACCCCTGTGACCACCCTCACGGTGGTGGTGAAGGTAAGTCACCCATCGGTCGTCCTTCTCCTGTTACTCCTTGGGGTAAACCTGCTCTTGGTTATAAGACAAGAAATAAGAAGGCAAGAACAAACAAATTCATCGTAAAACGTAGAAACGATAGATAAGGAGGGAATATAATATGAGCAGAAGTTTGAAGAAAGCGCCTTTTGTAGAAGAAAAGCTCTATACAAGAATTTGCGCTATGAACGAAAAGAACGAAAAGAAAGTTCTTAAGACATGGTCTCGTGCTTCAACAATATTCCCTGAATTTGTTGGACACACAATTGCAGTTCACGACGGACGTAAGCACGTTCCCGTATACGTAACTGAAGATATGGTTGGACATAAGCTTGGTGAATTTGCTCCTACAAGAACCTTCAAAGGTCACGCAGGATCAAAGACATCCAACAACGGTAAATAATAGAGGAGGAAGATTCAATGGAAAATAATGTAGCAAAAGCTCATCTTAAATATGCAAGAATTTCCCCTCGTAAGGTAAAGATCGTTCTCGACCTCATCAGAGGTAAGGACGCAGGCGTTGCAATGGCTATTCTTAAGAATACACCTAAGAGCGCATCTGAATACCTTGTAAAGTTGTTGGGAAGCGCTATTGCAAATGCAGAGCACAACAATCATATGGATCCTTCAAAGCTCTACGTAGCTGAATGCTTCGTATGCCCTGGTCCCACTCTTAAGAGAATCATGCCCAGAGCAAAGGGAAGCGCAGACAGAATTTTGAAGAGAACAAGCCACGTAACAATCGTGGTAAAAGAAAGAGTCTAAATAGGAGGTAGCTAAAATGGGTCAAAAGGTTAATCCCCACGGTTTGCGTGTGGGCGTAATTAAGAACTGGGATTCAAGATGGTTCGCAAAAGACGAAGTTTTTGGCGACACTCTTGTTTCCGACTATAATGTAAGAGAATATCTCAAGAATGAACTCCAGAAGGCAGGCGTTCCTAAGATTGAAATCGAACGTGACAGCCACAGAGTAAGAGTATTCATCCACTGTGCAAAGCCCGGTCTTGTAATTGGCCGCGGTGGCGAACAGATCGAAAAATATAAGGCTCAGCTTGAAAAGATGGTTGGCATGCCCGTAGCTCTCAACGTTGTTGAAGTTAAGCAGCCTGACCTCAACGCTCAGCTTGTTGCTGAGAACATTTCAGCTCAGCTTGAAAATCGTGTGGCATTCCGCCGCGCAATGAAGATGGCGATTCGTAACACAATGAGACTTGGCGCAAAGGGTATCAAGATTACTTGCTCCGGCCGTCTTGGTGGTGCAGAAATCGCAAGAGCAGAACATTACCATGAAGGTACTATTCCGCTTCAGACTCTCAGAGCTGACATCGACTACGGCTTCTGGGAAGCAAACACAACTTACGGTAAGATCGGCGTTAAGGTATGGATTTACAGAGGCGAAGTTCTTTCCGAGGTTAACCGCCCTGCAGTAAAGCGCAACAACGACCGCCGCGATCGTAGAGACAACAAGAACGGCGACCGCAAGCCCAGAAACAATAACAGAGGCGACAGAGCTCCCAGAGAAGGAGGACGCAAAAATGTTAATGCCTAAAAGAGTAAAATTCCGTCGCGTACAGCGCGGAAGACTTAAGGGTAAGGCAAGCCGTGGTAACACAGTTACTAACGGTCAGTATGGCCTTCAGGCCCTTGAGCCCGCTTGGATCACAAGCAACCAGATTGAAGCTGCCCGTATCGCTATGACACGTTACATCAAGCGTGGTGGTCAGGTTTGGATTAAGATCTTCCCTGATAAGCCCATCACAGAAAAGCCTGCTGAAACTCGAATGGGTTCCGGTAAGGGTTCACCTGAGTACTGGGTAGCAGTAGTTAAGCCCGGCAGAGTTATGTTTGAAATGGATGGAGTTGCTCCCGAAGTTGCAAAAGAAGCTATGCGTCTTGCATCTCACAAGCTCCCCATCAAATGTAAGTTCGTAATGAGAGAAGAGGAGGTATAAGCCGTGAAAGTTGCAGAAATCAGAAACATGACAACAGAACAGCTTGAAGCAAAGCTTCAGGAGCTCAAGGATGAGCTTTTCAGACTCCGTTTCCAGAACGCGATTCGCCAGCTTGACAATCCTCATAAAATCTCAGACGTTAAGAAGGACATCGCTCGTGTAATGACAGTTCTTCAAGAGAAGAATGCTTAAGGAGGAATGAGTCATGACAGAAAGAAACCTTAGAAAAACAAGAGTTGGTCTTGTTGTTAGCAACAAGATGGACAAGACAATCGTAGTTGCAGTGCAGGATAACGTAAAGCACCCCATCTACGGTAAGATCATTAAGAGAACTTTGAAGCTTCACGCACATGATGAAGAAAACACATGTAACATCGGCGACAAGGTTGAAGTAATGGAAACAAGACCTCTTTCCAAGACAAAGAGATGGAGACTTGTTGAAATTATCGAAAGAGCTAAATAATTTAGCCTTTCACAAATCATTAGTTAATTTAAATCATAATCGCGAAATTATAGTAGGTACGACTTGATCGTATTGAAAACAGGAGGAACGCAAAATGATTCAGCAACAGACAGTGTTGAAAGTAGCCGATAACACAGGCGCTAAAGAGATCATGTGCATTCGCGTACTTGGCGGTACAGCTCGCAGATATGCAAATATCGGTGACGTTATCGTAGCGTGCGTTAAGAAGGCAGCTCCCGGCGGCGTTGTTAAAAAAGGTGAAGTAGTTAAAGCAGTAGTAGTAAGAAGCAAGAAGGGTCTCAAGAGAGCCGACGGTTCTTACATTAAGTTTGATGAAAACTCTGCAGTTATCATCAAAGAAGACAAAAACCCCAAGGGTACTCGTATCTTTGGCCCAGTAGCAAGAGAGCTTCGTGAAAAGGATTACCTTAAGATTCTCTCTCTCGCTCCTGAAGTACTTTAATTAGGAGGTATTACGAAATGGCAAAGTTGCACGTAAGAAAAGACGATACAGTAGTAGTACTTTCCGGTGACTCCAAGGGTGTTAAGGGTAAGGTTATTGACGTATCCGTTAAGGAAGGCAAGGTATTGGTAGAGGGCGCTAATATCATTCATAAGCACGTTAAGCCCAGAAAGCAGGGAGAAACAGGCGGTATCGTTGATACTGAAGGCGCAATCTATGCGTCAAAGGTTGCTCTCTATTGCTCAAAGTGCGACCAGGGTGTTAGAGTTAAGCACCAGGTTGTAGACGGCAAAAAGATCCGCGTTTGTGCAAAATGCGGCGCAAAGCTTTGATAAGGAGGTAGCAAGAAATGGCAAGACTTAGAGATATGTACAAAGCCGAGGTTGCTCCCGCACTTATGAAGAAATTCGAGTATTCAAGCGTAATGCAGATTCCCAAGCTTGATAAGATCGTTATCAACGTTGGTGTAGGCGACGCGAAGGACAACTCCAAGGCTATTGAAAACGTAATCACAGATATTACAAAGATTTCCGGTCAGAAGGCAGTTCCCACATACGCTAAGAAGTCCGTTGCGAACTTCAAGCTTCGTCAGGGAATGAAGATCGGTGTTAAGGTTACACTTAGAGGCGACAAGATGTATGAGTTCCTTGATAGACTCTTCAACTTCTCACTTCCCAGAGTTCGTGACTTTAAGGGTATCAACCCCAACGCATTCGACGGTAGAGGTAACTACGCGCTCGGTCTTAAAGAGCAGCTTATCTTCCCCGAAATCGAATACGATAAGGTTGAAAAGATTCGCGGTATGGACATCTGCTTCGTAACAACCGCAAACACAGACGAAGAAGCAAGAGAGCTCCTTAAGCTTATGGGCGCTCCCTTCGCAAAGAACTAAGGAGGGTATAAGCAATGGCAAAGAAGGCTATGATTCTCAAGCAGCAGAAGACACAGAAGTACTCCACACGTGAGTACAACCGTTGCAAGATCTGCGGTCGTCCCCACGCTTACCTTCGTAAGTTCGGTATCTGCCGTATCTGCTTCCGTGAACTCGCTTACAAGGGCGAAATTCCCGGCGTAAGAAAGGCAAGCTGGTAATACAGCAAACATTCGTTAAACACTTTCACTCAAGCAAAAATGCTTGAGTGAGGGTTATTGGATAAACTCCAACATATCGGCAGGAACGCAAATTTTAAGCGTTTACCACCGATACGCCGCCGATCTAACTCAGTTTGGCAGCAAGAAAATATTTACTTGCATATAAGGAGGAAAAAATTATGCAAATGTCAGACGTTATTGCAGACATGCTGACTAGAATCAGAAATGCAAATGATGCGAAGCACGCAACAGTTGACATTCCTGCTTCTAACATGAAGAAGTCAATCGCAGACATCCTTGTTGAAGAAGGCTACGTTAAGGGCTATCAGGTAATCGAGGATGGCAAGCAGGGTATCATCAGAGTTACTCTTAAGTATACTCCTGCAAAACAGAAGGTTATTCGCGGAATTCGCCGTGTATCTAAGCCCGGTCTTAGAATCTACGCTGGTTACGAGGATATGCCCAAGGTTATGAACGGTCTTGGAACAGTTATCGTTTCCACTTCTAAGGGTCTTATGACAGATAAGAAGGCTCGCGCAGAAAAAATCGGTGGCGAAATTATCGCCTTCGTATGGTAATAGGAGGTAACTGAAGATGTCAAGAATTGGAAGAATGCCTATTACAGTTCCCGCTGGTGTAACAGTAACAGTTGGCGAAAACAACCTTGTAAAGGTTACAGGTCCCAAGGGAACACTTGAGCAGCAGCTCAATGGTCGTATGGCCATCACACAGGAAGGCAACGTAATCGTTGTAACTCGTCCTACAGACGAAAAAGAAGACAGAAGCATTCACGGTCTTACCAGAGCGCTCCTCAACAACATGGTTGTTGGTGTATCCGCTGGTTATTCCAAGAAGCTTGAGGTTGTTGGTGTAGGTTATAAGGTAGCTATGCAGGGAACAAAGCTTGTTCTTAACCTTGGTTACTCACACCCCATTCACATCGAACAGCCCGCTGGACTTAAGATTGAAACACCCGATGCGAACACAATCATCGTAAGCGGCTCTGATAAGCAGGCAGTTGGTCAGCTCGCAGCGGTAATCAGAAGTAAGAGACCTCCCGAACCCTATCATGGCAAGGGTGTTAAGTACTCTGATGAATATATTCGCCGTAAGGCCGGTAAGAGCGGTAAATAATGAAAGGAGTGGAGAACAATGGTATCAAGAAAAGATAGAAACCAAGCTCGTCTTAAGAGACATAGAAGAGTTAGAGCAAAAATCTCCGGAACAGCAGCTCGTCCTCGTTTGGCAGTTTACCGTTCCAATGCTAACATCGTTGCTCAGATCATTGACGACGTTGCAGGCGTAACATTAGTATCCGCTTCCACACTCGAAAAGGATTTCGAGGGTAACGGCGGTAACAAGGTTGCTGCAAGAGCAGTTGGTAAGACAATTGCTGAAAGAGCAACTGCTAAGGGTATCACCGAAGTTGTATTCGACAGAGGCGGCTATCTTTATCACGGACGTGTATCGGAATTGGCTGAAGGCGCTCGCGAGGGCGGCTTGAAGTTCTAATCCATTAAGGATTAGTCCGGTTTGTACACTGTTCAAAACAATTAATATTATTTGAACATCAGAAAGAGGAAAATAACATGGCTAACAAAATCAATCCCGCAGAGCTTGATCTTAGAGAACAGCTCGTTGCATTGAACCGTGTTTCCAAGACCGTTAAAGGTGGACGTATCGCTCGTTTTGCAGCACTTATGGTTGTAGGTGACGAAAACGGACACGTAGGTGTTGGACTTGGTAAGGCAGCTGAAGTACCTGAAGCAATCCGCAAGGGTATCGAAGATGCAAAGAAAAATATGATTGAAGTTTCCCTTAAGGGTTCTACAATCCCCCACGAAATCACTGGTGTATTTGGCGCAGGTAAGGTGCTTCTTAAGCCCGCTGCTCCCGGTACAGGTATTATCGCCGGTGGTAAGGTAAGAATGGTACTTGAACTTGCAGGTATTAAGAACATTCGTGCTAAGTGCTTGCGTTCAAATAACCCCACAAACGTTGTTAAGGCAACTATGGAAGGCCTCAAGGCTCTCCGTACAGCTGAAGAAGTAGCGAAGGTTCGCGAACTCAGCGTTGAACAGGTTGAAGGTTAAGGAGGAGTCGAGAAATGAAAAAAGTAACACTCATCAAGAGCCTTATCGGAACACTCCCCAACCAGAAGGCAACAGCAGAATCTCTCGGTCTTAAGAAGATCGGTAACTTCATCGTTCACGAAGATAACGCTGTATTGGCTGGTAAGATCAAAGTGATTTCCCACCTTGTTAAAGTTGAAAACGTATAAGGAGGAAAAAGACGATGAAACTTCATGAACTTTCACCCGCTGCAGGTTCTACAAAGAACGTATACAGAAAGGGCCGTGGCCCTGCTTCTGGTAACGGTAAGACTGCAGGTAAGGGACATAAGGGTCAGAACGCTCGTTCAGGCGGCGGTGTAAGACCCGGATTTGAAGGCGGTCAGATCCCGCTTTACAGAAAGCTTCCTAAGAGAGGCTTCAACAATAAGTTCGCTACAAACTATGTAATCGTTAACGTTGACGCTCTTAACGTTTTCGAAGATGGTGCAGTAGTTGACACACAGGCACTCCTTGACAAGAGAATTATCCGCAAGACACTTGACGGCGTTAAGGTTCTTGGCAATGGTGAGCTCACAAAGAAATTAACTGTAAAAGCAAACATCTTTTCCGCAACAGCTAAAGAAAAGATAGAAGCAGCAGGCGGAAAGACAGAGGTGGTATAAGATGTTTAAGACACTGAAGAACGCTTGGAAGATTCAAGAAATTCAAAACAAGATTCTCTTCACATTGCTTATAATTCTCTTATATCGACTTGGTTCTGCAATTATGGTTCCCTACGTAAGTAAGGATGTTGTAAAATATTTTGCAGAAAACCTTTCAGGTAGTGTATTGGATTACTTAAGTATCCTTTCAGGTGGAGCGTTGTCACAGGCAACATTCTTTGCACTTTCTGTTTCCCCCTATATTACATCATCAATCGTAATCCAGCTTCTCACAGTTGCATTCCCCAATTCACTTGGTAAGCTTGCAAAGGATGGAGAAGAGGGACAGAAAAAGATTAAAAAGTATACACGTTGGATTACAATCGGTATCGCACTTGTAACAGCATACGGTTACACAGCACTTCTTGGTAACAATGGTTTGCTTGATGCTAACTACGTTACATGGAACGGCATGTGGGCTTCCTCCGAATCCGGATTTATGGGCACACTTGCAGCTATCGTAATCATTGCTTCTTACGTAGCAGGTGCTTGTATCATCATGTGGCTCGCTGAGCTCATCGATGCTAAGGGTATCGGTAACGGTATCTCCATGATCTTGTTCTTCAACATCGTATCCGGTGCTCCTCAGCTTCTTAGAGGTATCTGGAACATGATGTTCGAAGATAACAAGGATCAGATTTGGCTCGGTATCCTTCTTGGTGTACTTTCAATCGTTCTTACAATTGCAATGGTTCTTCTTATCGTGTGGGTAACACACTCTGAAAGAAGAATTCCCATTCAGTATGCTAAGAGAGTAGTTGGACGTAAGATGTACGGTGGTCAGGGAACACACCTTCCCATTAAGCTTAATATGACAGGCGTTATGCCCATCATCTTCGCAAGCTCCATCGTTTCCGTACCCGTAACAATCGCGATGTTCTTCCAGGGAACTCCTTTTGGTGACTGGGTAACAGAACACCTTGGTCCTGACTCTTGGGTATACATTCTCGTTTATATCGTTTTGATTGTTGCTTTTGCTTACTTCTACGTATTGATTTCTTTCAATCCTATGGAAGTTGCAAACAACATTAAGAACAACGGTGGTGCGGTTCCCGGTATCCGTACAGGTAGACCCACTGCTGAATATATTACAAAAATTCTCAACCGTATTACTTTGATAGGCGCATTCTTCCTTATCATTGTTGCAGGTCTCCCCATGATCGTAAACGCTGCTACAGGCGGATCATTCCAGAGCCTTGCATTTGGTGGTTCTTCAATGCTCATCGTTATCGGTGTTGCTATTGAAACATTTAGAGATATTGAAGCTCAGATCACAATGCGTAACTACAAAGGTTTCCTTGATTAATTAATCGTCTGATCTTTAACGGAGGATTCTTATGAATTTAATTTTGATGGGCGCTCCCGGAGCGGGTAAGGGCACACAATCCGAAAGAATATCAGAAAAATGGAATATTCCTGCTATTTCAACAGGCGACATTTTTCGTAACGCTATCAAAGAGGGCACTGAGCTCGGTATTAAAGCTAAAGCCTTCATTGATAAAGGACAGCTTGTTTCCGATGATTTAGCAATTGGGATTATCGAGGAATATCTTTCCTCAGATTCCTGTAAAAATGGTTTCATCCTTGATGGATTCCCCCGTTCAATACCTCAAGCTGAGGCACTTGAAGCGATGGGCGTACACATCGATTGCGCACTCTCATTTGAGATTGCTGACGAAGTTATCATCAAGAGAATGACAGGACGCAGATTGTGTTCTGGATGTGGACTTTCATATCACCTTGAACACAGGAAGCCTGCGAAAGAAAATATTTGCGACAAATGCGGCTCACCGCTTTATATAAGAAGCGATGACGCTGCTGAAACAGTAAAGAAAAGACTTGTGACATTCCACGCACAGACAGAACCCATTAAAGCATTTTATGAAAAAAGGGGATTGCTTAAATGCGTGAATGGCGAAGCGGACGTTAACACAACAACTGCTTTGGTGTTCAAGATACTTGAAGAAATCGAGGCTTGAATATGATACAAGTCAAAAATTCAATGCAGCTTAATGCAATGAAAGAGGCAGGACGTATCACGGGCGAGACATTGCTCAAAGCCCGTGAGCTCGTTCGCCCCGGAATTAGTACCAAGGAGCTTGATGACGCAATTAGAGCGTTTATCGAAAAAAGTGGAGCAAAGCCTTCATTTCTTGGATATAATGGATTTCCGGGTTCTGCTTGCATAAGTATTAATGATGAGGTTATTCACGGAATACCCTCTGCCAAGAGATTTCTTGAAGAGGGAGATATCGTGAAGATCGACGTTGGAGCCTGTATAAACGGCTTTCACGGAGACAGTGCACGTACCATTCCTGTAGGAAAGGTGAGTGATGAAGCCGCGCAGCTTATAAGAGCAACGCGTGAGAGCTTCTTTGCAGGTGCACAGATGGCAGTGGCAGGAAATCGCATTGGCGATATCGGCTCGGCTATCTCAGAATCGGTAAGACCTTACGGCTACGGTGTTGTAAGAGAGTTCATCGGACACGGAATTGGACGAAACGTTCACGAAGAGCCCGACGTACCCAACTTCGGCACGGCAGGTCGCGGTGTTCGCCTTTGCAAC
>JAZTYY010000067.1:0-13625 GCA_045637205.1 Eubacteriales bacterium | reverse complement strand
GCGCCTCCTCGATGATAAAACGGGAAGCCTCGTTGTCTTCATAAGTTACCTTGGGCAGGAAGGGGGCGGAACCGCTCAGCATATGGGACTCATTGGCCCGCTCCGCCGGATCATACTGCAGCGGATACTGCGAGCCGTGCAGCACCCGATACTGCCCCTCACGACCCATCAGCTTCAAAACCTTCTGAATTTCCGCATAGCTCTTGCCTTCGCTGGTGCCGTCATGATGGCGAACCTCGAAGTGCACCGAGTTAATGGCCATGATATCAAAGCGCGGTGTCATCAAATGATGGGTCACGCAGAACTGATCATCTGCCTCATTTTTGCAGTCGGTGTCAATAATAACACGCAGATGCTTCGCCTTGGGTACCGTGTACTGATACATAGTTGTTCCTCCTGTTAAAGTAATTCCTTGCTGCCGATCTGCAGCGTTTCAAAAGGTATAAAACCAAAATTCTGATACAGACAAACTGCACGCCGATTCCAGTCCACTACGGAAAGTGTGATGGGCTCTGTCCCATCCGCCTGCATCCGGGCAACAGCCCAGGTCAGCAGAGCACGTCCCAATCCCCGGCCCTGCCATGCCGGATTCACGATGAGATCATCGATCTCGTGGTCATAAATCGCCACAGACCCTGCGATCTCACCGGCCTCCTTCCAGACAAAAATCTGTTCCTGCTTTTCCTGAATCTGATCGTCCGTATAGTAAAAATCCGTGGGACTGCACTCCAATGCTTCCCGCATAGGACGGAAACAGGCGTTATAGACCGCAATATATGACGGGATATCCTCTTTCCGCAGGACTTCCATGGACAGCGCAGAAAAAACCGCGCTGCCGGAATATTTCATGCGAAACACCTGAAATGATCTCATAGCAGCGCGGCTCCTTTTTTCTTTACTTGTTCATAACCGCATACTTCTCTGCGATCTTAATGAGCATGGCGACACAGTCGTCCATTTCTTCCACACATACATATTCCATACGACCATGGGCGTTATAGCCGCCGGTGGCCAGATTGGGGCACGGCAGGCCCATGAAGGAGAGCCGGGAACCATCGGTTCCGCCGCGCACAGGCACGCTGCCCGGTACGCCGCCCACTTCACGAACAGCTTCATACGCAGTATCGATCAGATGCCAGTGGGGACGCACCATCTCTGCCATATTGCGATAGCTGTCGCGGATGGTGATTTCCACAGTACCTTCGCCATAACGGGCATTGATGGTATCGGCAGCCTTACGAGCATCCTCTTTCCGGCGTTCCAGAATCGCGGCATCGTGGTCGCGGAGAATGTAATCCAGCTCTGCCAGTTCGCACTGACCGCGCATATCGATCAGATGGAAGAAGCCTTCATAACCTTCGGTCTTGGCAGGAATTTCATCCGCAGGCAAAAGCGCATTGAAATCCATCGCCATAAGGGAGGCATTCTTCATCTTATCTTTAGCAGAGCCGGGATGAATAGAAACACCATTAAACTGAACTACAGCTGACGCTGCATTAAAGTTCTCATACTCAATTTCACCTAAAGAGCCACCGTCAACGGTATAAGCATAGTCGCAACCGAATTTTTCAACATCAAAATGGTCAGCCCCTCGTCCGATTTCTTCATCGGGAGTAAAGCAAATTCTGATCTTTCCATGAGGAACTCCACTAGCAATAATATTTTCAATTGCTGATACAATTGCACAGACGCCGGCTTTATCATCAGCACCGAGAAGTGTTGTGCCGTCAGTTACGATAAGGTCGTCACCTACGTATTTAGCAAGAGATGGGTATTCTTCTTTAGTAAGATATATTCCCTTTTCTTCATTAAGGCAAATATCGTTACCATCATATTTAACTATTTTTGTTTTAATTGGATAGTCGGAGCAAGCATCACTTGTATCGACATGAGCCACCAAACCAAGTGTAATTGTTGAATTTTCAACGTTTGCAGGCAACGTTGCATAGAGATAGCCTTTATCGTCAAGCTCTACTTCTTCAAGTCCCAACGCGATAAGCTCCTCAGCAATTGCACGGCTTAAAACCAACTGCTTTGCGCTACTTGGAACAGTTTTACTTGTTTCATCACTCATTGTCGGGTATGAAACGTATTTCAAAAATCTATTTGTAATTTTCATATTTCCTCCATAAAAACTTATTTAAATTATTATACCATATTTTTATTTTTTCGGCAAGGGTTTAAGTCAAAGAAAATAAAAAATTATTTGCTTTACAAATGCTAAAATATGTGATATAATTACTATGTATATTTATATCAAAATGAGGAGTTTAAAACTATGAGTTATATATTAACCTATACTAAAACGGAATTTTATCCTCTTGAACCTAAAATCGAAGATATTAACATTACTGATATTTCACACGCACTTTCCCTTTTATGCCGTGCTAACGGTCATTTTAAGCATTTTTATTCAGTAGCACTTCACTCCATCAACTGTGCTTATGAAGCTAAGGCACGGGGATATTCAAATAATGTAATTTTGGGCTGTCTTCTTCATGATGCCAGCGAGGCATATCTTGCTGACATAACGCGACCTGTTAAAAAGCATTTGCACAAATATCTTGAATTCGAAGAGGTTCTTCAAAACAAGGTATATGAAAAATGGGTGCCCACGTTAACCAATGAAGAAAGAAAGCAAATTTGTGAAATCGACGATGCAATTCTCTATTACGAGTTTACTACTCTTTTTGGTGAAAAAATTTTCGACTACGTGCCCAAATTAGAATCACACCCAAGATTCGAATACATTGAATTTTCAAAGGTTGAAAGTGAATTCGTAGAGCTTTTTAATAAGCTTATTTGATTTTATTGATTAGGAAGTAATTTTAATGAAGACCAACAAAAGCTTTAGCTGGTTCAAACTTGATAATGCCGCCAAAATATACCCCGCCTCCCATACTAAATATTGGAGCAATTTGTTTCGAATGTCTGCTACCCTTAATGAAGAAGTTGATATTCACGTTCTTGAAGAAGCGGTTAAAAATACAATTCCACGCTTTCCAAGTATAGCGGCACGACTTTCAAAAGGACTTTTTTGGTATTATTTGCGACCGGTTGATTCCCCTCCACCAATTCTTGCGGAATACAGTTATCCCCTCGCATATATGACCAAGAAAGAAATGAAAACCTGCGCATTTAGAGTTATCATTTATAAAAATAGAATTGCGCTTGAGATATTCCATTCATTAACTGATGGCACAGGAGGTTTGATTTTCTTAAAATCACTTGTTGCCGAATACCTTGAGCTCAAGCATCAAATAGAGATTCCATGTGAAAATGGAATTTTGTCAAGAAAAGAACGCCCAAAGCACTATGAAACCGAAGACAGCTTTCTTAAAAATGCTGCTACCGTGAAAGAAACCCGAAGGGACTCTGATGCTTGGAAAATAGACGGTACACCCGAAGAGGACGGATTTTTAAATATAACTAATTTTCAAATGTCCAGTGAAATAATTAGAAAATTAGCGCACGAAAAGAATGTTTCAGTTAATACCTTTCTTAGTGCAGTTATGATGAAAGCAATTCTTTCTCTTCAATTGGATTTGATTAAAAATCCAAAAAAATATAAGCCCGTTAAATTATTAATTCCCATTAATCTAAGACCAATTTTTGATAGCAAAACGTTAAGAAATTTTGCACTTTACACCATTCCGGAAATTGATCCTCGTTTGGGAGATTATTCACTTGATGAAATAATTAACATAGTTCATCACAAAATTGGTGCTTATGCAACCCAAAAGAATATGTCCAAAATGATAGAAACAAATGTTGCCGACGAACGAAATATGTTTTTAAGAATAGTTCCCTTATTTGTTAAAAATATCGTTATGAAATTGGTTTTCAACTCATTTGGTGAGAAAAAATCATGTCTTAGCTTTTCAAACTTAGGCATAATTGAACTGCCTGAAAATATGAAGAAATATATCGAAAGAATTGACTTTATTTTAGGTACACAAGCACACGCACCATATAATTGCAGCGCTTACACATATCGAGATATTCTTAATATAACTTTCTCACGAGATATTAAAGAAGCGCGTCTTGAAAGTTATTTCTTTCGCGAAATGCAAAAGCTTGGTGTTGAACTAACTGTTCAAAGTAATCAAAGATAGGAGGATAATTATGTATTGTGCTAACTGCGGAGTAAAGCTCGCGGATACTGAAAAGTTATGCCCTCTTTGTGGAACTGAGGCATACCATCCGCACATTGAACGTCCTGACGTAGCTCCACTATACCCCAAAGACTTTGTTCCTAAACGCGAATTAAACAATATAACCATCCATATCATTCTCATCACTTTATTCTTAATTCCAATTTTCGTATGCTTATATTGGGATTACTATATCAATAATGTTTTGAATTGGTCACCGTATGTTATATTCTCATTAGTCATTTTATACGTAATAGCAGTTTTGCCATATTGGTTCAAAAAGCCCAGTCCCGCCATATTTGTGCCCGTTGATTTTCTATTGGTAGCGTTATTTTTGCATTATATCAATTACGCAACTCAAGGAGATTGGTTCTTATCACTTGCCTTTCCCTTGGTTACTTATATGGGGGTAATAGTAACTACAGCTTCAATATTGCTCTATTACTTAAAAAAAGGACACCTCTACGTAATCGGTTCATTTTTTATTGCTCTTGGACTTTATATGGAAATAATTGAACTTTTTCTTATGATAACATTTGAAAAAGATTTTAACGGATGGTCCATCTATCCAATGATACCACTTGTTATGATTGGCCTTGCAATTATAATAATATCAATCAACAAAAGTGCAAGAGCTGCTCTTGCTCGCAAATTGCACTTCTAAAAAATATATATTTTGGTGATAATATGATTCATTATGAAAACAAGTTATTTAAACTAGATACAAAGACAACAAGTTACATTTTTAAAATAAACGATTGCGGTAAGCTTGAAAACGTTCACTATGGCCCAAGGCTTAAACCTCAATCCTATAATGCCTTGGAGTTAAAGAACACCATTACCCTCGGCAGCTGCGTTGATTATGATACAAATACATCAATATCACTTGATAATATTCTTCTTGAATTCAGTGAAAACGGCAAGGGTGACTTCAGACATTCACCAATTGAAATTGTTATGCCCGATGGCACATACGTTAGTGATTTTGTATATTCTTTACATGAAATATGTGAATCCCCTTACAAATCAAGCTCACTTCCCACCGCCTACGGTGAAGCGTCAACTCTTACAATTACTTTAGTTGACAAGAAATTCAATGATATTCAATTAAAGCTTTCTTATACTGTGTTTTATGATGCCGACGTAATTGTCAGAAATACGGTTCTTACAAATAACACTTCTGACACGATCACAATTAACAAGCTAATGAGCTTTTCTCTCGATTTGCCGTCAACATATTATGACATTGTAACTCTCAACGGTTCGTGGATAAAAGAGGCTCATATGCACTCAACACCCGTGAGTGAAGGTATTTACGTTAACTCATCAACTGTTGGAGCTTCATCGAATAGACATAATCCTGCATTTATGCTCGTTGGCAAAGGCGCTGATTATTCACACGGTAACGTTTACGGCTTTAATCTCATTTATTCCGGTAACCACTATTCCGCCATTGAAGGCTCCCCCTCAGGAACAACGAGGGTTATGAGTGGTATAAATCCACATTGCTTTAAATGGCTTTTAAATGCTTGTGAATCCTTTGAGACACCACAGGCTGTTATGACATACTCCTCAAAGGGTATCAATAAAATGGCGCAGAATATGCACGTATTTGTTAATGAGAATATCGTGCGAGGTGTTCACAAGGGCCAAGAGCGTCCCATTGTAATAAATAACTGGGAAGCAATGATGTTCAAGTTCAACAAACAAAAGATTGTTGCTCTTGCAGATCAAGCTAAGGGCCTTGGCGTTGAGATGCTTGTTCTTGACGACGGTTGGTTTGGAGCGCGCAATAATGACAAGGCAGGTCTTGGTGACTGGGTAGTAAATACCAAAAAGCTTCCAGGAGGCCTAAAATCTCTCTCTAATGCGATTAACGACCGCGGGATGAAGTTCGGTCTTTGGTTTGAGCCTGAGTGCGTAAATCCTGATTCTGACCTCTATAGAGCCCATCCCGATTGGGCTATATCTGTTCCATCTAGAGTTCCCTCTCTTGGCAGAAACCAAATGGTTCTTGACTTGACCAGAAAAGAGGTTAGAGATTATATAGTGAACTCTGTTGATGCTATTCTTGAATCCGCCAATATCGAATACGTTAAATGGGACTATAATAGACATATAAGTGATATGTATTCAGCCACCTTAACAAATCAAGGTGAGTTTTATCACAAATATATACTCGGACTTTATGAGGTGCTTGATAGAATATTTTATCAAAAGCATCCAGACGTTCTTTTTGAAAGCTGCTCATCCGGTGGCAATCGTTTTGACTTGGGTATGCTTTGCTACTCACCTCAAATTTGGACAAGCGATGATACCGACCCAATTGAAAGACTTGACATTCAAGGTGGTATGTATAATTTTTATCCACCATCAACTATTTCAGCCCACGTATCAATGTCACCACACGCACAAACATTAAGAGCAACTCCTCTTTCCACAAGATTTAACGTTGCATGTTTTGGAGTGTTGGGATATGAGCTTGATTTCGCTGAATTAACACCTGATGAATTAAAGCAAGTTAAACAGCAAATAGAATTTTATAAGGAACATCGAAAAACATTCCAATACGGAAAGTTTGAGTTTGTCAGTGTCGATAATCCAAATCAAATTTCTTGGCAAATGTCTATGGGACCCGAATTAATTGCCGGTTTATTCCAAAAGAAAACCTCCGCATCTCCCTATCGCGACCGATTGACAGTCCCTTCGGCTAATCCCGAAAAGGAATACACGGTGGAATGCGTAAAGCAGGCTCTCAGAATCAAAACCTTTGGTCCACTTATTAATCATATTACACCTGTAAGATTAAAGGCGGATGGATTGATTTTAAGAACTATTGATAAGAGATTTTCACTTACTGACGGCCATGAGACCTATGAATGCTACGGTGATGCACTTAATTTCGGCATCAACCTGCAAATGCAGTTTGAGGGCTCAGGATATAACGAAAATATCAGATTGCTTGGCGACTTTGGAAGCAACCTGTATTTAATAAAGGAGAAATAATATTATGAAACAATCAACAAAAAATAAGCTTTGTTTCGGTCTTGGTACCGTAGGTAGAGATGCACTCTATACTCTTATAAGCATGTATCTTGCACAGCATTTAAAAGACGTTGTTGGTTTTCCAAAAGAATTTTTGATCTTGTTTGCAGGAATCAACATTGTAATTCGTGTGTTTGACTCAATAAATGACCCATTCCTTGGTACAATGGTTGATAATACAAACACAAAATGGGGTAAATTTAAACCTTGGATTTTAGGTGGTATGCTTAGCACAGGTATTCTTACCGTACTGTTGTTCCACAACTTTGATATGTCACCGACTCTCTATACAATTGTATTTACTATTACATATTTTGTTTGGAGTATTGCATTTACAGCTAACGACATTTCCTATTGGTCATTGATGCCAGCAATCACACGTGACCCCAAGGAGCGTGAAGGTATTGCTGCCGTTGCACGTATTTGTGCTAACGTCGGTATGTTCGCTATGATTCTTATATACCCCAACGTAGATGAAATCTTTGCGGGCTTTGGTATAACAAGCGGACGTGACGCTTACTTCTATTTCTCGATTATTGTAGTAATTATAATGTGGGCATTCCAGCTCTTTACATTGTTCGGTGTTAAGGAAGATAGAACCCATCTTGAAAAGCAAGAGCACACATCACTTAAGCAGATGTTCAGCGTGCTTGCTAAAAACGATCAGCTTATGTGGGCAGGTCTTTCAATGGCTCTCTTTATGATTGGCTATTGCACAACAACCTCCTTCGGTCTTGACTACTTTAGATATGCATACAAGGACGAAAGCGTTTATATGGTATTTGCAGCAGTTTTGGCTGTTGCTCAGCTTACTGCTCTTTCAATATTCCCAATCTTTAGAAAGAAATTCACAAGAAAGCAATTGTTTACAGGCTCAATGATTGCCGTTTGCATTGCTTACCTTCTTTTCTTCTTCTCATTCGAAAATATTGTATTTATTATTATCGCAGGACTCGTTCTCTTCTTTGCTCAGGCATTTATTCAGCTTCTTACACTCCTCTTCCTTGCCGATGCAATTGAGTACGGTGAATGGAAGCTTGGCAAGCGTAATGACTCAATCAGCTTTGCAGTTCAGCCTTTTGTAAACCAAATTGGTGGCGCAATCGGTAGTAGTATGCTTCTCTTGGTTGGTGGTATGACTAACCTTGGCGCAATCGGTGAAAAAATCAAATACGAAAAGGACCCTGAAATTGTAGCTCAGTTAGTTAAGGAATTTGCAGAAAATGACGTAACATCGACTGATATATGGATTATGAAAACTGTGATGATGATATTCCCCCTTATTTGTATCGTGATAGCATTCATAATTTATAATAAGAAATTTAAAATAGATGAAAAAATGTACGAAAAGATTTGTAAGGATCTTGAAGCAAGAAATAAATAAAAAAGCCTCCCCTCGATTTTACACCGAGGGGAGATTTTTTATTATAATACTTGATAAAATAAAAAAAGCATAACATGAAATTGATTGTGCGTGATTCATACCATGAGATTGATATTTCGCTGCAAACAAGTGACTGCTATGCTTCTTTAATTTTGTGAAAACGCTATTGGCCCATGCGTTTCACTGCGAGTGTTATTATAGCACAAAAAAAACGATTTGTAAATTATTAAAATTGCCAAATATTAGGGCTAAATTTCGTTGAAATTCATAGCAAGTAGAAAAATCGACACATTTAGAGCAAGTTTTTGTGCAATTCGACGATAAATGACAGCTTGATTTTTTATTCGGTATTTTTCTACTTAAATATTCAGATATAATCGTATATTTCGATATTTTTTTGTTAATAAAAATTTCAAAAAAATAATAAAATTTTTCATAAAATCTATTGACTTTATTTGTATTTTGTGGTATTATAATTAAGTCGAAAAAATCTAGGTGTAGCTCAGCTGGGAGAGCGCTACCTTGGGGTGGTAGAGGCCGCAGGTTCAAGTCCTGTCACTTAGACCAAAATGGGGATGTGTCCGATGTGACGGACTACCCCATTTTTTCTTTATTTATCAATACTTTAAGGGCATTTTGGAACTTTCTCCAAAATGCCCTCTTTTCTTCCCTGTTACGCAGTTTTTAAATAGGTGTTACACAATTTGTTACGCAAGTTGGGAATACCCTTGTTTTTTGCTCTAATTTCACTTTAACTATAATGTTGAGTTAAATATAGAATATCTTCTTCCCATTTACTTATTGCAGCGCTCATATCACGACTAGTTACATTAGTATTTACAGATATCAAAAATCTAAAGTGTGCAACAATCTTTGCCGGCGTATACAGTTTATTCTCAATAATCGCTTTTAGCAACTTCTGTCTATGTTCTGCAGAAATATTAGCATTTGCACTTACAGTGTATCCGCATTTACGCAACAGAGACTCTGGAGACAAGTCCATACCGTTAAAATGCTCACCCGATTCAGAAAAAGATATTTGTGCTTGTATTCTTCCTTCACACAGTATCTTTTTAAACTCAGTATCAAGTACAAAATATTTCTTACACTTATCACAATATGTACCTAAAATTGTTCTTATTATGAGCTCCCCTGTTGATAACAATAGAGGAATTTTTAAATACACTTTTTCACAATAATGATTACATTCTTTATGATAGCTCCGTAAATAATCGGTTTCCTCGATTGTATCCTTCCAAGATATATTCACCGTTTGATATATGGTATCTTTGCTTAAATCTAATTCGCCATATATTTTTTCACAAGACATATTTTGTATATATTTGATACTAGCAGATTTATTGATTAATGACAAATATATCAAATATCCTTTGCATGCTTTATAATCAGCCAAAGCATCACCATCATAAGCTACATCTAAACATTTTTGTGCTTTATCTTTAAAGTATGAATATAGCCCTTCAAAATACTTTATATCTATATTTTTAGTAATTTCATCAGAAAGCTTCAATGTAATTGAAAAATCGGCAGGTTTTATTTTGCACGATCCTGCCTCGTATTCAAGATATTTTTGATAATATTTCCACACCAAAATCATCGCTTCTGGATTATCTCTTAAACTTTTTTTAATAGCATACTTGAATACAGATTTCTTTCCTCGCAAAATTTCATCTTTTATTTCGTCCTTGACTTTTTCAATACCTAAGCTTTTTTGGTAAACCATAACCAATGTACTCAAATGCACTTCACTTAGTTTCCCTTTGAAATAATTACATATTGAGAAAGGCAGAGTAGATATAATAAACGATCTAACCGCTTCATACACTTTTCTCTTGCGCTCTTGCGCAGGATATTCATCAACAGCCCTCAAAGTAATGTAAAATCTGTGTCCATCTATGTTCCATTCGGAATATAATTTTTCACAAATCTCATGCATAGTATGTCCGCATTGGGGGCAATCGAAAGAATGTACAGAAAAAGTGTGATTACAAAACGGGCAATTCAAATCGTACGTATTACTTTGAATAACATAGTCATTATCGCCGACAAGATATAGTTTTAGAACCTTGTTTTTACCAATATATTGTTTTATTTCTAAGTAATAATTTCTATAATCGCTGAATACTTCTCTGTCTATATAGCTATTCTTTTCTTGACTTATATTGCTTATTAGAGTGGTTTTTCTTTCTATAGTCGTTTGAGATATGAGAGTCCATTCATAATTACTATTACAAGAAAACAAG
The DNA here is from genome assembly GCA_045637205.1 of Eubacteriales bacterium. GTDB lineage: Bacteria > Bacillota > Clostridia > Oscillospirales > CAG-272 > RGIG4608. The sequence goes on along the minus strand of JAZTYY010000067.1, from coordinate 2,778 downwards.
ATAGGATTAGAGTAAAGAACCTGATTAACCGCCTTTCTATCAGCACCAGCAATAAAATCAGCGATGTCTTTCGCTTTTAATCCCTTGGGATATTTTTTTAATATCTCAACTATTTTGTTTTCATCTATCACGTTGTCACCCCCTTATCCAAGAACCATAATTCATAATTATAGCACAAAAACAGTATTCTTTCAATCACTTTTATTCGGTCACTTTATCCTAATTTCTTTCAAGTTGAAATTGGTATTGTCAGGAATTCCTTGTAATTTATATAATTCACACCACGGGTGCTTTTCGACAATATCCAAGAAGCGTTTTTCATATTTTTCAGAACAATTCATACCCATGTATATTTTACTTGGTAAAGCTGGAAAATAGTTACCAAAAGCTGTAGGCACCAATGCTCTAATTTCGTTTTCATGCTTCCAACTTCTATGCTTGCATGTTAATGAAAGATATGCTAAATGGTTGTATACACTTACTTCACCAGGCATTTGCGAAGCATCTTTACCTTCACGTACCATTTGCACAATACCCAAAATCAAGTTAGCAACAAAATGATTACCGTTAACTCTGAAAGGATCGTACGAAACTGGATACAAATATTTCTTTTGCGAATTAACGATCTTATACTCAACACAAAATCCTCGATGATTATTAGCGTAATAAGCCCACATAGGCATGTTTTGATGCTTTTCCTCCGGATTCGCAAAACAACAAATGCGAGAGTGAGAATTTATTTGGTTAATAAAATCTTCAAGATTTTCCTTACGTAATCCTTTAGGAGCTGATTCATCATCCTCAAACACAAAGGCATGCCCTTCAAACGGATCATTAAACTGGTCTAATGTTGACAAATATATTTCTCCTCTTTCCAAAGTAGAAATTCGCATTTCATTCTTATCTTCGTCATCATCCAACCAAAAATACTTATAAAGCACATCTGGTATACAAGAACTCTTATATTCAGTTGCTTCTTTGTATTTTTCTTCTCCAATTAAATCAAAATATGTATCGTAATTCATATGTCCTCCTTGCAGATCTCAACACTCCACCTCAAGCTAATAACTCCATCGTATTTTATATATTATACCACAAAATCCGAGCGTTTGCAACATTTCTGCTAACAATTCCCTTTTTGGGTTCGCGGATGAAAAAATTCGCGATATAATTAGCTTAACGTTTTATGGGAGGTTAATTATGAAGTCGATACTTGAGGAATTGTTTTACGGGAATATATGTCCGAACACGGACTGCAGGGGAAATGATGAGCAAACAAAGGAGCTTATGGTTTACATATCAGATCATCGCAATGCGCTCAAGGGTGAGCTCACGGACAAACAAAAGGAGATTTTAGAAAAGTTTGATGATTGTTGGAACGAGCTTACTGATATTAACGAGCGCGAGATATTTGTTTATGCCTTTAAGCTTGGTGCTCGGATTGCCATTGAAGTCCTTTATAATAAGGAATAAGGTGATGATATGACAGGTTGCGTTGCGGAACGTAATGGTGTATATTACGTTCGGTTAAGTTATTATGATAGAAATCACAAAAGGCGGGACAAGTTCATAAGTACAGGCCTTTCGGGTCGTGGTGCTAAAAAGAAAGCAACTGCTATGATTGAGCAGTTGATTGAAAAATACAAGTATCTTGAAAAGAGCGACCATCCAAGCAAGATGGCAGACTACTTAATAATGTGGAAAAATCTTCGCAAAAGTGAGGTTGCTGAAACCACTTATGACGGGTATCACACCTATATTGATAGGCACCTTGTTCCCTATTTTAGAGATCTTAATTTGAATATTCAAGATATCACTGCAGGGCATATTTTTGATTATGTCAACTATCTTTCTAATGATGGTGGTCGAAAGGACAACAAGATTGGTGGACAATCCAACACCTCAATTAAAAAGATTATCAGCATTCTTAGACAGGTATTTGAATATGCCGTTCTATATGGAGATATCAAAATCAACCCTGCCATTCAAGTTCCCTTGCCAAAGACAACTAACAAAAAAGATGAGCGTCAAGTTTTCTTGACATCCGAAGATGCTCAAAAGATGCTTGACGCTTTTCAAAATGAAGAGATTGGTCCTATAGTTTATGTAACGCTTTATTATGGATTGCGAAAGTCCGAAGCGCTTGGTCTTCGTTGGCAAGCCGTTGATTTTGATGCTAACACTATCACGATAAATCATACTGTAGTTGGCAACGGTCATATTGTAAGAAAAGATACCACCAAGACATACACAAGCCGACGAACTTATGAGTTGCTCCCCGATGTTAAGGCATTGCTTTTGAAGCTAAAAGATCAACAAGATGACTACAAGCGCAGGCTTGGTTCTGGCTATCATATGAACGATTATATATTCAAGAATCCAAATGGTGTGCCCTACCGTCCCGACAGCCTTACGCGGAGTTTTAAGCGTGCCCTGGCTCGTCACGGACTCCCCCAGATGCGCTATCACGATTTGAGGCATTCAACTGCTAGTATTCTTGTTGATAAGGGCTGGGATATCAATGATATCAAGGAATGGCTCGGTCATGCAGATATTTCAACGACTGCGAATATTTATGCGCATATTAGCCATAGAAAGAAAGTCTCACTTGCTAAAAGTCTTAATGGGTCGCTAACGTTTGAACAGAAATCCGAATAATTTATTTCCAAACAAACTTAAATATGATATAATAAAACCAAGGTGGTGAAAAAAATGGATATTAACTCTTTAGAAAGATTTGTTGACGCGCAGGAGCGTACATATCAAGTGGCGTTAAGT
>JAZTYY010000066.1:0-30799 GCA_045637205.1 Eubacteriales bacterium | reverse complement strand
GGGATAGCGATGATATTGCGACATAAAAAGCCCTCCTTATCAATGATACCATCATTATAGAGGATAATATTAGAAAAAACCACTGGTAAAAAACGCTTTTTTATGGTGTAAACCGACTTTTTGTTGCGAGCCGGAGAAAACGGTATCTCTTTGCCAAATTATAGCAAAAACATTCTTTACAAAACAGCATAATTATGGTATAAGAATTATGTTTTTGTCATTATTATTTTCAGAACAAGGGAGAAAACTATGGAAAATATTAGAATTCAAGACGATCTTTATAATTTCGTCAATCAAAAAACACTTGATGAACTCGTAATTCCTGATGACAAGCCCACAGCAGGTGGATTTGCTCAGCTTGCTGATGGAGTTGAAAAAATTATGATGGGTGAGTTTGAGGCTATGGCTGAAAATAAATCATATCCCAATGACTACCTCAAACGCGCTTGTGAGCTTTATGCAATTGCCAAGAATGCGGACAAAAAAGCTGCTGACGGTATTGCTCCTGCACTTAAAAATCTTTCAATTCTTAATGAAATTAACAATCTTAAGGATTTTAGTGCATCCTATAAGACACTTATGCTTAGTGGCATCCCCACACCTATTCACATCGGTGTTGATACTGATATGAAGAACACAAAGCAGCACCTTGTTTACCTTCAGGGCGCAGGTGTTATTCTTCCCGATGCAACTTACTATAGACCTGAAATGGCTCCCCAAAAGGAACAGCTTCTTGGTCTTTGGGCAAACGCAACAAAGATGCTTATGACAAAGACTGACCTTTCAGCTGAGGACCAGGAAAAGTACATTGCCGACACTCTTGCTTTTGACGAAATTCTTGCAGGTCTTGTTAAGACAAATGAAGAATGGTCAAAGTACGTTGAAATGTACAACCCCATGCCCACTTGTGACGTTGCAGCAATGCTTTCGACAGTTGATTTTGAAGGAATTCTTATCGATTTGTTTGGCCACGTTCCCGAAACCGTTGTTGTAACAGAGCCTAGATTCTTTGAGGGCTTCTCATCCGTGCTTAATGATGAAACACTTGAACTTTACAAGCACTGGGCATACGTAACAGGACTTCTTAGAGCTTGCTCATATCTTTCAGAGGAGCTCCGTGAGCTTGGTGGCATGTATATGCGCGCAATCACAGGTGTTGCCGTAATGACATCTATTGACAAGTTTGCGTATAATCTTGCTTCAGGCACTTACTCTGAGCCCGTTGGTATTTATTACGGTGATAAGTATTTCGGTGAAGAAGCAAAGAAGGATATTACTGAAATCGTATATCAAATTATTGATACATACAAGGAACGCATCAAAACAAACGAAATTCTTGGTGAAGAAACAAGAGAAAAAGCTATTCTTAAGCTTTCAAAAATGGGAGTTAAGATGGGTTATCCCGACAAAGCAAGAGCAATTTATGAAAAGCTTGTATTCAATGCTGAGGATTCACTTTTCGACATTATGCTCTCTTTGAATAAGATTAGAACTCTTGATTCACTTTCAAAGCTTGATAAACCTACCGAGCCTGAAAACTGGGCAATGCCCGGCCACATGGTAAATGCGTGCTATGACCCATTCGTTAACGATATTACATTCCCTGCGGCTATTTTGCAGCCTCCTTTCTACTCATTGAAGCAAACAAGAAGTGAAAATCTTGGTGGCATCGGAGCAGTTATCGGTCATGAAATCTCACACGCGTTCGATAGCAACGGTGCAAAGTGTGATGAAAACGGTAATATCAATAACTGGTGGACTGAGGACGACTTCAAGAGATTTGAAACAAAGGTAAACCAAATGATTGAACAGTTCGATGGAATTGAGCTTCCTTGGGGTAAGGTAAACGGCGCATTTATCGTAAGTGAAAATATGGCTGACAACGGCGGTATGTCCGTAACTCTTGACATTATGTCAAAGATGGAAACGGCTTCTTATGAAGAATACTTCTGCAACTGGGCAAGAGTATGGTGTCAAAAGGCAAGAGATGAATATCGCAAGCTTCTTTTGGCAGTTGACGTTCACGGCCCCACACTCCTTCGTGCAAATATGCCTCCCAGAAACTTTAGTGAATGGTATGAAGCATTTGGAGTTACTGAAAACGATCAAATGTATATTGCACCCGAAAAGAGAATTATTATTTGGTAATATATAAAAGTTGCAAAATATTATCTTTGCGCTATAATCAATATATAATGTACCAATAAAGGAAGATGATTTATGAAAAATAATTCTTTGTTTAGAATTTTAACTATTGTTTTAGTGTTAATATTAGTGATAGCAGGAATGTTATTTTTAACATCTTGTGAGAATTATAATAATGTGGATGTAACAACAGCCGAGCCGGAATCAAATTTAGAATTTGCGTTAAACCAAGATGGGAAAAGCTATTCGGTTATTGGCATTGGAACTTGTGATGATGAGAATATTGTTATTCCAAGTAAATATAAACAGTTACCCGTTACAGGCATAGGGGATTATGCTTTTTTTGAGTGTACGTCATTTACTAGTGTAGTAATATCCGATTCTGTTAAGGTTATTGGTGTTAGTGCATTTTACGGTTGCACGTCACTGAAAAGTATAGTGATACCCAATTCTATAACCAGTCTTCCCAATTTTGTATTTGAAAAATGCACATCTCTTGCAAACATAAATATACACGATTCTATAACAAGCATCGGGGATGGTGCGTTTAAAGGTTGTTCATCTTTGACTAATATAACAATCCCCGATTCCGTAACGAGTTTAGGCGGTGCGGTGTTTAAATATTGCAGCTCTTTGACAAGTGTGAATCTACCCAATTCCATAACCAGTATTCCTTATTATACATTTGAAGGTTGCACATCCCTTAAAAATATAGATATACCAAATAGTGTTACTAGTATTGGTGATTATGCATTTACAGATTGCACTTCATTGAATAGTGTAATTATCCCCGATTCCGTAACAACCATTGGTAATCATGCATTTGCAAGTTGTACATCTCTTGTAGATATAGATATGGGTGATGCTATAATTGAAATAGGTGATTTTACTTTTCTTGGTTGTTCTTATTTAACAAGTATAATAATACCTGATTCTGTGACAAGAGTTGGATGGAATGCATTTTCAAGCTGTGATTTAATTACTATTTACTGTGAAGCTACATCTCAACCAAGCGGATGGAATGAATTTTGGAACTATTTTGATAGCCCTGTTGTTTGGGGATATCAAGGTGAATAAAACGCAAAAAAAACAAACCACTAAACTATAGTGGTTTGTTTTTTTGTATAAAATTATCTAGTTGGCTTCGTCAAGCTTTGATATTGGATTTGATCACCAAAATTGTCTTCACCCATCATTGATGCTATGGTGTGTGCAATTTGAGTGTTTTCAATGTTTACTCTGTCAAACAATTCAGCACCCTGTCCGTATGCAAAAATAAGAACGTCAGCTGATGTGTGGTCATCGTGATGATAAGCCAAGGTTCCGTCCTCTTCAGGATAAAGATCACCTGTTTCGTGGTCGGCTGTTATGAGAACGAACGTATCGGGATTGTAGAATGCGAATTCCATGAATCTTGCAATTGCTTGGTTGAATCTGGTAACAGTTTTTAACAATCCACCAATATTGTTATTGTGACAATATTTGTCGATATATGCTTCCTCGTACATAAGGAAGAAGCCGTTTTCATTTTCGGATACTTTTTCAAGAGCTTCTTCGATGTGACCTTCAATTGTGCTCATGTATTTAACGGTATAATAATCGAAGCCACAGTCGATAATTGTTCCATATTCCTTTTGAGCTCTGATTGATTCTCTAAGGATCTCCCCTTGGTCGTGACGGCTATCCGCGTGGGCATAGAAGGCAGAGGGAGTTGCTCCGGTTTCAATTTCAGTTGAAAGAACTGCTGCAGACATGCCAAGCTCGTGAGCAAGCTCAGTCAATGATTTTACGGGCTTGTAATCTTGGTCTAAGCCGATGTATTCGTTGTAAGTTTTTATGCCACAGGCAAGTGCTGTTCCACCTGCTGCGCTATCGGTAACACCTGAAAGGGAATTGGTTCTTGCAGTTCCAATGTATGGGAACATATATCCGTAGAAGAAATCTTCACCGTCACTGTAGTCAATGGTGTTTTCCATGTAATCAAAGATTAAGGTTTGATAAACGCCCATTCCGTCACCAATGAGCAAGATGAAATTCTTTGCTTCTTTGGTTATGGGTTCACAAATTGTGGCTGTATTTGAGATTGTAACGGATTCACCGTCGCCTGAAGCATACGTATCAATAAAATAATATGCAGCTGCCGCAATAACGAAATATTCGCCTTCAAGTGCAATACTTCCGTCAAGCGCGAGAATGGAGAATTCAAAGCCCTCGGTTTCTGCATTAAGTGAGGATGAGATTGCTCTTGACGTTTCACCAACTACGATTTCGTGATCTCTTTTGTCGGTGTCGTCGTCGATGATTTCAAGCTCTATGCCGTATTTTTCATGAGCTTTAGTTTTAATGTATTCAGCAGCTCTTTGGTTATAATCAAGACCCTGCATATCATAAACTATAGTGTAATCCTTCAAGGAAGCGCCGTTAATTGTGGGTGCAGTTGGGATTTTAGTTTCTTTCTCTGTGCAAGAAGAAAAGGCAAGCAAGGCTGAAAGCATAATAGCTGTGAATAAAAATATGGATATTATTTTTTTCATATCGTCCTCCAAAAAAGGTTGTAAATATATTATAGCATAAAGAATTAAAACTTGCAATAGTATATTTTGTGCCTAAATATATTAAAAAAGCTATTGACAACGGGTTATGTTTGTGATATAATCCATATGTTCAAAAATATGGCGCCATGGCCAAGTGGTAAGGCAAAGGTCTGCAACACCTCTACCCCCAGTCCGAATCTGGGTGGCGCCTCCAAAAAAGACAGGACACCAATCGGTGTCCTGTCTTTTTTGCCGTCGCTCCCTCATCGGACTGGGCTCTGCGAACGAAGTGAACCATCTGGGTGACACCAATCGGTGTCCTGTAGATTGTTTTTTGACGATATGACGAAAATTATCTCTAATTATTATGTGATTAATTCAAAAACGTCTTGACTTGCGCTATTATGAGAGTTATAATAAAAAGGCAAGCAATTATTTATGGCTTAGGAGGATGAATATGTTTTGCGGAAAATGTGGAAAGGAAATAGGCGATGTATCATACTGTCCCAATTGCGGAAGTAAGGTGTCACATTATACAAAATCCATAAAAAAAGAGAAACGCGCTGAAACAATTAGTAAGGATGCGGTATTGTTGACGATTGAAGAAACTAAAAAAATTGAAACCTTTAAGCTAGTTGTATCAATATTGATGATATCTATGGTGTTTATCGCAATATTTATGCCAATTTATCAATCAAGTACTTATGATATGTTCTCTTATTTTAGCGAAATAAGTACAATTTATATACAAGTTCGCAAGAATATTTCAAGGTTTGATTTTAGCAATTTTATTAATGTTAAGGATGCCTCTAATTCATTGACAATGGTTATTGCTATAATTGTATTATTCGTAATTACACTTGTTGACGCGATTGCTATTTTCGTTAAATCAATTAAGGGCCTGAGCAATCTTGAAGCGTCAAGCAAAAAATATTCTGATTCAATTCGCCAAGATCGAAGAAAATCCGTTATTGATTTGTCAGATTTTTCCGGTTTTGATTTGGTTTTTATGGTCATACTGATTTTTGCTGAAGCTTGTGTTGCATCAGGACATGCAATTGTAATTAGACAGATGCGCCCTGTTGAAATAGGTGATTTTTCCAATTTGAGTGTTTTTGCTACATTGTTACCCCCCATTCTTGTTGCAATATTGATTATGAAGGGTATTGCAAAGAAATTTGATAAAAGAATTCGAGAAACTGCCCTTGCCCGTAAAAAAGCAATAAAAATGGAAAACATAAGAATAGATGAGGAAAGAAAAAGAGAAGCGGCAATGAGAAAGGCCGAAGGAGAAAATAATTACGAATATCAAATATAAAAATGAAAGCCCTGCACTTGCAGGGCTTTTTATTATAATGTATTGATTAAAAACCTTCGGTGTGTCCCGAGAATCTCCAAACAATTTTGCGAAGGAATTCAAAAATGATTGCAAGTGAGGAGCAGGCAAGAGTAAAAATAAGCTCATTTAACGTAAGTGGTGTGGTGCGCAACGCTATGCCCCCGAAGTATATAAAAGAAATTTGAATTGTAGCAATCAAAAGCATTATCAAAATGAACGTGGGATTTTTTGTAATACCGTTAAATAGGTTTAGCCTGTCGGTGCGAGAGTTGATGCATTGCATTATTCCAAGGAAAATAAAGAGTCCAAAAAATGCCGAAAGTAATACAATGTTATTTTCACTTTTTCTAAAATGAGAGGTAAAAAAGGGAAGCTTTAAAAAGCAAATTGAAAAAATAGCAGAAAACGTGCCCGAAATAAAAATTTGATGCACCATATATCCGTTTAAAATCGGCTCGTTGCGACGCTTTGGCTTTTCTTTCATTATTCGTTTTCTCGGAGCTTCACCTGCGAATGCAATACCACCAAGAGTATCCATTATCATATTAACCCAAAGCATTTGAGAAACTGTTATTGGCGTTTCAAAGCCAAAAAATGGAGCAAACATACACACAAGTGCACTTGAAAAATTCATGGTGAGTTGAAAAACGAGAAATTTTCTTATACTTTTAAAAATATTTCTCCCATAGAGCACCGCCTTAACTATTGATGAAAGATTGTTGTCAAGAATTACTATATCTCCTGCATCCTTTGCCACTTCTGAACCATTTCCCATGGCAAAGCCGACATCGGACAATTTAAGGGCGGGGGCATCGTTTATTCCGTCACCCGTCATTCCAACAACCTTCTCTTTTGATTGGGAAAGGCGTACAAGTCGGCTTTTGTCCTGTGGGAGTGCGCGCGCCAATACCGAAAGCCGCGGTAGGATGCTCAAAAGCTCCTCGTCGGTCATTTTATCAATATCTTCATGCTCAAGGCAAAGATTTCTTTTGTCGGTAATCAATCCTGCACGGTTGGCAATGCTTTTTGCAGTCAAAATTCCGTCACCTGTTATCATAACAACGTCAATCCCTGCACCTTGAAGCGCTTCTACTGATGGGCGCGCCTCCCTTCGCAAGGGGTCACTTATAACGGCTGCACAAACAAAGCTTTCATTTTCGAGCATAGCAATAACGCGCTTGCCCTCGTTTTGTGCCTGTGATATCGCTCTCTCAACTGTATATTTGTCGAAATCGTTGCTTTTAGCATATGGAATGAGTATTTCCGGTGCGCCCTTTTGATAAAGTTTGTTTTCAATGCGTGCGCTTGAAAATTTATTTGTACTGTCGAAGGGGATTTTATCCTTGATTTTTGAGTAATCAGGTTTTAGGGAGCTTTTTACTGCTTCAAGCAAGGCGCGTTCAGTTGCATTGCCCCCTAGTATTTTGCGATTTGAAAGGCGCGCTGAGGAGTTGTAAACCGAATTTTCACAAAACGATTGCCATACGTTAGGGTGGCTTTTTCTTAATTCGTTTGTGCTGTCAACCGTTGTTCCGTTTGACAAAATGAATTTATCAACACTCATTTTACCCTTTGTTAGAGTTCCTGTTTTGTCGGTGAAAAGAATATTCATGCTTCCCGCCGCCTCAATTCCCACCGATTTTCGAACGAGCACCATATCGCGCAGCATTCTTTTTACGTTTGATGATAGAACAACGGCAATCATCATTGGCAAGCCCTCAGGAACTGCCATTATAACTACAGTCAATCCTAAGGTTATTGCATGTAAAAGCTCACCAATCATAAATTGGGGATTGGTTATCTTTGATATAATGATTTCTTTAATAAATTCACTTTCGATGAAAATGGATGAAAATAGGCTGAGCAACGAAATGAGTATTGCTGCCCCATAACCAATAATGCTGATTTGCTTTGCTAATTTTGAGAGACGGATTTTTAATGGGCTTTCGCGAGCCTCCTGTTGTAATTCCTTGACAATACCACCAAGAAATGAGTTATCCCCCACACGGCAAACAAGCATTTCACCTTCTCCTGAGGATACAAGTGAGCCTCTAAGGCACGAATGCTTCGATTCGGGAGAGAGTGCATTGTCATCTGTTGATACGGTGGGGAATTTTGAAGCCTCCTTGCTTTCACCTGTGAGTGCACTTTGGTCAAGGGATAGCTTGCCTGACACAAGAATTCCGTCGGCATTGACCTTTTCTCCTGCTGATAAAAGAATTATATCATCCACCACTATTTCTTCGACGGGGAGTTGAATAATTTCACCATCCCTTCGTACACGCGCTGTTGACTTGGTGCTCAAATTCAGCTTTTCAAATGCCGAACGGGATGAATGCTCCGATACGGTTGAAATGGTGGTGGCAAGTAGAATTGCGACAATTATTCCACCCGTTTCAAACCAGTCAATGCTTTTTATGGTAAAAAGGATATTTACAAGCAACGAAATTATCAAAACTCTAACTACGGGGTCAAATAGATTTTCAAGGAATGAAAGGGCAAAGCTTTTGCCCTTTTTTCTCGTCATATTGTTTGATCCGTGCTTTCGTTTTGACTCCTTTGCTTGTTCGGTTGTAAGACCCACTAAGCTTTTCTTTGAAAAATCCGTCATTTTATCCTCCAGATGATATTTTTATTAAATTATATGAATAAAAAAGAGGAAATATAAGTTGACGGAGAGAGGAAGTTGTGGTAAAATAATTATAAATTATTGAAAGGAGGAAGGTTATGCTCAAAATTGGTAATGCTGAAATAAAGCATGGAATAATGTTAGCGCCCATGGCAGGTGCTACCGACCACGCGTTTAGAACAGTGTGCCGTTCATTCGGGGCTGAATATTTGGTTTCTGAAATGGTTTGTGCAAAGGCACTTTGCTATGAACAAAAAATAAAGAAGAGCTTAACTGCTTCTCCTTCTAAAACTGCTCCCCTTGCCGCAATTGGAGATGGGGAATTGCCAATGGCTGTTCAAATTTTTGGTTGCGAGCCTGAATATATGGCTGAGGCGGCAAGAATGATTGCTGAAAATTCTTACAGAGGAACGACCAGCAAATTTACTCCAACTGCAGTTGACATAAACATGGGGTGCCCCGTTCACAAGGTGGTTTCAAACGGTGAGGGCTCGGCTCTTCTTAAAAACCCCAAGCTTGCAGGTGAAATAGTTGAAGCGGTTGTTAAGGCAGTTGATTTACCTGTAACAGTTAAAATTAGAACTGGGTGGGATGCAAATTCTATCAATGCCGTTGAAATGGCAAAGCGCCTTGAAGCATCGGGAGCGGCGCTTATTTGTGTTCACGGAAGAACACGCGAGCAGCAATATGCCCCCTATGCCGATTGGACGCAAATTGCAAGAGTAAAAGAGGCAATTGATATTCCCGTTGTTGGTAATGGAGATATATTTGTGCCAAACGATGCGCAAAGAATGATTAATGAAACGGGATGTGACGGCGTTATGATAGGGCGTGGCGCACTTGGAAATCCTTGGATATTTGAAAACGTAATAAATCTTTTTGAGGGTAGGGAGCTTAGAGAAATATCGGTTAATGAAATCGTTGATACAGCACTTGCCCATCTTAAAATGATGATTGACGACAAGGGTGAACGCGCAGGAATTGCAGAGAGTAGAAAGCATCTTGGCTGGTATATGAAGGGTATTCGAGGTGCAGCTGAGCTTAGAAATCGCATAAACTGTGCTGAGGATTTAAAGTCCTTAACCGAAATTTTATTGACTTTGAAGGAAGATTAATTATATGGTGAAATTTATGAAAAGAATAGTATCTGTATTTGTTATATTGGTGACGCTTCTCACGCTGATGAGCAGCTGCTCACTTTTGCCTGAAGAATGGAAAACCTGCACGGTTGAATTCTATGTTGGTGATGAGCTTTATGATAAAAAAATAGTTATGGTAGGAAATACTATTAATCCCCCTGCTGATCCTAAAAGAAATAATGAGATATTCGTTGGTTGGACAAGTGACACACTTCTTTCCACTAAAAGATTTGATTTTTCAAATGTGGTAACGGGCAATCTTAAATTGCAGGCTGAATTTGCCCTGGATGCAGTTGCTTTTACTAATATGATTACTAGCGAAACGCTTAAAAGCATTGTTATGATAGAAAACAAATGCTATAACACCGCGCCTGGAAGCACGGTTGAAACAACCGTTGGTATTTCTCAGGGCTCGGGTGTTGTTATTGATATTTCAGGTGGATACTGCTATGTATTGACCAACTATCACGTTGTTGAAAAGGCCGAGGGATATGCTAAGCAAAGCTTTACTGTTGAGGACCCTTGGGGTGAAAGGCACGTAGCACAAATATACGTTAAAAATTCACAGGCGGCAACAAGTGTTGATTATGATCTTGCACTTATTTGCTTTAAATATTCTGTGGTATATGAAGACTCACTTCAAGAGATTTCCTTTGGTTCAAATCCAAAGAAGAATGACTACGTAGCTACTCTTGGAGCACCTCGTGGGCTTCAAAATGCTATAAGCTATGGCAAGGTGCTTCAATACGACAAGATTAATGCAGGGGACGATTCCTCTTTGCAGCAGGTATCCTTTGATATTATTGTTCACGATGCGCCAATTGACCACGGTTCAAGCGGTGGAGCATTGATTGACACAAGTGGCAGACTTGTGGGCATCAATTTTGCAGGCTACAATAATGGGTCCTACGGTTGTACGATACCTATTGAAAAGGTCGAAGAATTTTTGGATATATTCGTTTATTAAATAAAAAACAGCAGGAATAATCCTGCTGTTTTTTCTATTAAAGTGAGCAAATTAATTTTTCAATGTGGAGATATCCTGAATCAAAACGGTATTTCATAGCAATATCCGCCTCGCGCGCAAGAGCTACGGTTTTTTGCAATCGCTCAAGCTCCATTCGATTTGCGCTTGTGGAATACAAGCCGATTTTGTGGATATTGATTCCTGTTTCACTTGCTATTTGCTGATTGTTTTTGCCTGACATAAGCATTATTTTTATTTTGAGCAAGTCAGAAAAGATTCCCGACAACTCACCCATTATCATAAGTGGCTCAATTTGTTTAAATTTCATAACCGAAAGGATTGAAAGGGCATCGTTTTTTCTGCCGTCCAAAATTGCATTTGAAAATTCAAAAACACCGTATTCCATTTCAGCTGAGCAAACAAGGGGAATATCGTCGCGAACAATGTGGTCGCGTCCCTGTGAGCGCGCGTAAAGAGCAAGCTTTTCAATTTCGTTTGAGAGGGTGAACATGTCCTTTGAGGAGTAATCAACAAGAAAGGTGCAATCGTTTTGCGTTGCCTTGATTCCTTGATGTTCAAAGTGACGAAGAGCCCAAAGCGCAAGCTTTTGATTTGTCGGTGCTTCGAATTTTACGGGCAAAAGACGTTCTGAAAGGTCCTTTAGTGCACCCGTGGGAGCTTTTTTTGGCAAATCCTCGGTTATATTTCCAAAGGGAAGAACGAGAACAAAATTATTATAATCAAATTCTTCAAGGTGAGCAAGTGCATCAAGAAAATCGTTATATTCACTGATGTTTTGCTTGTTGGACATTTTTTTGATATTAAGGCCATTAAGAACCACGAGCTTGCGCTCAGCCATCATTGGTGGCATTGAGAGGGTATCGATCAATTTATCGGCGGAATAGTCGAGCACATCCATTTGAATGAAATTGAAAATTTCGAGTGTTTCATCAATTCCCATAGCTTCCTTTAAGGATTTTATTGCATGAGCTTTAAGGTAGTCCTCCTCACCGTAAAAAAGGTAATTACCGTCGGGATTTTCTTTAATTTTTTTTGTAAAGTCCAAATTGGAGATAATGTCCACTATTCTCACCTCTCTTTTATAACATTATAACACAAAGCAATCAGGTTTGCAAGGGGGGTATGGGGTTAATTTGGGGATTTGTACTTCGGGGTGGGGCTCGTAAACCAAAATTTGAAATCAAAACATTGACAAGTATAAAAGTTTGTGCTATAATTCAAAATTGGAAAACGCGAAAGGAGATTTTTCATGATTTTAGCTATTGATATTGGTAACACAAGCATTGCTCTTGGCGGTTTTGAGGGTGATGAGCTTAAATTCGTTGGACGTCTTTCAACTGACGTTACAAAGACCGAGGATGAATATGCAAGCAAGATTATGAATATCCTTGCACTTCACAGCGTGCATAAGGAAAACGTTGACGGTGCTATTATTTCAAGTGTTGTTCCTGCACTTAATTCAGTTATGAAAAGTGCGCTTCGCTTGGTATATGACGTTGATGCACTTATGGTTTGTCCGGGAATTAAAACGGGAATCGGTATTCTTTGCGATTCTCCCTCATCCGTCGGCGCTGACTTGATTTGCTCTTGCGTTGCTGCCAACACCTTCTATTCTTCACCTGCATTGATTATTGACATTGGCACTGCAACAAAGATGATTGCAACCAACAAGAACGGTGCGTTTATTGGTGTTTCTATTATTCCAGGTGTTATGATGGGACTCAATGCGCTCTCAAGTGGCACAGCACAGCTCCCACAGGTTAGCCTTGAAGCACCTCCTACAGTAATTGGTAAAAATACAGTTGACTGTATGAAATCCGGCATTATCTTTGGTAATGCAAGCATGATTGACGGAATGATTGATCGCATTAATGCTGAAATTGGTGAGGAATTGCCCGTTATTGTTACAGGTGGTTATGCCCCTGCAATTATTCCTTATTGCAACCACAAAATGATACTTGATGAATATCTTGTCCTCAAGGGACTTAATTTGATATATTGGAAAAACAAATAAAACTTAATATATTCGTTGAAAGCTTCTTTTTGAAGTTGATATAAATTTTTTAGCGTTGTACCTTTATGGACGACAGCAAGGAGGATTTTTATGCAATTAAAAGCAAAAAGACGAATGTCAACCGAGACCTTGGTGCTTGCGGCTTTGATGACTGCACTTGTAGTGGTGTTTCAGTATTTAGGAACTGCTACAACTTTCTTTGGCCCATTTTCAACGGCGGTTGCACTTGTTCCCATTATTATTGGAACAGCAATGTGTGGCTCGGGCGTTGGCGCATGGCTTGGATTTGTATTCGCAATTGTAGTATTTCTTACGGGTGGTGCAAACTTGTTCTTTGCATTTAGCGTTCCCGGAACAATTATTACAGTTTTATGTAAGGGGATGGCCTGTGGCCACTTCTCAGGATTTATTTATGAGCTTTTGGAAAAGAAAAACAAGACGGTTGCAACATATGCTGCAGCATTGTCCTGCCCTGTAGTTAACACGGGTGTGTTTCTTCTTGGCTCAGCGCTCTTCTTTATGCCTGCGGCAGATCAAATTGCTTCAGCAGTTGGCATAAGTGAATCGGGCTTTGGAGTTTTCGTTGCATTGGCACTTGGAAACTTCTTGTTCGAAATTATTATGTGTGTTGTTTTGGCACCCGTTATAGTTAGAGTATTAAATATGCGCAAAAAGAAATAAAAATAAAAAACCGCGAGTTTAACTCGCGGTTTTTTATTTGTTAAATTATTTAACTACTATACTTGTGATGTGTGTGTTGATACCGTTGTACCAGTAAGCAAAACCAACAACGTCAACTACGTCACCTTCTTCAAGTGTACCAACAAGTGTGTAAAGGTCTGTTTCAGGACCTGTGAGGTATCTTTCAACACAGAAAGAATATTCACCACCATTGTAGTCGAATGTTACGTAGATATCGTCACCGGGTGCGCCGTTTTTGTATTCAAGAGATTTGAAAGTGAGACCCTTGAATTCAACGAGCATATTCTGATAATTAACGAGTTCTTCTGTACCAAGCTTTGATGTTACGTCGATAGGAGTAGCAACGTGCTGACCTTCAACGATTTCAATCTTTGCGTAATCGGGATCCATTTCGTCAGTTACGAGTTCCAATTCGCCGGCCCAAGCAGCCTTGTAGCCGAAAACGCGAATCTTTGTGCCGGGAACAAGCTGTTCAGCTGTTTCCTGTGAGCAAGGGAAGTCATAAAGGAAGTAACCACCGTTTTCATCCTGAGCGTAAACGGAGATTTTGTTATCCCACCAAGATTGATGACCCTGAACGTATGCTTCGATAACAACCTTTGAGCCAACTTCAGCAGCAACGTATTCTTCCCAAGACATTACTGTAACTTCGGGAGTAGAGGGCTGTTCTGGAGCATTTGTAGTTGTTTCATTTGGAGTATCAATGCAAGCAAAAAGACAGAATGCAAGTGTGCAAAGAAGCACAAAACAAATAATCTTTTTCATTTTAGTATTCTCCTTTATAGAAAATAAATTTTTATCATCATATATTATACACATTTTTTTAAAAAAGTCAACAATTTATTGCTTTTTTCTTTTTACAATGTGGCTTATAAAAGCAAACGAGCCTATTCCAATCCACACACCACAAAAACCAGCTATAAATACTATTGATTCAGTTGGTAATTTATCAAATTCTTTTTTCTGAGTGGAGGTTGACGTTTGTATTTGGTCAAGCTTATGAAGAGTCGTTACTCTTGAGAACAAGGTCTTCATAAATTCATCGTTAATAACTCTATTTTTGGTGGCTGAGCTTACGGTTAATTCCACAAGCTCTCCTGCGGCATTACGAAGGGAGGTTGAGCCATTGAAAACAGGTGTTGTAAATGAGTTTTCAGTGTTGTCAATGAGGAGCTTTGAGGCCTTGATTTTTACGTCATAATAAAGGTTGTTATCTTCACCTGATCTATTGAGGTAGTCTTGATATTCAGCACTGTTTTGTGCTTTTGAGGTTACGGGAACGTAGCCTTCAGTTTGGGAATAAGCAATTTGCACCTCGTTTGTAAGAAGGAACTGTGCGAACAACCATGAGGCAAGCACCTCACCACTATCCTCTTTGTTAAAGATACAAAGGGAAGGGCCTTGTGAAATCATTTGTGGGTTTTCGGTATCGAATTGGGGAATGGGCAGCACTGCCGTTTCAAATTCGACTCTTTGGTCGTCAGGAATGTCCACCAAGGGAGCGTCTGCGCCCATCCAAGTGGAGCCCGCTGTGGAGTCTATTGCAAAAATGCACTGACCTGCATTCAAAAAGTTACCGGGATAGCTTGAAATTTTAAAGGTTGAGAAAGCTTTTGTTTTTGCGTGCTCACCAATTTCATACAAAAGCTTTTTTGTGGTATCGTTGAATATCAACACTTCACCACCATCGTTGGAATACGGCGCCTCAAGTTGCTTAAGCATTGAAATCATCATATTGTCGGTGGATTTGTAGATAAAGGGGATAAGTGTCTTTTGACCGTTGGCAACGTAATTTCCATTGCTGTCTTTACCAAGTGAGAGGGCGTATTCACTAACCTCCCAAACAAAATCCCAAGTTAAAACCTCAGGAAGCTCGTATCCCAAGGATTCAAGCAAATCCTTATTTACATAGCAAACCTCGGTTGAACGCATAAAGGGAAGGGCATATTGAATGCCGTTTATCTTGCCCTCATTCAAAAACTTAGGAATCATTTCGTCAGCACTTGGTGAATCGAATCTCAAATCACTACCACCAAGACCGTATTTTTCGTCATTGATGAGTGTGTCGAGTGGGACAACGATATTTTCACCCTCCATATAGGTGGCTATATGGTCGGGATATGTTATGCACACGTTTGGTGTGGTGTTTGTTGAAATATTTGTAATAACGTCCTTGTAGATATCGTTATAGTCGGTGAAGTTTTTAAGTGTCACCTTAATATTGGGGTAGAGCTTTTCAAATTCCTCAACTGCGTTTGCATAAACGTTTCTTTGGTTTTCGTTGTTTTCGTTCTTTGCCCAAAACGTAATTTCATATTGCTTGGAGGCATCAAATTCCGGTGGAACACGAAATGAATCCATATACACCTTCTTGTGGCAGCCCGTGAGTGCCAACGAGCACAAAACTGTTGTGGCAAGAAGGACAAGTGATATAAATTTGGTGATTTTTTTCATCCCTTTGTACCTCCTCTTGAAACACCCTCCATAATTCTATTCTTGAACACAAGGAACAAAATTATAAGCGGAAGTGAAATTACAACTACTGCAGCCATCATTGCAGGAATGTTGCTACGTCCAAAGCCGTTTTCACTAAGCTCTTGAATTCCGTTTGAAATCAAGAAATAAGCTTCATCGTCGGTGATAAGACGCGGCCAAACGTATGAGTTCCAGCACTCGATGACCTTGAGAATAAGAATTGTAACGATTGTTGGGCTTGAGATGGGCACCATAACCTTAACAAGATAGTTAAAGTCAGTTGAGCCGTCAACCTGTGCCGCAAGGTACAATTCATCGGGAATTTGCGCAAAATTCTCCTTTAAAAGATATAGGAAGAAAATTGAGGTTACGGAGGGAAGAATAAGTCCCATAAACGTATTTCGCAAATCCATATTTGTTATTGTGACGAAGTTTGTGATAATAACAAGCTCGTTTGGTATCATCATAAGTGACAAGAAAAGAGTAAATGCAATGTTTTTGCCCTTGAATTCAAGTCGCGCAAATGCGAATGCTGCAAGGATAATAACTATAAGCATAATAACTGTTGTCAAAATGGTGAAAATAAGTGTATTAATCAAATACTGTGCCAAGGGCACGTCGGTAAATACCTTTATATAGTTTTCAAAGACTACCTTTGATGGAAAGAAGCTTGGTGTGCTTTCAGAGGTGTATTCTGAAAGACTTTTAAGTGAGTTTTGAATCATCCAATAGAATGGGAACAAAACTGCCAATGCCCAAACAGAAAGTCCAAAATAAATGCCTATTTTTGCAAAAATGCCCTTTACCTTGCTTTCTTTTTTGATTTTTTTAATATCGTTCATCTTCTGCACCTCACTTTCCATAAGTTACGTGCTTCTTGCTGACGATAAGGTTGATGAAGGTGATCGTCAACACGATGCAGAAAAGAATGATTGCGGCAGCTGATGCGAATGAAGGATATCCTCCGCCGTCACCGTATAGCATATCGTAAACGTATCCAACAATTGTGTTCATTTCTTCAGTATTAAGATTTGTACCGAAAAGTGCAACGGCATCGCTATATGCCTTAAATGCCCCAATAAAGCCCGTGATTACAAGATATGCAATCGTTGGGGAAATCATGGGGAGAGTTATTTTCCAAAATACGCGTTTTTCGGGTGTGCCGTCAATGGCAGCTGCCTGATAATAGGTTTTGTCAACTGAAGCTAAGGCAGTTGTGAAAATAAGGATTTTGAATGGGAGAACCACCCATACGGTATAAAGGCACAAAACAAGCATCTTTGCCCAATAGTCACCGTCAATAAAATCTATTGCCGTTCCGCCCAGTGCGGTGATAAGGACATTAACAAGACCGTCTGAATATTCAGTCTTATCAAAAAGTATCATAAACACAAGCCCTACTGCCAAGGTGTTGGTTACGTAGGGAAGGAAGAATATTGTTTGATATGCTTTTTTGAGAAAGTTGATTTTTGAAAGACCAACTGATATTACAAGCGCAAGTATAGTGGAAAGGGGAACAGTAATTGCAACGAGAATGAAGGTGTTTTTAAGCGCCTGCAAAAATGAGGGATCGTGCAAAACGTATTCATAGTTATACGTTCCTATACCAAACGATTCACCGCTTGCAAAATTGTACCCTTCCTCAAAGGAGTATATTAAAACGTCGATAAGGGGATATATCATAAACACTGCGATGAATATAAACGCAGGAAGCAGATATAACCATCCCTTAAGATTTTTATTTAACTTCATTGTTTCACCAACCTTTAGTGAGCATATTAATTCATATTAATAATACTATAAAACAATAAAATTGTCAATAAAATAAGTGTTGAAAAAACTTAAAATCTATGGTATTATAATAAAAAGGTATTAAGTTTATGGAGGAAGGCATGAAAAAGTACGTAAACGAAAGATTTGGGGAGGAGCGCTCCCTTTACGGCGTCGAAGAGATTGAACTTGTAAATTGCTCATTCGATGGGCCTGAGGATGGTGAAAGCGCCCTTAAGGAAGGTAAAAACATAAAGTGCAAAAACGTATTTTTCAATCTTAGATATCCTCTTTGGCACGACAGCACAGTTTTGATTGAGAGCTCTCATATGACCGAGCTTTGCCGCGCGGCACTTTGGTATTCAAATGATATTGAAATAAAAAACTCACGACTTCATGGAATAAAGGCACTTCGTGAGTGTCAAAATATAAAAATAAAGTTTTCTGACGTTAATAGTGTTGAATTTGGTTGGTTTTCACATAACATTGACATTCAAAGCACGAAATTCCAGGGGGAATATTTTATGCTTCGTGCAACGGGGCTTAATATGAAGAATTCTTCTCTTAAGGGTAAGTATTCATTCCAGTACATAGAAAATTCCGTTTTTGAAAACTGTAATTTTGATACAAAGGATGCATTTTGGCACGCGAAGAACGTGGTGGTAAGAAACTCAACTGTCAAGGGGGAATACCTTGCTTGGTATGCTGAAAACATCACCTTTGAAAATTGCACAATCATTGGCACACAGCCACTTTGCTATTGCAAAGGACTTAAGCTGATTGACTGCGAGATGATTGACTGCGACCTCTCCTTTGAAAGAAGTGAGGTTGAGGCAAATATAATAGGATACGTTGAATCGGTCAAGAACGTTTATTCCGGTTACGTTATAGCAAACGAAATTGGTGAGATTATCGTTGACGATGAAAATGCAAAGGGAATTGTTAAAGTAAATAATTCACCTATTTTTAGATAAAAATATCCCCAAATCTATTGACAAGATTGGGAATATCGGTTATAATGTTGTCCGTTGTTCATTTAATGGTAATTTGAAAGGAGAAAAATTGTGGTAATTGACTTAAATGCGATGCTTCGTGGAGAAGTGAATACTATTGATATTGATTTCGTTCTCACGCCTGAAATAATAGAAGACGTTACCTTCACTGACGGTGCTCGTGTTCACGGCAAAATCACAAACTCCGCGGGTTATATGAGACTTGTGCTTCAGGCTGATCTCCCCTATATCGGTGAGTGCGCTCGTTGTCTTGATGAGGTGCACGGCGTTTTCTCACTTGACTTTGAGAGAACTGTTGTAACTGAGGGTATGGTTAGTGAAGAAAAGCTTGAGGAAAGTGCTGACGAGTACATCGTTCTTGAAGACGGCAAGCTTGCTTTGGACGACGCTGTTCGCGAGGAGCTTTTGATTGATTTTCCAAGAAAATTAGTTTGCTCTGAAGACTGCGAGGGCCTTTGCCCCAAGTGTGGAAAGCCCAAAAAGATGGGTGACTGCGGTTGCGTTTTAAAAGAAATTGACCCAAGATTAGAAGTTTTAAAAAAATTACTTGACAAATGAAAAATTATGTAGTATAATATCATAGATAAATTGTGTATCACACTAACAAGGAGGTGTAGGACAATGGCAGTACCAAAGAGAAAAGTGTCTAAGGCTCGCAGAGACAAAAGACGTTCAAACAACTGGAAGCTTAGCCTTCCCGGCATCGTAAAGTGCCCTAAGTGCGGAGAATTCGTACTCTCTCACAGAGTTTGCAAAAAGTGCCGTTCTTACAATGGCAAGGAAGTTATCAAAGAAGAAGCATAATTATGCTCCCATAACCGCTTAAATTAATAAAAGCGGAATTTCCTATAAAACAAGGAACTTATTCTGTTTTCAACGAAAAGTTCCTTTTTTTATTTATTTTTTATTAATACGGAGAAAATATATGAAGAAATCGACTATTATTACCATCGTGGCTTTTGCCGTGGGAATTGCGGTGCTTGCGGCTGGATTTATTTTGCTTACTGACAATCAAATTTCAGCAAACTTTAAATCACTCTTCACTACTACAACAACAGCTCCCACAACAACCACAACTACAAAAGCTCCAAGACCCACATATGACCCCATGGATTTGTATAACACTGATGTAAGTCAGTACGTTTTGCTTGGTGACTATAAGGGCTTGACAATTGAAACTGATCAAATTTCAATCTCTGATGAAGAAGCGGAATTCCAAATCGGCTTGGTTCTTGCTATCGACGGTGAATTCACCAAGTTGAGAGAAGGTCAAATCAATGAAAAATCCATTTTCAGCTTTGATTATAAAGGTTATTTTTTGAAGGATGACGGAACAAAGGACAAAGCATTGGATAAGGGTACAGGAGCTGACCAGCTTGCTTATATTGACGGCGACGTGTTGTACACAGTGAGCGGCAATGGTATCTCTAATTTCATTGATGGCTTTGCTCAGGGTATGATTAATACAACCGTTGGTGATACGTTTGATCTTCCCATCACATTCCCTGAAAATTATGGGGTTGCTGATTTGGCCGGTAAAAAGACAGTGTTTGAAATCAAAATTAACTATATTGCCGACACTCTTTTTACTGACGGTTGGGTAAAGGAATATACAAACGACGCGTATAAGACCTGTGACGAATATAGAACTTTCGTTAAGGAAACTCTTAATGATACAATAAAGACATCTAACACAACCTTGCTTTGGGAAACAATTATCGACAATGCAGTTATTACAATTCCCGAGCAGCAGTTTAATTACGTTTACTATAGCTACCGTTATCAGTTAGAGGATTATGCTTCTATGTTTGGTATGACTTATGAGGATTTCATGAAGTCAGGATATGCGGCATACCTTCTCGGTAACAATAGCATCGTTTCTGATGAATCCCTTGTTAATTACGTAAAAGAAGGTCTTACTTACGAGCTTGTAATGTTGGCTATTATTCAGGCTGAGGACATTACAGCAAGTGATGAAGAATATAGAATTATGCTTGATTCTCTTGTTGAACAAATGGGCAAGAGTGAAGAAGAGGTTCTTAAAACATACAGTGAAGAATACATTCGTCAGCAGCTGGTGCTTCAAAAGATTGACGAAGTTGTTTATGATATGAACAACTTTGTTTTGAAGGGCGAAAACTAAAAAAACAAAAATAAAACCGCGAGGAAATTTCCTCGCGGTTGTTTTTTTTATTGAATTTTTTGTAAATCGTAAACCATATTGCGAACAAGAGCTCTTGGGGCTAAGCGGTTGGCAAAAACGATAAGCTTGTTTATAAAACCGCAAATGCAAAGGGATTTGCCCTTTTTCATATTCTTGTATCCGAATTTTGCAACTGTATCAGGATCCCAAACCTTAAGGTTTTTGAAAAGTCCGCTTTCGCCAAGGTCGGCAGCAGCATCAAAGTTTGTTCTAATGGGACCGGGGCAAAGAGCCGTTACCTTTACTCCCGTGCCCTTAAGCTCGCGTGTGAGAGCCTGTGAGAAGGAGAGAACGAATGCCTTTGTTGCATAATAAACGCTCATAAGAGGGCCTGGCTGGAATGCTGCAATTGAGTCCACGTTGAGAATGTTTCCACTCTTCTTTTCAAGCATGTCGGGAATATAGAGGTGGCAAAGGTGCATAAGTGCGATGCAATTGAGGTCAACCATGCGAATTTGCTTGTTGATATCGCTCTTATAAAAATCACCGAAGTCGCCAAAGCCTGCATTGTTGACAAGAACGTCAACTGTAAGTCCTGCTTCTTTTGTCGCATCGTAAACCTTGTTTGCGCCGTCCTCAGAGCAAAGGTCAACTGCGACAACGTATGCTTTTACATTGTGCTTTTCTTCAATTTCTTTTTTGATTTCTTCAAGGCGTTCCTTGTTTCTTGCAACAAGGACAACGTTATATCCGTCTTTAGCAAAAAGCTCAACAAATGAAAGTCCAAGACCGCCTGAAGCGCCTGTGATAAGTGCTGTTTTATTCATATTTATGCTCCTTTAAAATGGAAGTGAATAGAAATAGATTCCTAAGAATGCTGATATTACTATCATCAAAATGGGGGATGGTTTTTTAGCCGTTATTTTTTTAAGTACGAATGAAAGTGCAACCACAATTGCAAAAATGATTATCGCTCTTACATCAATATTGAAGTTAAGGTTGTTTTCGGTCAAATTGCCATTTGCACCAAGAAGAACGTTTAAAATAAGAGTTGCGGCTGTTCCCAAAATAAGAGCAACAACGCAAGGGCGCACACCTGAAAGGAATGCCTTAACACCCTTGTATTTAAGAAAGTTTTTGAGTAGTGCGGAAATAAGAAGGATAATAAGGAACGAGGGAAGAACAACACCAAGTGTTGCGGCAATAGAACCCAAAACTCCTGCCTCGTTTGAGCCGACAAAGGTTGCCATGTTTACTGCAATTGGCCCGGGGGTTGATTCAGAAACCGCAATCATATTGAGGAGCTCCTCCTCGGTCAGCCAGCCGTGAGCGAGCACCTGCTCACGAACAAAGGGAATCATGGCATATCCACCACCGAATGTGAGCGCGCCAATTTTGAAGAAGGTGAAGAAAAGTTCAAATAAAATCATTTACCTTCCTCCTTTCCGGCATGCTTTTTACTGTAAAAAGCAATGACGCCGAGTGCACCTGAGATGAGGATATATATAATTGATGAGAATTTCACCGCAAAGAGTGAAAGAGTAATCATACAAACAAGCACGGTTACCATGATTGCAATTGGGAGTGCCTTTTTCTCCATTTGCTTTAATAATTTTATTCCCACAGATCCAATGAGATATACTACACACGCTTGGATTCCCTTGAACGCGTTTGCCACCACTGTGAATGTGAGGAAGCTGTCAAGAAAGAGGGAAATGATGAAGATGATTATAAAAGAGGGAAGAACGACTCCGAGTGTTGAAAACACAGAGCCCAAAACTCCCGCGGTTTTATAACCGATGAAGGTGGCTGAGTTGATTGCGATGGGACCCGGGGTTGATTCTGCTATGGCAAGCATATCAAGGAATTCATCCTTTGTGAGCCATCCTTTTTTTGAAACGAACTCGTTTTCAAGAAGGTTGAGCATTGCATACCCACCACCGAAGGTAAATGCTCCTATCTTGAAAAAGGTCAAAAATAAGGTCAAAATTAATTTTGATTTTTTCATATTTACTCCAATTGGATTGATTTTACGGTTTATTATAGCATATTTCAAATTAAAATGCAAGAACAAAAAAAACGGTTGAATTATTTCAACCGTTTTGATGTATTGATTTTTGATTAAACTGCTGTCCAACCGCCGTCAACTGCAAGGTACTGACCTGTTGTGTAAGAGGAAGCATCGGATGCAAAGTAGATAAGAGCACCGTCAAGCTCACCTTCCTTACCTGCTCTTGCCATGGGGCAGTATGTTGCTGCAACCTGGTCAAAAGCGCCTGTGTCAAGGATTGCGCCTGTCATTTCGCTGCTGAAGTAAGCAGGACCGATTGTGTTAACTGTGATACCCTTCTTAGCCCATTCAACTGCGAGAGCCTTTGTGAGCATCTTAACGCCACCCTTAGCTGCAGAGTATGCGCCTACGGGCCAGCATGTGTTGGGCATTACTACTTCAGAGTGAAGAGAACCGATGTTGATGATTTTGCCGTAACCGTTCTTGATCATTATGTTACCAACTTCACGAGCTACGAAATAAACTGCGCTAAGGTTAACACCAACTACCCAGTTCCATTCGTCATCGGAAGTTGCTTCTGCAGGGGAAGCACCGCCTACACCTGCATTGTTAACGAGAATGTCGATTTTGCCGAAGTGATTTTCAACTGCAGCAACCATTTCTTTAATCTGGTTGTTGTCCAAAACGTCGCACTTGTAAGCAAAGCACTTTACACCGAGAGCTTCGATTTCAGCCTTAACTGCTTCAAGTTTTTCAATTCTGCGAGCGCAGATAGCAACGTCAGCGCCCTGACGAGCGAGAGCTTTAGCGAACTGTACGCCAAGACCGGAGGAAGCACCTGTTACGAGAGCAACCTTGCCTGTCAAATCAAATAAATTGTTCATTGTTTTTTCCTTTCAACATTGTTATTTTTTTAACCAACGCATTATATCACAATAATTTGAATATGTCAATAAAAAAATGCAATGTTCATAAAAAATTGTGTTATCTAATCAATTAAATTGTTATTTTTATAATTTCTTTTTGCAATGACTCAAAGCAGTTGATTGTGTGTTTTGTGCCCTTGGATTTGCAATCCCAAAACACGAGAACTGCATCTGCATATTTTGCGATTTCTTGGTTTCGCTTGAGTGGTGCGCCCTTTTTGAATCTGGGATAATCAGGAGCAAATTCGGTGTATTTGATATTGTTGTCAATGGCATATTGTTTAGCGAGCATGTCAATACCCTTTGCACCACCTGAAACGATTTCCGTAACTCCGTCGGGAATGTATTTTTCTATATCAACGTCAGTAATATCTCTTGAACCAATGATTGCTAATTTCATAGTTTATACCTCTTTGAACACAAAATAAACATATAATGTATCTATTTTGACATTATATCACAAAATAGATGTAAAGTAAAGTCATAATGAAATTAAAGTGAGGTTGTTTTTATGGCGATTAAGAGTTTATCTATTAGAATTGACGAAGAAATGCTTGATAAATTGCATTTTGTTGCAGATTATGAGGGAAGAAGTGCCAATAGTCAGATACTTATTCTTATCCGTGATTTGATTGAAGATTATGAGAAAAAGCATGGTGAAATCAAAACAGGGAAGAGATAAAAAATATTTTTTGGAAAAAATCATCAAATCTGCTTGACAAATCGTAAAAGGTGTGCTATAATGTCAAAGTCGAAAATATTGGGGTGTCGCCAAGCGGTAAGGCATCAGACTCTGACTCTGACATTACCGGGGTTCGAATCCCTGCACCCCAGCCAAAAAAAGAAATGCATCCTCGCAAGAGGGTGCATTTATTTTTTTGGTTTGTGGGTATATAATGGGATTCGAACGCAGTGAGAAAACAGCACAGTGCGCTGTTTTTGAACGGTGACCGAAGATTTTTGCGAAACATTTCATTAAAACAAATCCGAGATGTTGAGCAAAAATCAAGAGCGAAATCCCTGCACCCCAGCCAAAAAAAGACTCAGGATTGGATACAATCCTGAGTCTTTTTCAACTAAATCCGCCTTTGTCGGAAGAAATCCACCTATGGTGGATGAAATCGCTACGCGATGAAATCTTGCTTGGCAAGGTTAAAAAGAGGCGGATTTGATTTCATCTGAGGCGGCACGCCGAAGATTTCATCCAAACTTGTTTGGATTTCATCCTGCAAAGCAGGATTTCATTATTGCTTTTCTTCCGGTTTTATGCTATACTTATGGCAAGAGGTGATAATTATGGCAGAAAATAAACTTGCAGACTTATCTATGGATTTCGCAGTAAGTATTTTGAAAGTGACTGACGGAATTAAGGGGCATTATTCCCTTATAAATCAGTTGGAACGCAGTGCGACCTCTATTGGTGCAAACATAAGAGAGGCAAAGTATGCACATAGCAAAGCAGATTTTGTTTCCAAATTACAGATTGCCTTAAAGGAGTGCTACGAAACGGAGTATTGGCTTGAGCTTGTGCAGAAATCGGAGATTTTTACTGATGATATTGTAAAAGTCTTATTACACGATTGCGGTGCTATTAGGAGAATGTTAATTTCTTCAATTAACACGACAAAGGAAAATATGGGGTAACGAATATGTCATTGAGAATATTGAAATATTTGGATAACATTGAAGAATTTAACGGAGTAGCAATTTCTGCCAAGCTTCGTTGCACTTGTGGTGATTGTTTTTTTACATTTTCTCACACAGGAAAACAGACAAGAGGTATTTTAGCTCCGTATATCATTAGAAAAAACAAACAGTTGATTTTGCAAGCAAAATGCCGAAACTGCGATAAAACAATAGATGTGTTTAATTCCACGGTGGATGGAACACGTGCCAAATCGCAAGTGGAAACATACGAATTCGCAACTTTTGCTTTGCCTAAATCAAACGAAGCTGAATTTGAAGTGATTATAAAATACAACTATTTCCCCGACAAATTTAAGAAGAACGGCGATTATACCAATAGCTTTGAAAACTGTTTTGTTTACATAGTGCAAGACGGTAAGGAAGCTAAAGCATTAATTGAAGAATAATGTAATTTTGTATTAGATGTGTTAAGCTGTACCCATTCGTTAAAATTGAACCCATTTTTTATTAAAACCCACCCAATCGGGTGGGTTTTAGTTTTATACATGGCAATGTAATGAATAACTTAACATTTTGCACTTTTTGAGGAAATAGGAACTCCTATTTTGCACTTTTATACCTTGAATTATTTGGAATACTGTATATAATATAAGTATAAGGTGATTTGGTATTGCAACCTTATTGAATTTATGATATAATAAACAAAAAGTAATTATTAAAAACGGAGGTATATATTATGCCAGGACCAGGTGGAGGAAGCCGCGGAGGCGGATTTGGTGGAGGATCACGAGGCGGAGGCGTCGGAGGTTCTCGCGGAGGCAGCTTTGGAGGCGGATACGCAGGCGGAAGCCGTGGAGGAATGGGTGGACCAAGAGGTCCTATTCACCACGGGCCCATGCATTACGGCCCCCGTTGGTACAGACCAAGACCAATTTTTATCTTTGGACCAAGATATCATAGACACTATGGCAACGGATCCGGTAATCAAGATCCAAACAATCAAAACAGAGGCTGCTTGGCAAGTCCATTAATATCAGGTATCATTGTTGTTGTTTTGTTGCTTCTTCTTTTGACAACGGCTGCTTCGGTGTTCAATCCTAACAGGGACCCCAATGGTAACATTATCTATGATGAATCAGCTTTTCAATCCTATGCAAACGAACAGTATAGTGCAATATTTAAAGATACAGAAGAATATGAACAAAACATTCTTCTTGTTTACACCATCTATGAAGGAAATGATGGATTTGAGTGTATTGCTCGGGTGGGTGATGATGTTCCGACATACATCAACCTTATGCTTACAGGCGAAGCAATAAGCCAACACCTTTCTGATTATTATGAAAATCAGTTTGCAAAGGGAGTTGCAATGTCAATTGAGGAATTGACCGCACAGCTTCCTCAAACATCTGAGGATGTTGACACAAGCTATTCAAAGGTTCATAACAATTCTGAACTGTCCTTCAATGAAGGCACAATTAACAAGGCGCTTTCTGAGTTTACTGAAAAAACAGGTTACAATATTGCTGTTGTTGTTGAAGACGGTAAGGATATTTTTGGAATCTCAATGGATC
Organism: Eubacteriales bacterium; assembly: GCA_045637205.1. Lineage (GTDB taxonomy): Bacteria > Bacillota > Clostridia > Oscillospirales > CAG-272 > RGIG4608. The sequence continues at coordinate 3,750 of JAZTYY010000066.1, read as the reverse complement.
TTACGAAAATTATCGGTATTGTTTTTATGGTTATTTTGGCTGTGATTATTTTTATAGTGATATCAACAACCATTAGCAATATGAGATATAACAAGAAATACGAAAATTCTAACACAAGCAAAAACGATCCCAATGCAGGTCAGGGAAAATATGACCCGAATAGTGGAACTTGGAAATAATTTTGCTTTAGTATTGTTGGGGGTGACATATTATGGCTAGAGCTATGGGCGGCGGTGGATTTGGCGGCGGCTCTCGTGGCGGTGGCGGCGGTGGTGCACGCGGTGGAGGTGGATATTCTCGACTTGGCAGAAGCTATGGTACACGTTATTTATCAAGGGGCTATGACAATTATAAACCTTATAACCCATTGTGGAGCACCGGTTGGAGATTTGTATCCACCATAGTTGTAATTGCCGTGCTGTTTTCCATAATGAGTGGCTTAATGTTTATCGGCCCAATTGTGGACGGATCCTTTTTCGAGGATAAAATTGTCTACGATGAAACTACCTTTGATAACTATGCAAATACAAGCTATTATGAGGTTTTTGCCGAAACTCCAAAGCAGGAGAATAATATTTTAATAGTTTTGCTTGTTTACGAAGGCTATGATGGCTACCATTGTATTTCTTACGGTGGTGATGAGCTTAACATTGTTGTTAGCTCAACCTTTGAGAACAATTTTAAGTCAACGGTTACTGCCAATATTCCAAGATATTATGAAACATCCTTTGGGGAAAATTTGGCGCATGTTGTTGATACAATGGCAAGTTATATTCCTTCAATAAAGACTGATGAATCTAACGTATCGTCTATTTATTCAAAAACACATAACCGTTCAAGCTTTGAATTTGACGAAAAATCAGTTAATCAGTCCCTTGCTGATTTTACTAAAAAAACAGGAGTCAACATAGCAATAGTTGTTGATGAGGGTGAGGATGTTTTTGGCATTGATAAAGGATTTGACAAAGGTCTTTTTATGGTGCTTACAATTGCTCCCATTTTAATTGGTGCAACTATTATTGTTGTTCTTGTGGTGAGAAAAAAGCGAAATGAAAAAGAAATAACCGGGGATAAGAATTTTGATTTGTATTAGAAAAAATACATATTAAAAATAATTGATACTTATTGATAAATATCAATCGTTAAACAAAGGCAGAGAAGAATATTTCTCTGCCTTTATTCATATTTATTTATATATTTTTTATAAATGGATTGACTTTTTGAATTTTATTATATATAATTAATATGTAATAATAATTGATGAAAGGAGCAAAATTATGAACAATTTAAAAAAGGTTATAATTGAAGCAATACAGTCCGTATTGCCTATTTTTGCGATAGTTTTACTTCTTTCGGTTACTGTTGCTCCAATGCAAAGTGGAGTGCTTGTAATGTTTTTGTTTGGCACACTTTTGCTTATCGTTGGAATGGGATTTTTCACAATTGGTTCGGGAATATCCATGGAACCACTTGGAGAGGGTATGGGTGCTACCATTGGCAAATCAAAGAGATGGATAATTCCTCTTTTGATTAGCTTTGGTCTTGGCCTTCTCATTACGATTGCTGAGCCCGATCTTACTGTTCTTGCTGAGCAAGTGCCTTCAATTCCTAATTTGGTGCTTATTTGGTCCGTTGGCGTTGGTGTTGGTATTTTTCTTGTAATATCAATAATTCGCACGCGAAAGGGAATTAAGCTTAACACCTTGTTGCTTATTTTTTATGGATTGATTATCGTGCTTGCGTTCTTTGCACCCGATGATTTTATACCAACTGCATTTGACTCCGGTGGAGTTACGACCGGCCCAATTACCGTTCCCTTTATTATGGCATTTGGTGCAGGTATAGCCTCCATAAGCAATGCGAAAAACGCGCGTGAAAACTCCTTCGGTCTTATCGCGCTTTGCTCGATAGGTCCAATATTGTCGGTTTTGCTTTTGAGTATTGTATTTAAGCCCGAAAGCTCAAGCGCCCAAGAAACGTTTGAAATTGCTGAAAATACAAAGGAAGCGTTTTATGCATTCTTTAACGGAATGCCCAAATTTGCAATAGAAGTGCTTGAAGCACTTTTGCCAATTATAGGTGTGCTTGTTCTTTTCCAAATTATCAGTCGAAGATTCAACAAGCATCAGTTGCTTCGTATGGCGGTTGGATTTGTTTACACATACATCGGTCTTGTTTTCTTCTTGACAGGTGCAAACGTTGGCTTTATGCCTGCAGGACGTCTTATAGGCAAGCTGATTGCTGAAGGGGAGATGAAATATCTTCTTATTCCCATAGGTGCGATTATGGGCTTCTTTGTTGTCAGTGCCGAGCCTGCCGTTCACTCCTTAAAGAAGCAGGTTGAAGAAATAACCAACGGCTCAGTTTCACAAAAAGCAATTGGAATGGCGCTTTCAATCGGTGTTGCATTTTCAGTTGGTATTGCAATGCTGCGTGTTCTTACGGGAATTCCAATTATGCCAATTTTGATTTTTGGCTACGTAATTTCACTCGTTGTTTCGTTCTTTGTGCCTCCTCTTTACACGGGTATTGCGTTCGACTCGGGTGGCGTTGCAAGTGGACCAATGTCCACAACCTTCATTTTGCCGTTTGCAATAGGTGCTTGCGAGGCACTTGGGGGAAACGTTCTTACCGATGCATTTGGCATTGTAGCAATGGTTGCTATGACTCCTCTTATTGCTATTCAAATATTGGGTCTTTACAGCGAAATTAAGCGCAAAAAATTGCTTGCCAAGGCAAGACACGAAATGCTTCAGCTTGATGACGATATGATTTACTATGAGGAGGTGGCATAATGGCAGAGCAATCTAATCAAACTAATAGAATTATGATGGTTTTTTCCATTATCACTCGTGGTAAGGCTAAAAAGTACATGGAAAATCTCGTTAATAATGGAATGGGATTTAACATACAAGCCAACGGTGTGGGAACTGCGCCCTCCGAAATGATGGATATCTTCGGTCTTGGTACTAACGATAAAGATATAGTTATTACCTTAGCACCCGAAAATATAATAAATTCCTATGTTTTTGATATGAATAAAGGAATTGATGGAAGCTATGAGTACGGCGGACTTATGATGTGTGTTCGTTTGTCGGCAATTAGTAGGCTTGGATCTGAGCTTATTAACAGAGCATCAAATGATAATGATATGGGAGGTAAAAAGAAAGTGAAAAGTGGACAAAAGCATCAGCTTATACTTGTTTCTGTCAACCAGGGCTACACTGACGCAGTTATGCAAACTGCACGCGGTGCGGGTGCTATGGGTGGAACTGTTATGCGCGCGCGTCTTACTGAAAGCTCAATGATGGAGCAGCTTGGTGATTCACACGTTCAGCAGGAAAGAGAGATAATCACTATCTTTGCTCCTGCAGGCACAGCCGCAAAGATTATGGATGAGGTAAACCGTAATCACGGTGTTATGAGTGATGCCAATGGAATAGTTATGGCATTGCCGGTTGATAAGGCTTATAAAATTTAATTTAGCAAATAAAAAGCACTCGCGTTTGCGAGTGCTTTTTTGTATAAAATAGTGTTTTAAATTTTGGTTTATGGGGGAGATTTGAAGAAATGAAATCGTGGCTTTGCCACGATGAAATCCAAGCGAGCTTGGATGAAATCCTCGGCTTAATGCCTTGGATGAAATCAAATCCGCCTTTTATTAACCTGCCATAAGGCAGATTTCATCGCGTAGCGATTTCATCCACGAATGTGGATTTATTCCGCAGAAGGCGGATTTAGTTGCGGTGC
>JAZTYY010000065.1:0-8553 GCA_045637205.1 Eubacteriales bacterium | reverse complement strand
TCTTGCTTCAAAAGAAAAAGCGTTATAACCGTTTTGATAGCAAAACCATTTAGCCGCTTTTCTTTGGCAAAAAGAGCCGCAAAGAAAAGCTAACAAAAGAAACGGCGAATACAGGGCTACGCGCCCCGTACCCGCGCCACTACTCGTGGAGAGCCACCTTTAAAAAGGTGGACGAAACAATCGCTAAAAGTAAGTGCGAACATCCCGACAAATCAAAATTTGAAGGTCAAAACTTGTTTTGCTATCAATATATGAAAAAATCCTTGCAAAAGTGAAAAAAAGGTGTTATACTATGTTCATAAAACCAAATAAACAAAGGTTGGAAAAATTTATGAAAATCAAAAACGTTGTTCGCGATTACGATGAAGTAATGGCAATGAAAACCCCCAAGCACTTTAATCCTAAAAAGCCCGCACTTTTTTGGAGAGTACTTACAAAGCTCATCTCCCAGCCCGCGCTTAAGCAAACTCATTTTTCTTATCGTGAGGTGGGAATGGAAAAGCTCGGCAAGGATGAGCAGGCGCTTATATTGATGAACCATTCAAGCTTTCTTGATTTTGAAATTGCATATTCAATGCTTTTCCCAAGAAAATTCAACACTGTGGCAACACTTGACTCCTTTGTTGGACTTGACTGGATAATGAAGCAAATCGGTTGTTTTCCGACAAGAAAGTTTATTGCTGACCTTCAGCTTATCAGGGACATTAAATATTGCATAACCGAAAACAAATGCTCCGTGCTTATGTTTCCTGAGGCAGCATATACATATGACGGCACAACAACAACCCTTCCGTCATCTCTTGCCAAATTTATCAAGATGCTTGGCGTTCCGTTTGTTATGATCGAAACGTTCGGCTCATATCTTCGCGACCCGATGTATAACAAATTACAGAATCGTGATCTCAAGGTTTCGGCTGAGATGAGATACGTTCTTTCTCCTGAGCAAATTAAGTCCATGAGCGTCGAAGAAATTCAGGCCGTTATTGATAGAGAATTTTCATTTGACCAATACCGTTGGCAAAAGGAAAACAAGATCGTTATTGACGAGCCGTTCCGTGCGGACGGACTTGAAAGTGTGTTATATAAATGTCCCCACTGTCAAAAAGAGGGAAAGATGGAGGGCAAGGGAATTCACCTCACCTGTCACGAATGCGGCAAGGTTTGGGAGCTTACCGAGCTTGGCTATTTGAAGGCTGCTGAGGGCGAGGACTATTTCGACCATATTCCCGATTGGTATGCTTGGCAAAGAAAGTGCATAAGAGAAGAGGTTATTGCAGGTACTTATTCATTTGACGTTCCCTGTGACATCTTTATGATTGTCAACACAAAGGACGTTTATCGCGTTGGCGAGGGAAGAGTTGAGCACAATATTGAGGGCTTGCACCTTACGGGCTGTGACGGACGAATTGACTACCGTCAGTCTTCAAAATCAATGTATACTGTCGAGGCAGCATTCCATTGGTACACGCTTGGCGACGTAATTGGCATGGGTAACAATCGCGCGCTTTATTTTGCAATGCCAAAGGAAGATAAGCACGTTGTTGGCAAGTCACGTCTTGCGGCTGAAGAAATCTTTAAATTGATTGAAGAAAAGAAAAAAGCAAGAAAAGAAGCGACAAAGGCTGAATAAAATAAAAAAGGAGCTCAAATGAGCTCCTTTTTGCTTTTTATTAGAATCTTGTGTGATGTGATCTGTTATAGCACTCAATTTTTACTATACCGGGTACCTTTGAAAGCTGGTTGATAATTTCAAGCAATCCTTCAACTCCGCGATCCTCAATAAACACCTTGTACGTTGTGGATTGGGCGTCTCCGTAAACATTATTTCCAATTGATCTTACTATGTTCGAGCCCACGGAAGAGTTGACATAATCAACGAGCCGTTGCTGATCGGCAATCTTTGTACCATCAATAAGTCGTTTGTCGATTGATACCAAAACCACGTTGGTTTGAAGGTTTGGGTCATATGTTTTGTACAAAGACAAGTCAATTTCGCATTTGTCGTAATCGTAATCGTCAAGCACGTCATCATAGCATGTAATTGTTTGATTGTATTTAAATGCAATGAGTTCCATATGCTCTTCTGTGATAAAGTCAAATGCTAGCGCCATATCGAGTGGGAAGAAGAACCCAAATTTATAAGCATATATCACGTTTGTGTCATAGTAGGTAAATGAGATGTTATCACCATAGGTAACAACGTGTTCATACTGCTCGTGCTTGCCGGCATCAAGCATTACTATTCTTGTGTCGTTATATACTCCTGCATCAAACTCAATAATAACGTCATCAACCGTCATTCCTTCCTCACCGTAAAATGAAAGAAAGTCCTTCTTCATTTGCTCGTTGTCGTCAACGTCGCAGGAAATTAGCAACGGGCAAATTGTACAAATAAGAAGTAATAAGCTAACCAATTTTTTCATGTGTTTGTCCTCCTTTGGTTGCGATCGATAAGGGGTATACTCCCCCATCAACCATATATAACGATTCAAAAGGGAAAATCTTCCCACAAAAACAAAATTTTTTTAAATTTTTTTATAAAAATAATAAAAAAGCGCAGAGAAAGGCAAAATAGTGCCGACTCTGCGTTTAATATTATAGATTCGATCACTATTTTGTGTTCGTCTTTACAATATTATGTTAACACAAGGATATATAATTGTCAAGCAAAATATACAATTAAGTTTTGCACCTTTATTGACAAAGAAAAATTAGTTTGATATAATGAGATTAAAATATATAAATTGCGGTTTATGGGTGAGTTTAAAAAATTAGTTTGCCTTTGTAACGGGTCGTCGAGGACGTCGACCCCTACAATGATTGTGGTAATTTTTAAGTTATATAATAGCCATATTGCTATTAAAATGGCTATAAATTAGCAAAAATCAACTTACAAACCGTAGGGGTCGACGTCCCCGACGACCCGCCATTATATAAAACTATCTCCACGATAAATCAAAATTTGAAACACAAAAATCAACCTCAAAGGAGGATACAAAATGGCATATTTAACCGATATTGAAATTGCAAAGCTTTGCAAAATGAAAAACATTTACGATATAGCACGTACGGCTCATATTGACGAGGATTTCGTTGAGCCATACGGCAAACACAAGGCGAAAGTTTCGCTTTCTTATCTTGATGCGAAAAAGGACGTGCCCGATGGAAAGCTCGTGCTTGTAACTGCTATCACCCCCACGCCTGCAGGAGAGGGAAAGACCACAACAACCATCGGTCTTGCCGACGGACTTGCAAAAATTGGTGAAAGCGTTGTAACTGCTCTTCGTGAGCCCTCTTTGGGCCCCGTTTTTGGCATCAAGGGTGGTGCTGCGGGCGGTGGATATGCCCAGGTTGTGCCTATGGAGGATATAAATCTTCATTTCACAGGTGACTTCCACGCAATTGGCGCTGCAAACAACTTGCTTTGCGCAATGCTTGACAACCACATTTATCAAGGAAACGAGCTTCGCATCGACCCTGAAAGAATCACCTTGCGCCGTTGTGTTGATATGAACGACCGTCAGCTCCGCTGTGTTCAAGACGGACTCGGACGTCGCGTTGACGGAGTTCCGAGAATGGACGGCTATGACATTACGGTGGCAAGTGAGGTTATGGCAATTTTCTGCCTTGCTTCATCCATTGAGGATTTGAAGGCGCGCCTCTCACGAATGATTGTTGCATATAATGTGGATGGTGAGCCTGTAACCGCAGGGGATTTGAAGGCGGCAGGTGCTATGACGGCACTTTTGCGCGACGCGCTATCTCCAAATCTTGTTCAAACGCTTGAGGGAACACCTGCATTTGTTCACGGTGGGCCTTTTGCAAATATCGCGCACGGATGTAACTCCGTAATTGCGACGAGAATGGCACTTAAAACTGCTAAATATACAATTACCGAGGCAGGCTTTGGCGCGGATCTCGGCGCTGAAAAGTTCCTTGATATCAAGTGCAGAATGACGGGTCTTAAGCCAAATGCCGTTGTGCTTGTTGCAACGATTCGCGCACTTAAAATGCACGGTGGTCTTGCAAAGACGGAGCTTGGTACTGAAAACCTTGAGGCTCTTGAAAAGGGAATTCCCAATCTTTTGCGCCATCTTTCAAATATTAAGGACGTATATCATCTCCCTTGCGCAGTTGCACTCAATAAATTCCCAACCGACACCGAAAAAGAGGTTGAATTTATTATAGAAAAATGCCGCGCACTCGGTGTAAACGTTGTTCTTTCTGACGTTTGGGCAAAGGGTGGTGAAGGTGGAGTTGAGCTTGCGCGCGAGGTGGTTCGCCTTTGTGAAGAGGACAACTCAAATTTTGCTTTTTCTTACTCGCTTGACGGTACTATTGAAGATAAAATTGAAGCAATTGTTAAAAACGTTTATCGCGGTGACGGAATTTTCATCACTGATGAAGCAAAAGCGCAAATTGAACGCCTCAATGCGCTTGGATTTGACCGCGTGCCCGTTTGTATGGCAAAGACACAGTACAGCTTTTCCGACAACAAAGACCTTTTGGGCGCGCCCGAGGGCTTTACGGTTACCATAAAATCGGTTAAGGTAAGCGCAGGCGCGGGCTTTGTGGTAGCACTCACGGGTGACATTATGACAATGCCCGGTCTTCCCAAAATTCCTGCGGCTGAAAAAATTGACGTTGACGAAAACGGTGAAATTGTTGGTCTTTTCTAAGGTGATGACATGAGAAAAGAGTATTTACCCGCTATTTTGCTCTACGTCGCATCGGCATTATTTTTCGTTGCATCGGGGGTAATGCTTTATAAAAGTAATATCCATTGGGCAACGGTTCTTTTGCTTGGCATCGCGGTTATGCTGTTTGCGTCGTCAAGCCTTGTTAAAATCGGCAAGAAATTGCGTGAGGATGAGGAAAAAGAGAAAGAAGAGGCAAACGAAGAATAATATTTATTGAAAAACAACGTAAAGGAGATTTTTATGACTAAAAAAATAATACTTTTAATTGTTGCGTTTTCTTTGATAATGAGTTGTATCATCTCATTTGCTGTAAATAACAATATTTCCATTGCACATGCGGGCTTTGGAGTTAACACAAAAATTCAAAACCTTCAGGAGCTTGATGAATTTACCGACGCGTTGGCAAAAGGATTGAACTATAACAATAGGGATTTAAGCTCTCTTGGCTTAGGCCATTATAAATATAAGAACGCGACAATGCACATCAACACGGTCGAAAAATACGAATTCATCGGATATAATGTTATAACCACAAATGGCGAGCATGCGCTTAGCTATACGACCGAAAGAGAATTGACCTGCTATATTGTGGACGGGGGCATCTATTATGAGGCTCACGGAGTTCAGTACGTTCGTTCTACAAGAAACAACAGCGAAGGTGAAGAGACTAATTTCTATACGTTCGCAAAATACAATTTTGACGTATATATTACAGAACAAAAATCGTATATGAAATTTAAAGAGTATAACGAGGCAAACGGAACAAGCTCTATCACATTGAGAGAAGAATTTGCAAATATGTGGATAGAGGTGCCAAGTGACGTTGCAATTTCGTTTGCAGGGCTTAAAGACGTTTGTGCAGAAGCTGTCTCAAGCTTTAACTCCTCACTTGATTATTTGTATAAAACCTATAAGGTAACTCCAAATGATAAATCATTTTTTAAAGAAGATGGTATTGAAGGGGCAAAGATCAGCGTGGATTTGATTGATTCTTACCGTCCTCATATTAAAATTGCAGAAACGATGGATATTAGTAATGATTATGTAGACTCAAGAGGTGACATAGTACAAGGAGCCATGGTTGATGCCCAAGGTGAGAGTGTTACCGATATTGTTCTTTACAACATCAATAATACAAAAATAGACAAGATGGGGCCTTTATTTACTGCTTTTGAGGTGAAATCGGCAGATGAGCTTAGCATATTGTTCTCGGTAAAGGAATATAAGGAGGATTAGTATGGGTGATGCTTTTGTAAAATCTAATGATTACGTGGTTGTTGTAAGAAGAATCGCAGGCGTCCTCTCTTTGGTTATTTCCGGATTTATAGTTCTTGCAATTACCTTGGGTTTTGTTCCGATTTTTATGCAAAACGGAAACCCCATAGTCGCCGTGATAAACAGTATTGAGGTTTTAAATCTTGGTGACGCTCCTCTCTATTACATTTTGTCCCACGTGGTGCTTTCAATCGTGTATGCTGTGATTTTGGGCTTTTGCATCAAGGATTTTGTTTTAATGCTGTGTAGATTAACGTTTTGGGTGGGAGAAGATCATGATACAAAGCTTTCGCGCTCGTCACTTGTGAATTGCGTTTCAAGTGGCAACGATATATTTGTAAGATTTATAATTTTGATGCTTGCTTCCTATTCTGTGGATTCATATAAGCTTGAGACTTGGAAAATTGTTGTTCTTTTCTTGCTTATTTTGGGTAACATGGCTGTAAATGTGATGCAAAATTACGTTTTTAAGCACAAGTTTTGGGTGAGTGCTCATTCACCGGCTATAACCACACTCATTTTGGTGGTAACACTTCTTTTCACGTTTAATATTTATGACGTCGAAATAGTTATGTTTTTAAGAGAATTTTCAAATGCTTGGCGCGCTGTTTTTAGTATGGGTGATATGCTTCCGTTTCCGTATATCGTGCACACGGTGGTGACGTATGTGATTATTCCCATCACACATATGTATTTGCTTGTTAAATTTTACCTTGCATTTAAAAATTCTATGTCATCGGGAACACAAGAAAATGCCTATGCCCATTCGTGCAAAAGCTTGATGATTACAAGCGCGGTTATGGCTGGCATTATTGCCACGGGATACGTGATTTCAGAGGGAAGTATAATAGCTTTGATTTCAATACCTATGGATATGGTTATTTTGAGTGTAGCGGTATTTCTTCTCACAAAGAGTCAGGGTACTGACATACCCGATGTTCCACCCTGTGATGAGTTAACGGATGAAGATCGCTTCAACCCCAACTCAGTCAATTTTGGTGAGGTTAAAATTGGTGAATTCACGTTCGACCAAGATAGCTTTAAGCTGTAAATAAAAAGTAAAACCACCTTCATTTGAAGGTGGTTTTTTGTTTGTTGGTTATCTTAAGCTTTCATAAAAGGAGTATTCAACTCCGCCCTTTATGTGTTCAAGCGCGCCCTCCTTAAGCTCCTGCACCATAAGGCATTCAGGGGCGGGGAGTCCTACGCTTTCGTGGGCATAAATTCCAAAATTGCATGAGGTTTTAAAGCCGCGGGGATTATAATTTCTGGGGTTTCCCTCAACTATACACGCGGAATATCCAAGTTCCTTTGCCTTTTTAAGCCCGAATTCTATAAGCTCCTTTGAAATATGCTGACGTTGAAGCTCCGTTTTCACAGCCACGGGGCTGAGAATTAAAAGCTCGTCTTCATATTTGCCATCAAGGTGGAAACGGGAGAAAATAGATAAGCCGATTATCTCGTCGTTTTCGTCCGTCATAATGAGATCGAGCTCGGGGAGATAATACTTTTTGCTTCTTATTTCTCGAACAAGGTTGCCTACAAGTGTGCCCTCTTGCTCATTTTCACTGTCTGTGAATACTTTTTTTACAAAGAGTGCGGATTTTTCAAATTCATCCGATCTTGCTGTTCTGATAATTCTTTCCATTGTCAATTGCCTTTCTAAATGTAATAAATTAGAGGGGCAAGAAACTAATAATGATTAATAATTTGCTTTTCTAACCTCGAAATAAGCCTTGGGGTGATTGCAAACGGGACAAACCTCAGGGGCCTTCTTGCCAACCACGAGGTGACCACAGTTACGGCATTCCCACATAATCTGCTCGCCCTTTTCAAACACTGTCTGCATTTGAACGTTGTTGAGAAGAGCAAGGTATCTTTCTTCGTGTGAACGTTCAATTTCAGCAACCATACGGAATTTTGCTGCGATTTCGTGGAAGCCCTCTGCTTCTGCTTCTTCTGCAAATGTTCTATACATATCTGTCCATTCGTAGTTTTCACCTTCAGCAGCGCTCTTAAGGTTAGCTTCTGTGTTGCCAATGCCATTAAGAAGTTTGAACCACATTTTTGCGTGTTCTTTTTCGTTGTCTGCTGTCTTTTGGAAGATTTCAGCAAGCTGTTCGTAACCTTCCTTCTTAGCTACGGATGCGAAATAGGTGTACTTGTTTCTTGCCTCACTTTCGCCTGAAAAAGCGGCTTTGAGATTTTGTTCTGTTTTTGATCCTTTGAGTTCCATAATTTAATCCTCCTAAAAAATATTTGTAATTTTATTATATATGAACAAAATGAAAATTTCAATATATTTTTACCATTTTTATTGACAAAAAATCAAATTTGTTATAAAATAGCACGGTATTTAATATAGATTTTTATAAATTGGGATTTATCGCGCACTTTGTTCGCACGAACCAAGGCGATAAAAAATTTTGCGGAGCTTTTTTAAAAGCGACCGAGGGTACGGGGCGAGTAGCCCTGTATTCAGCGTTTCTTTTGATAGCTTTTCTTTGCGCTTATTTCGTCAAAGAAAAGCGGCTAAAAGATTTTGCTATCAAGATTTGTTAGACGCTTTTTCTTTTGA
>JAZTYY010000064.1:0-2743 GCA_045637205.1 Eubacteriales bacterium | reverse complement strand
ATAAGCGGCAACATCGTATTTTCTGTTCATACTTTTCACCTGATTCATTCCCGATTTTTAATACAACTGGGTTGATATAGTGCTAATCACAAATTATTATATGTTGTTCTTTAATAATAGGGCGTGTTCCCAAAACAAAAGGGTTACCCACCACAAGCAATCGCTTTCTTTGGGGCAGTTTATTCCCTATACATATTATAATTTATTTAAAACCCTTCTTCAATTAGTATTTATTGCCAGTTTTTTATAAAATGTTGTTTATTGTATATTATTTCCATTTTTATAACAAGCTCAAATTTTGCAATATTTTGTGCATAATTGCCTTTTTTTACTGCCAAACTATTGATATATTGTTCAATAAATATCATTTTAGGCTTAGTGTTGCAAAAGGCGATTTTTACAAAATATATACTAAATTTAGACAATGATACAGCATAGAGACTTTTGTTTTTTCACTCTCAAGCAAAGTTATTTTTTGCACAACAAAAAACAAGCAGCTGCATAATAGCAACTGCTTTCACTCAAATTTTCCTGTACCCTATAACATTTTTATTATTGATTTTTGAGTTTTTTTAATTCTGAAGCTACTCGGTCTATCAATTCAAAATCCGATAATTCATCAACTGTCAAGTCTTGCAATTCAGCTAAAAGCTCTTCCGGGATGGATTTTGGCATAGGAATAACTTCAGGTTCAACAAAGCTTTCATTTCTGAAATAAATCGGTGAAGCTACTGAACATATCTTTCCGTCATTTGTTTCCAAAATAGGAAGATACCAACTGTTATCCGATTCGCTTATTTTAAAAGCTATGTCTATTTCCGTATCATCAGTATCAAACTTGACATTTTCTCTGAAAACATCTTCACCGTTGCGAACAATTCTGAGTATTCCAGTTCTTCCTGAGCGCCAAAACAGTCGCAAATTTATATTCATATCAGAACCGTTTGCTTCTACAGTATCACCGCTTACATATTCGTCTATAGAGTAAAGCATACTTGCACTATCCCAGGTTACAACGGTTCTTCGCTCTTTTATTCCTTTGATGATACTTTCTTCGTCTAAAGAATCCAACTTCACATAGGTAGCACCTTTGCTTGCCGGAGTTCGTCCCGCATCAAATGCCGCGCCACTTGTAGCAAAGCAACCTATCTTATAGCCGCGATTGAGCAATTTAAACCAATATTCTTCCGATATCTTTTTTGAATAATTGTTATCGTAGAAGAAATCGATACACGGCATCAACTCGGGAGCACAATTTATCCATATTGGAAACTCTTTGAAAGCCATTTCTCCTTCAAAAGGATGTACAGGAACAGTTATGCCACCACGCTCCCACACAAATCTTTTCGCCAACTCAAGACTGGATACCTTTGTCATATCATATTTCACGCTTGGCTCAATTACACCTACGCTGCCAAAGTGATTACTTTTTGATTTCGGGAATTCCTCATTAAGCTTGATTAAAAAATCCGATTTATTTAGTTTTTTCGCAATAGCATACGCGTCAGACGGTGTTCCATCATTATTATGGTCAGTTGCGACGTATATCCAATCATATCCTTCTGCTTGGGCAATAAATGCCATCTGCTGAATATTTCCTTTATAGAAATTCTCTCCGTGCATCAAATGTGCATGTATATCGCCCTTGTACCATCCACTGATTTTCATCTGGGCATGTACGGGAAGCTTTGTTATACTAACTTCACCACTAGCCGTAAATGCATACAAACCATTAGTCCAGAAATTTTCCGAATGTTCGCACCACTCAGATTCACTACCGACATAAGTTCCGTATTCGGTTCCATTAATATCAAACCATCGTACCGGATTTCCTCCATCCGTGATGTTGAGTAATGCGTATCCATCTGTTCTTCCTGTATAAAGTTTACGCGTTTCATCTGCCTCAAAATTTATTTCTATGTCACTCATAGGAGCGACCAAATTAGGCAAATATACATCTTTACATTTATCTTTTACGGCTTTTATTGAATACTTTCCGTTTGTCGGAACTTTAAGATAAAATTCTCCGTCTTCGCCCACCTGAGCAATTTCTCCGCAGTTTGTCATCACAAAAGATCCCTCGGGTGCCGTTCCCGATAAATAAGAGGGGGTTATATCATATTTATGTACAAAATCCTTCTCCACACCATGTCCCAGCACTTCTAACTGCTTATCATCAGCCGTCATAATGCAGTAAGCTGTTTCATCACCCCAATCGCAAACAGACCGTACGGTTTTGTGCATAACTCCGTTACGCACCGCTAATCCTCCAGGATGATAATGCCCTGCTATAAATGCCCGGACATTCGAATACTTATCCAATAGTTCAAGCATACGCAAGTGCTCGACAATTCTCGCAGTTGGCTCGGTTACACCAGGTTCTCGAAGACAAGCACGATACCAAACAGGCACGTGACAAAAAAATATCACCTGCTCCTCTTTCGCCTTTGCATCATCTAATATAGATTCAATCTCATTCCATGTTTTTTCTCTGAATAGTCCCGGCCATTCTTGAACGTAATGCCATGGATTTTCCTTGCGAAAATTCCAATAAAGTTCTTTCTCCGCATCATCGCGACTGTACCTGCTTATTTCAAAGGGATTTAAAACTATAAATCGAAATCCTTTTACAGTAAAATCATACATTGGCGCAGGCATTTTAATTAACTTTGCGTGCTCCTCAGCTCCACGTCTTGCAAGGTCATGATTTCCTATGGCAATCTTAACAGGATGCCTGCTTTCG
>JAZTYY010000063.1:0-29248 GCA_045637205.1 Eubacteriales bacterium | reverse complement strand
CTCCAGACGGATTACCATTGCGCGGAGAACCGCCTCATCAATGGTCATCAAGCGCTGCAGCTCAGCGGGGAATGCACCCTCACTCTTGAAGGTAACAACCGTGTAGTAGCCTTCGTTCATATCCTGAATCGGATATGCGAAACGACGCTTGCCCCAATCATCAACCTGAACGAGCTCCGCATTGGCCTCGATCAGACCTTTGAACTTGTTCACAGTTGCCAGAGCGGCCTCTTCGCCGTTTGCAAGGCTGACGATGAGCATGCTTTCATAAGAATTGATGATCTTTTCCATGTTTTATACCTCCCTATGGACTTCAGACCGTCGATCGATCTGGTTCGACGGCAGAGAGACGGGATAAATTTTGCCCGTTCAAATTCGTATTATACCATATTTCAAAAAAATTGTCAATAGAACTTTTGAAAAAATAATCAAAATACTTCACAATAATAAATTATTTAGTGAGAAAAATAAAAATCGAATTGACAAAACGCACGAAACTTCGATTTTATCTTGAGAAAATTTATTGAAATGGTAAATTATGAAAAAAATCAAAAAAGAGTATTGTATATTTTAGAAAAATAATGTAAAATATATAGTCGAGAGACATATAACACATAGTATATCTATGTCCCATATTTTTATTTAATTGGAGGAAACTCAAAATGTCAGTAAAAGTTGCTATTAACGGTTTCGGTCGTATCGGCCGTCTCGCATTCCGCCAGATGTTTGGCGCAGAAGGTTATGAAGTTGTTGCTATCAATGACCTCACAAGCCCCAAGATGCTCGCTCACCTTCTCAAGTATGATACAGCTCAGGGTCGTTACGACGGTCACACAGTTGAAGCTGATGACGAAGCTGGTACAATCACAGTTGACGGTAAGGTTCTCAAGATCTATGCTGAAAAGAACGCTGCAGACTGCCCCTGGGGTGAACTCGGTGTTGATGTAGTTCTCGAATGCACAGGTTTCTATACATCCAAGGAAAAGTCCATGGCTCACATCACAGCAGGTGCTAAGAAGGTTGTTATCTCTGCTCCCGCAGGTAACGATCTTAAGACAATCGTTTTCGGTACAAACAACGAAACACTTACAGCTGATGACACAATCATCTCTGCTGCTTCTTGTACAACAAACTGCTTGGCTCCCATGGCTAAGGCTCTTAATGATTATGCTCCCATCCAGAGCGGTATCATGACAACAGTTCACGCTTACACAGGTGACCAGATGATCCTTGACGGTCCTCACAGAAAGGGTGACCTTCGCCGTGCTCGTGCAGGCGCACAGAACATGGTTCCTAACTCCACAGGTGCTGCTAAGGCTATCGGCCTTGTAATCCCTGAGCTCAATGGTAAGCTCATCGGTTCTGCACAGAGAGTTCCCACATGCACAGGTTCTACAACAATCCTTGTTGCAGTTGTTAAAGGTCAGAACATCACAAAGGACGGCATCAACGCTGCTATGAAGGCTGCTTCTAACGAATCCTTTGGTTACAACACAGACGAAATCGTTTCTTCCGACGTTATCGGTATGAGATACGGTTCTCTCTTCGATGCAACACAGACAATGGTTGCTAAGATTGATGACGACACATATCAGGTACAGGTTGTTTCTTGGTACGACAACGAAAACAGCTACACAAGCCAGATGGTTCGTACAATCAAGTACTTTGCTGAACTTGCTTAATTAAAAATAAAAATATTGCCCGACTTCAAATCGAAGTCGGGCGGTTTTGATTTTTATCATTCTATTTTTTAAAAATAAACAAATACTCATGTGCAAGCAAAAGGAAATTGTGCTTTACACTATTTGTTTTCCAAAATCCTGTTGCTTTACAATTGTGTTGTTCTTTAATTATGATCTCTTTCAATTTGAAACCTGCCAAGCGAAACATTGTCATTGTTTCAAAAGCCAACGGTTGTACCATGCCATTCTTTCGAGTGTCACCCATTAGAACTGCACAATATTTATCTTTTTTCAAAACTCTGTATGACTCTTCTGCTACCTTGTAAATTTCGGGCAAAAAGGATTTCATACTCAAGTGTGATAAATCGCCTTCGACATCTTCGCTATAATGAATGATGTCAGCATATGGTGGATGAGTACAAACCAAATCGACTGATTCATCTGAAAGTTCAAGTTTTCTTGCATCTCCAAGCATTATTTTTGTTGTACAATCAGTTTCAAATTCAAAATTACACTTGCTTTGAGATAAAGAAATTGCATTAGGATTAATATCTATGCCAATAAAGTTTCGATGTGTAAGCTTACATTCGACTGCAGTTGTGCCACCACCAACAAATTGGTCTAAAACAGTATCACCTTCATTAGAATATCGCAAAATAATGTTTCTTGGTATGTATGGTGACCAATTTCCTCTGTATTTGGCATCGTGAGTTGCCCACTTGCCTCTATTGGGAAATGCCCAAACAGTATTGGTTTCAAGTTCAAAATTTTCGGGTTGTAAAGGTATCTTTGTTGCCATAAATTCTATCTAAAAATCACTTTTGCTATTCCATTTTCCAAATCAGAAATAGAATAAATGTGCTCCATTATCTCAAATGTTTCCTCAAGGTTGTATTTAGCACTGTTCCAACCTATACCATCAGTAAACCAAACAAATTCGAAATTTGGAATGAGTTTGGATTTTTCTGCAATCTTGTAATAACTTCTTGCAGTTTCATTCAACTTTGAACCACCACCTGAATAGAAGTTCGTTTCGATGCCGTAGATTGTGGTTTCTGTTTTTACAACAAAATCAAATCTTTTTTCCAACTTTTCTGTAGAAACAATGGCAGAAAGATCAATGTTCCAATGTCTTTTGATCTCGGTTGTGGTCATTTCTTTGAAATAATTAACATTTTTCACCAATCCTGCTTGTTGTAAATATGTTTCTACCAAATCTTCCATAGCATCGCCTGTTCTGTTTTTGCGACCGTTGGTGTCCATACCAACCTCAACTCCCATTACATAGTCAACAAGTGAGTGAATTATATGATTTTCCAACAAATCAAACAAGCCTGTTTTTCTCATGAAGGTTGCATATTCTTCTACAGAATAATTTGGTTTGTTAAAGTTGAAAACATAGTTTTGGGTTGCATCTGTGATTTTAATTTCGTTTTCTCTTTTAGCGATAAGAATGGGGATCGCCTTGAGAGTTTTGGGATAGTCTATTAAAATATTTTTGAATTCATTTTCAATATCAGTTGAGCCAATAAGAGAGTTTAGAATGTTTAATTCAACTTTTATATTGTCAACATTGGAATAAACTTTATTAAAATCGGTGTAGTAAGTCCAAGTTGCGATGTTATCTTTGAATGTCGAAAGCCATTGATTAAAATTTCGGTTCATAAGTGCTACTCCTTAATAATTTGTGATTAATAATTCTTTGATTTTCCCTCGTTTGCTACCAACACTATTGATAGAGCGTGAAGCATTGACTCTCATTATGTTATAATCTGCAAACAAATCATCAAAAAAGTTGTCATCTTCATTGACATTTTTAGGATCTGAATTACTCAACATAACTTTTGCACCTCTTGATGCCAAATCTTTGAATAGAATTGCAAGTTCTATTTGATCCTTATCTGAAAAATCATCTTCGGTATAAGAAGTGAATGATGAGGTTGCATTCAAGGGTCTATAAGGTGGGTCGAAATAAACAAGAGTAGACGAATCGGCAAAGTTCAAAACATCGTGATAATCACAAGATTTCATAATTACATTTTGAAGCAGTTCGGAAGTTTTGTGTAGGTTTTCTACATCACAAACATTTACAGATTTTCTTTTGCCAAAAGGAACGTTAAATTTTCCTTTTTTGTTAACTCTATAAATTCCGTTGAAACAAGTTTTATTTAGGAAGATAAACAAAGATGCTTTAACAACACTTGATTCTTTTGACAACACAAGTTCATTAAATTCATCTCTTTTTTTATAATAAAATGCTTGCTGATCTTCTTCTGAAAGATTGTTATACAAAGTTTCCATTTCTTTTAGCTTGATAATCAAAAGATTGCAGTTGCTTTTAACAACTTCATAAACATTTATGAGTTCTTTATTGTTATCATTGATGTAAATCTCATCAAATTCATAAGCACTAATAAGGTCAAACAAGAAAGCACCACCACCAACAAAAGGTTCTGCATATTTGGTGATTTGTGTGCCCATATATGGTGGCAAATTTTTCTTCAACACATCAATCAACTGACCTTTACCACCTACCCATTTAACAAAAGGGTGGGCATCCGTTGTGTGTTTTACTTGCTTTTCTTTTCTTGCATCGGTTGGTTTTTCTGCATTTCTTGGGATGATCCACATGTTCCCAAGCATAGCTACATCAGGAATTCTGTTTTCCGCACAAAGAATTGAAACTCTTCGTTGAGAAATATTCCATTTTTCTGCTGCCTCTCTTGCAGTAATATATTGAATCATAGTTTTTCTCCTTAAAATACTTGTTGTATCTATTATATTCTATATCTCGAATAATGTCAAGATCCAATTTTGTTTTTGAAAGAAATTTTTAAAATTTTGATATATTTGCAAAACCCATCGGAAAATTCCGATGGGTTTTTTCTTATCTCAAAAACTTATAAATCTTAATTCTATCCCTAATTCTTACAAAATAGAAGGAGATGAGCTTTGTGAGTGCAACGTCGTACATAACAAAGGCAACTATGCCGAGAATATATGTACTAAAAAACAACCACCCAGTCTCCAATTCTTCGGGAACGAAAATAAACATTACTAAGAGCATCATAGCAAGTGCTGAATGTCCTATAGCAAGCTTTATAATCCAGCGCAAAACTGCGGAATTTATTCTCTCAACGTAAGATTTTATTATTGGATAAAATCCCATAAAGCAGGCATAGAATATCGCGGGCGTTTTTTGAGGAAGAAGTAAAAGTGAAAGGACTGACGTTGCCGCATACGTGGCCCAGGCATATTTATATCCCATCTCAATTACTATTACCACCGCAAGAAGTGAAACAATTGCGCTCATGGTCAGGTCAAGCACCTCAATCGCAGATCCAAGATACAGAATAATCACCGAAAGCGCAACCAAAACGCCACTTACCACTATGCCTTTATCAAATGACGATTTTCTTTTTGCCATAGCTTTTAGCAACAAGCGATAAGGTCGCCACCCATACATTCACAGCAGCAGTCAGCACAAATAAGAGATGTACAGCAGTCAAGTTCGCAGCATCCGTTTGACTGATACGTTCTATAAGAGCCGTGCTGCTGACTTCTTGAACGGAACATATTTCTTGCATTTTGATATTCCTGATTGTCAGGCTCCATATTACAAGCCATATCGAAATATCTTTGAGCATCGGCATAATATCCCTTCTTTACCATTACGCAAGCATAAAGATAGTGCCATTCGGCATTTCTTGTGTTTTGAGGTGTTGAAATAAGCATTTGCTCAGCCTCAAACATATTACCCGAATTGATAAGCTGACGAACTCTTGTATAAAATTCACTACTTGATGAGCTACCGGGATTAAATCCACCACCGTATGAAGCACGACTTTGGTTATTGCCGTTTCTCATCTTTTGAATTTCATCGTAAGCCGCATTAACCTCTTTCATTTTTTCGTTTGCAAGGTCAGCAAGGTCGCTGTCAGCAAACTTGTCGGGATGATATTTTTTAACAAGAGCGCGATAAGCGTCCTTGATTTCTTCGTCTGTTGCATTTGGTGAAACACCAAGCACCTGATATGGATCTCTCATTATATCTCTCCTATATATAAATTAGTTTTTGTCTTCTTTTTTATTGTCTTTTTCTTTTTTGGTTTTCTTTTTGCAAATTCTTTCAACGCTTGCAGGCATTCCAAGGCATAAAATGTTCTTTACAATTTCAGAACGGTTTTTGTCATTGTCATCGTCAAGCAATTCAATTGCCGAGAATGCAAGTGACAACTCCGCCTCAAGCATTTTAGATATTGAAACAAGGTCATCATCAGTAAAATCCTTGCCGTCATAAAGCTCAACAAATGGGTTGTAGCTTCCACTTTTTCTATCAGAATCATAATCGTCAAACGCGTCAACGATATAAATCCAACGTCCAATTCTCTTGCCTATCTTTTCAGCTATAAGCTTTTTATTACCCTCAAGCTCATAGGATAAAAGTCCTGCCATTAAATCACCAAAAACCTCAGCAGGAGCATCAATTGATGCAATCTTCTCATCCTCAATTTGTACTATCAAATCAAGCTTTTTAGATATGAAATCAGCCATTGAAGGAATCATATCAAAGGATTTCATATCCATTCTTCCAAAAAGAGCTTGGCAAACTCTTGCAACAAGGCGCTTAATTCCCTTTTCATCGTTTACGTTGTCAACTATCTTGCCAAATGCAAGCTGAGCACCGACGCACGCGGAATATTCTAACTCCGAATTTATTTGAACGGTTTCTATCTTCTTTATTGGATGCCTTACACATCTCTTTTTAACAAACTCAACCTTTGTGCCACTAATCATCTCTCTTAAAAGAGCGAAGAAGGTAATATCATAGCTAAGCGTTAATCTTGACAAGCAACCCGTACATTTACCCATGGTGTGACAAAGTCCACAATAGGTTGCCCTGTAATAATCATATTCGCGAATGCGCAAAGAGGGTTTATCAACGATTACGTAACCAAACATATTTTTTCCCTCCTTAATTAATTATTGACAACGATTTGTCTTTGTGTTAAAATATCCATAGATTAAAACCACAAGGAGATAACTATGGCAAAAATTAAAAAATGGTCAATTGAGCTTAATGGAGAAACTCATTCTGTAATATATATGTCAAGAACGCTTTTCTCAAAAGCTAAAATCAAAATAAATGATAGAGTATATCCCATTCACTCCGCAAAGCTTTTTGGTGAAAGTCAAGAGGTTTTCATGCTTGGAAGTGAAAGAGCAATAATTTCAATTGCCAAGAATAAGGATGCAACACTTACCGTTGACGGTGAATTGATACCCTAAAATAATATTTCTTAGCTCCCTTAAATTAAGGGAGCTATTTTATTTACTGAAAATTCAACTCACTAACAAGTGTTCCACCTGTTTGAGTTGTTCCCTTTGCAAAGCCGTTTTGGTCAAGTCCCACAACGTTTGCGTTTTTATAAATTGCAACTGAATTGCCTGGCTGGAATTCAGGAGCTGAAATAAGCATGCCATTAAATGTTCTTGTGGATGTGAATGCGAAAATAACGCTTCCGTTTGTGTCGCAAACACTTATAACGTCACCTGCAGCATACGCACCGTTATTCTCCACAAGAGCAATTCCCTGAGATGCTCTTTCAAATGTTTCTGGCTCTTTGCTGAAGCCAAGAGCTACGATAATACCACCCGTGATTGATGAGGATGAGCCAAAATCAAGCGCACCACTCTTCTCTTTTGATGGGCCATCGATAATAAGTACTCCGCCCGTCATATTGAATGGGCCCAAAACGTCAATTCCGTCAGCACCACTGTGGATAACAATATATCCCGCAGCCACGTCAATACCGCTCGTGCCGTCAAAGGAATCGCTACCACCACTTTGGTCGTTGCCACCTGCAGAGTTAATTCCGTCATCACTTGAAGTTATCTCAATATGACCTCCGTAAAGCTTAACCACGGATGCCTCAAGTCCCTCATAGGACTTGTTGATAACTACCTTGCCACCTGAAATAGCAAGCTCCTTATTCGCATGAATACCATCGTCATTACTTGAAATTGACAATTCACCACCCGAAATAACAACGTTACCGTCTGAGTGCACGCTATCATCAACTGAATCAATAACAAAGCTACCACCCGAAATATCAACTGCCAACGTAGCCTTTACACCCTTTGATGAAGCCAAGGGGTCGGTTGACGTTGTTTTGATATTGAAGCTACCGCTTTCTATTTTAGCCAAGCTATATGCCTGAATTGCATCATTTTCGGACGTAATATTATAAGTACCACCCTGAATAGTTATATAACCCTTGTTCATCTGAGTCATATTGTCAGAACGAAGTCCGTCAGTACCTGCATTAATATTGAGATTGGCATTAATAGACTTAATATAATCCTTACCGCAAATGCCTGCACCGGTTGAAGTAACGTTAATATTACTGTTTACAATGGTAAGTCCGTCCTTACCAACGATTCCGTGCGCGTTGTTTCCGTTAACTGTGAGTGTTCCTGTGCCATTGAAGGCAAGGTCGGATTTTGCAAAGATTGTGCCATCAATAAGAGTGGTCACTTCCTTGATCTCGTATGCATCACCGTCAGTCAAAACACTATTTGTGCCGTCAGGGAGTGTAAAAATAACCTTTGAGGCATTCTTAATCCAAATGGCAGGGCCATCAGTGTTAGTAATTGAAACGTTGTCAAGCACGATTCTTATGATTGCCTTTGAGGCATCGATTACAAGTGAGCCAGAGCTTGTGCTACCCGAAAGGATGTACGTTCCCTGTGAGCCAATGCGAACGTCAGCACCCGTTGCAGATGCTCCAAGTCCCTTAACACTTGCACTGTTATCAGAAAATACTATCTTAACAGCGGCACTTTCGTTGTAATCAGCGCTCATTTCATCAGTATTAACCTCACTTGATGAGCCACCCGAAATATCTTGATTTTCACCACAGGAGCACAAGAGAAGTATTGACAAAACAAGACAAGCTATAACAAAGAATAACTTTATATTTTTCATTATAATTCCTCTACATTTCCTTCAATCTTGAAAATAGCAATTTCAAGATTACCGTTGCGAACACGAAGCTCGTCGATAAATTCACGAATTTCGTTTTCATTCTTCATTTCAATTCTATATGTAAGCTTATAAAGACTGCCCATATTTGCACTCTTTACTGAAAGAAGCTCATTTCTTGAAGTATACTTTTCAAAGAGATCGTCAAATGCACCAACAAAATTGATGTTTTCGGGAATTGTGATTCGAAGCTCCTGCGCTCTGTCACTCTTGATTTTGATGTTTGTCAAAAGTAAGAACAAGGCACATGCAATTACTGTAAAGAGTACGGCAATTCCAACTGATCCTGCAGCGCAAGCAAGACCTGCAGTCATAGCAACGAAAATTGAGATAATATCTCTTGCCTTTGCAGGAAGTGAACGGAATCTAACAAGTGAAAAAGCACCTGCAACCGCAATACCCATACCGATGCTGCCATTAACCATAAGCATTACAGTTTGAACTGCAAATGGCAAAATTACAAGTGTAACGCGAAAGCTATTGGTTGTGTGTGAACGAATTGAGCTTACAATTGCAACCAACAAACCACACACAAGTGCAATTCCAGCACTTAAAAGGTAGGTGTTAAGTGTAAGTCCCTCAATAAAAATATTGCTAAAAATATTCATAATTTACTCCCTCTCTTGTTTCATAATATCAAAGTATGCATGCGCGTATTTAGAAAATGATCTTGGGTATATCTTGCACTCCGAAAGCGCACGCGCAAGCCACAACGGCATAGCGCCAGGAGTCTTAATTTCAAGAATATATTGGTTTTTGCCAACTATCGGTGTTCCCTCACCAATATTTTCGGCATTGGGAAATCCAAATCGATAGCGCAAATTCTCATCAAAGGTCAAACGCACGTCAGGATTGTTCTCATCGAAGAACGCCTCCCTTTCACAAAGAATGCAAACGTTTGGCTTCGGTTGACGATAGAATTTCATAAGATAATCTATCTCGCGCATAATCTGAGAATCAAAGGGCATAACTCCCGTTTCGATGTATTCAACTGCCTCCTCCGGAGTCATTGAGACACGGCGCTTGTAAACCACACGCTTATATTTTTTCTTGATTTCAAAGAAGATAGTTTTCTCACTTCCGGGAATTCCATAGCTCCTCATTCTAAGCTTTTCTTTATAGGAAATTGCATCAATAGAATTTCGAATCAGAAGAAAATCAGGTGTGTCGAGATAGAGTGAACAAAGTGTATTTTTGCCGTGAACGTCGGGCACAAGCTTTTCACCGATTATAGACATCAATCTCTCGTATTCACTTTTATCTAAAAGGTATTTCTTTTCATACCTTTTGAATATCATGATATCCGACATTTTCTATCTCCTTTCTCCCATATTATATTATTATAACATAAATATACTATATTGTAAATCTTTAAACTTAAAAAAACCTAAAAATTTAATCAAAAACACTCACAAAACCACTTTTTTATATGATTTTATATATTTTTTAAGACTTTTCACGCAAAATCTCTTGTACAAAAGCGCAATATGTACTATAATAACCTTACAGTACTAATTTTTGAAAGAGAGATTACAATGAATATACTTATCGTTGAAGATGAAAAGCGCTTGGCAGATGCGCTTTCTCATATTCTTATCGAAAACAAATATATGGTCGACGTGGTATATGACGGCGCCGATGGGCTTGCATACGGAGAAAGTGGAATATATGATTGCATTATTCTTGACGTTATGCTTCCCACAATGAACGGCTTTGACGTTTGCCTTGAGCTCCGCAAGAAAAGAATCACCACTCCCGTGCTCATGCTCACCGCTAAGGACACCGTTTATGACAAGGTGCGCGGACTTGATGCAGGCGCTGACGACTACATGACAAAGCCCTTCTCACCCGAGGAGCTTATGGCGCGCTTGCGCGTGTTAACAAGACGTCGCGGTGAGGTAATCCTTGACGAAATGAGATATTCTGATATCACACTTCACATCGACCAGTCAAAATTATCTTGCTCAAAAAGTCTTAAAAGCATTCATCTAAACTTTAAGGAGTGTGAGCTGCTTAAAATGTTCATTTCAAAGCCCGAGGTCATCATTTCAAAGCAGGATATCATTACAAAAATTTGGGGCTATGATTCAGATGCAGGTGACAACAACGTTGAAGCATACGTTTCATTCTTAAGAAAAAAACTCACCTTCGTTGAATCCAACGTTGAAATTTTATCAGCCAAAAAGCTCGGCTATAAATTAACTTCAAGGGTATAAATTATGTTAAAGAAATTAAAAATACGATTGATTCTTCACAATATGCTCATCTTGGGAATTGTGTTTGCTCTTTTGTTTGCCGCTTTTTCAATCATCACATACATAATTGAAGAAACCAAAATTACAAACACTCTTAAAGAAAATACGGAAAAATCCAAGGATATTTTCTTTGAGGATAGCATTGATACGCTAATCCCGGAAGATAAGATATATAACGTTTCGTTCACCGTTTTTGTCGATGAGAACGGCACGGTATTAAATCAAACCGAAAATAACACTCAAGAGGATACCTTAAAGGTATTGATTGAATATGCAATGAATTCGGAATCCGAACGTGGAAATCACGATGAAAAAGAAATCAGCTTTATGCGAAAGTCAACGGATGGCGGATATTTAATCTCCTTCCTCTCTCGTGAACATCTAAAGGAGCGCCTTACTGAAAATCTTTCACTTGGTGCGCTTGCAGCATTTATCTTTTTGCTTGTATTTTGGGCAATCAGCATCCGTTTTGCAAGCATAGCCCTTGCTCCCGTTGAAAAGGCTTGGGAACAGCAAAAGCAATTCTTGGCTGACGCATCTCACGACCTTAAAACACCTCTAACGGTAATTTTGGCTAACAACAATATCATTGCCTCACACAAGGATCAAACTGTTGAATCACAAATGAAATGGATTGAAAGCACTACCGAGGAAGCAGGAAGAATGAGTGATCTTGTCAACAAGATGCTTGAGCTTGCAAAGAGTGAAGCCGCAAGGGACGAGCTTAGAATCGGTGAGGTCGACCTTAGTGAATTGGTTGAAAACTCAATCCTTCAATTTGAGGTTGTTGCTTTTGAAAAAAATCTTAAAATTGAAAGTGGTATTCAACCAAATATTTTTGCAAGAACTCACGCCCCCACCTTCTCAAAGGTGCTTGAAATTCTTTTCGATAATGCTATAAAATATAGTGAAGAAAACGGAAAAATCAGTGTTGCTCTTTATCAAACGGGCAAAAAGACATACTTTACAATCAACAATCACGGTGAATACATCTCCCCTGATGAAATCCCACACATATTTGAACGTTTCTATCGCACCAGCAAGGAAAGAAAGGTTGGTGGCCACGGTCTTGGCCTTTCAATTGCAAAAAAGAAATGCGATATGCTTGGCTGCAAGCTCTCAGTTGAATCAAATGAAGAGGACGGCACAACATTTACCATTAAATTAAAAGCAAGAAAAGCTAAATAAAATAGAAGCGGTGAGCAATCAGCTCACCGCTTCTATTTTGTTATTTGTTCAATCCTCAAAGCTGATGGACTTAAATTCAAATCCAAGCCAGCTTATTTCATCAAGCACCTCATTTACCTTAGATGAGCTTAATACAAGATCAATTTCCTCAGAATTTGTATTCGGGAAGCCAAGTGAACTTTCAGAAATGATTATTTCATCCTCACTAAGCAAGGTAAGCGAGCTAAGCGCCGTATTGTCAAACGCCATATCACCAATATTCGTCGCCTTGGGCAAAACTGCTCTTGTAAGACTTGTGGAGCCCATAAATGCAGCGTATCCTATGGACGTTGCCTCGGGCAATTCAATTGATGAAATATTAGTATTTGCAAATGCCCACTTGCCTATTGTTTGCACCTTGGGAGCATTAAGCTCAGTTAAATTGATGCAAAGGTCGAATGCATAATCTCCAATAGAAACAACGTCGGGCAAGCTAATTGCTCCAAGTGTCACAATGTACTCACCAGCAGGGATTCCGTCACTATAGCCGTGAATTGTCTTTATACCTGCCAAGGTAAGACTGATGCTGCCTGGAGATACGTACGGAGTCTCAAGCAACGCGCTTCTCACCGCATCAAGCATTTCAGCAGGAGCATCCTCTAAAAGAAGCACGTATATATCCGTATTCTTTGCCTCAAGCTGTGTGGTAAGCGCCAAATTAAGCTCCTCGGGAGTGAGCTCCCTTGCGTCAATTGGGAAGCAATAAGCACACTCGGTGCAGGTGAAGTTTTCTACAACGTGAGCAATTGCTTCTTCAAGGACTGTACAGTTGTCGTTTCGGCAAACGTGATAATGTCCATCTTCAGTTGAAAGCCACTCACCCTTAAATCTATGCTCGTTTGCTTTAACTAAAATTTCATCACAATTTTCACATTTAACCTCGGTTGTGCAATCATTGTCATCCTCCAAAAAAACGTGCTCAGTAGCCGCGGGAATCAAAACCTCGCCACAAATTGCACAATCAACGGAGATGGTGCAATCACCGTCATCCTCCTTTGGCTCATGCTCAAGAGCTTGAATTGTTATCTCACCGCAGTCCATACATACTGCAGGCACGTCGCAAATTGCCTCAGTTTCGTCGTGCACATGCGCTTCTTCAACCTCATCAATCAAATCAACGTCGGATGCAAGCTCGGTCTCAGAAGAATCGCAAGATGTCAATCCTATTGACAATGTCAAACACAAAATAATAATGAATAAATTAAAAGCCTTTTTCATAGTTTGTTCTCCTTTTTTCTTTTACAAGATAATTATATCATTGCTTTTTGTGTTTGTACACATCCCAAACATACCGTTTTGGACATATTTTTTTGTCTCAATATATTCAATTTTAGACAGCTTATTAACAAAATTGATATCAAAAATATTAAGCATAATATCCTTGCATATCAAGAATTGTCCCCTTTTTATTAATTAGACCATAATTATTTTGATGTTGTCTTGTTCGTTTATGCGAACTCATTTTGCGCGAAAGTACGCATTTCAAGTTCGTTTATGCGAACTAAAACATTTGACAAATCAATAAAAATAAAAAAACAGAGGCGCTACCGTGTGGTGTAGCGCCCCTTTTATACTCAATCGATTTTCATCGAATAACTCTCAGGTTGGTTTTATCTTAAATATATATAAAAACAACAAGAATAGTTGTTGAGAATTAGTTGCCTCAATTATTTAGCAAAATCAGCAACTCTGCTTTCCCTAATCAAGTGTACCTTGATTTGTCCGGGATATTTCATTTCTTCCTGAATCTTAGCGGCCATTTCTCTTGCGATGAGCTTCATGCCATCGTCGTTGACCATTTCAGGCTTAACCATAACGCGAACCTCGCGTCCTGCCTGGATTGCAAACGCCTTGTCAACTCCACTAAAGCTTGTTGCAATTTCTTCAAGCTTTTGAAGTCTCTTGATATAGTTTTCCATATCCTCACGGCGTGCACCGGGTCTTGCAGCGGAAATAGCATCTGCTGCCTGAACGAGAATTGCAACGATAGTTTTCGGTTCAACATCATTGTGATGCGCTTCTATCGCGTGAACAACCTCTTTACTTTCTTTGTACTTCTTGGCTGCGTTTACACCGATTTCAACGTGAGAGCCCTCAACGTCATGGGGAAACGCCTTACCGATATCGTGAAGAAGACCTGCGCGTCTTGCCGCATTAGCGTCAACACCAAGCTCTTCAGCCATCATACCGGCCAAAAATGCAACTTCAATTGAATGCTTAAGTACGTTTTGTCCATAGCTTGTACGGTAGCGCAATCTACCAAGCAATCTTACAAGCTCGGGATTAATTCCGTGAACGCCAACCTCAAATGTGGCTCTTTCACCTGCCTGCTTAACAGACAAATCAACCTCTTTTTGTGCCTTTTCAACCATCTCTTCAATTCTTGCAGGATGGATACGGCCATCGGAGATGAGTTTTTCAAGCGCAACTCTTGCAACCTCACGGCGCACAGGGTCAAAGCCTGAAATTGTAATTGCCTCGGGAGTATCGTCAATAATGAGTTCAACACCCGTAAGTGTTTCGATCTTTTGGATATTTCTACGCTCACGACCAATAATTCTTCCCTTCATTTCTTCAGTGGGCAAGCTAACAACAGAAATTGTTGCTTCAGCAACGTGGTCAGCTGCACAACGCTGAATTGCAAGGGACAAAATGTTTCTTGCCTTTTCTTCTGAATTTTCCTTGAACTGCTGCTCAAGCTCATCAAGTCTTTGAGCAAGCTCGTGCTTAACCTGGCTTTCAACCTTTTCAATAAGCTGTTCCTTAGCTTCATTAACAGAAAGACCTGAAATATTTTCAAGCACCTTTAACTGTGCATTAAGAGCCTCGTCAACCTGTGCACGAACAACGTCAGCCTCTTTGAGCTTTTTATCAAGCTGCTCGTTCTTCTTTTCAAGTGTTTCACTCTTCTTGTCAAGGTTTTCTTCCTTTTGAACCAAACGGCGCTCTGTCTTAGAAATTTCAGCGCGACGCTCTTTCATTTCGCGTTCGGATTCATTTCTCTGCTTAAGAATTTCTTCCTTAGCCTCGATAAGTGCTTCCTTCTTCTTGGTCTCAGCCTGTTTTTCACCGTCAAGTACGATTCTTTTGGCTTCTTCTTCAGCAGAACCAATCTTGCCTTCAGCAACCTTTTTGCGAAGTATCATACCCACAAAAATACCGATAGCAATAGAGAGTACTGCCACAAGAACATACCATAATGTGTCCATATTGCACCTCCTTTTTCATATTAAGTTTTCAAAAATCGAATAATGTAATCTATAATGAATAGTAAAAGCCCTATTTAACCATTTTAGTTACTATATTTTATTTTACACACTTTTTTCCCGTTTGTCAAGAGATTTTTGCACTGTTAACATCTATTATTTGCATTTTTTACCAAATACTTTGCTATTTTATATAAAAAATTGCATAAGGACTTGATTTTTTCTTTAAAATGGTATATAATATTTGTCGGTAAATTTTTAATCTCGGAGGATTTATTATGCTTGTTTCAGCAAAAGAAATGCTTACAAAAGCAAAAGAAGGCCACTATGCAGTTGGTCAGTTTAATATTAACAACCTTGAATGGACAAAGGCCATTCTTCAGACAGCACAGGAGATGAACTCCCCCGTTATCCTTGGTGTTTCCGAGGGTGCAGGTAAATATATGTGCGGTTATAACACAATCGTTGGTATGGTTGAAGGTATGATGGAGGGACTTAAGATTACAGTTCCCGTTGCTCTTCACCTTGACCACGGCTCATATGAGGGCGCTTTGGCTTGTATCGAAGCAGGATTTTCATCCGTAATGTTCGACGGCTCACATTACCCCATTGAAGAAAACATTGAAAAGACAAAGGAACTCGTTAGAATCACAGGTGAAAAGGGTATTTCTCTTGAAGCTGAGGTTGGTTCAATCGGTGGCGAAGAAGACGGCGTTGTTGGTGCAGGTGAATGTGCTGATCCCGCAGAATGCAAGATGATTGCTGACCTTGGTGTTACAATGCTTGCTGCAGGTATCGGTAATATCCACGGTAAGTACCCTGCTAACTGGCCCGGTCTTTCATTTGATACACTTGATGCTATTCAGCAAAAGACAGGCGCTATGCCCCTTGTTCTTCACGGTGGCACAGGCATCCCTGCTGAAATGATTAAGAAGGCAATCGACCTTGGTGTTTCCAAAATCAACGTTAACACTGAATGCCAGCTTGCATTTGCAGCCGCAACAAGAGAATACGTTGAAGCAGGCAAAGACCTTTCCGGTAAGGGCTTCGACCCCAGAAAACTTCTTGCTCCCGGTACTGAAGCTATCAAGGCTACAGTTAGAGAAAAGATCGAGCTTTTCGGTTCTGCTAATAAGGCTTAATTTTATTAAAATGATAACCCTCCCGATAATGTCGGGAGGGTTTGTTGCTTTAATGAGTATTTCAAATTTTGATTTGTCGAGATGTTAGCCTTCTCCAGCGGAGAAGGGGGACCGTGCCGTGCACGGTGGATGAGGAGAGCACCGTTTAGTTATTACTAACGGCTTTCTTGTAAAACAAAATCCTTGATTTTAAGAGAAATTTCTTTGATTCGAATACTATGTGCTGATGAGAAAGACGATTGTTTACACAAATCGTGTTCTCCTCATCCACCATCAAAGATGGTCCCCCTTCCCCGCTGGGGAAGGCATAGATAAATCCCAATTCATCTTTCAAATCCCCTCTTGATTTTCGAGTAAAAATCGTATATAATATTATCATAAAGTAGGTGATAATTTGAAAAAATATGATATAACCGGTATGAGCTGTGCTGCATGCTCGGCGCGTGTCGAAAAGGCGGTTTCCTCACTTGAGGGTGTGGATGTCTGCTCGGTCAATCTCCTCACTAATTCCATGGAGGTAGATGGCTCGGCTACTGATGAAGCAATCGTCGCTGCCGTTGTAAATGCAGGCTATGGTGCAACTCTTCATGGATCAAAAACACAAAAGGATAATCAAAAATCAACAAAAAATAGAGTAAATACTGAAATTAAGGCACTAAGAAACCGATTTTTAATTTCTCTTTGCTTCTTAATCGTGCTTATGTATATCGCAATGGGACACAGCATGTGGGGGCTCCCACTTCCCTCGTTCCTTGCTCAAAACCACTTGATAATTGCCATTTTGCAAATGAATCTTTGCATTGTTGTAATGGTAATCAACAGTAATTTCTTCATAAGTGGCTTCAAATCCGCCTTAAAGCTCGCGCCAAATATGGACACACTCGTGGCACTTGGCTCGGGGGCATCGTTCATCTATAGTGTGTGCCTTGTGATTGCAAAAAAGGATCTTATGCACGGCCTCTATTTTGAGTCCGCTGCAATGATTTTAGTGCTTATCACTCTTGGAAAAATGCTTGAGGCAATTGCAAAGGGTAAAACCACCGATGCGCTTGACAAACTCACTTCCCTTGCGCCAGAAAGCGCAACCGTTATTCGCGACGGCAAGGAAATTTCAATTTCCATTAACGAGGTGCGTGTTGGTGACATCTTCACCGTGCGACCGGGTGAAAGCATTGCCGTTGACGGCATTATCATCGAGGGTGAAAGTGCTCTTGACGAAAGCGCCTTGACAGGTGAAAGCATCCCCGTGGATAAAGGAGTTGGCTCGCAGGTTTACTCCGCAACCATCAACCGTTCAGGCTTTTTAAAATGCCGTGCAACCGAGGTGGGAGATGAAACAATGCTCTCTCGAATCATCAAAATGGTTGAGGATGCGTCATCAAGCAAAGCACCAATTGCAAAAATTGCGGACAAGGTTTCAGGCATTTTTGTTCCCACGGTAATTGGGATTGCAATAATTACCTTTATTGCTTGGTCAATTTTAGGAAAAGACCTTGGATTTTCCCTCACTCGCGCAATTTCTGTGCTTGTTATAAGCTGTCCCTGTGCCTTGGGACTTGCAACTCCCGTTTCCATTATGGTTGGTAGTGGAGTTGGCGCAAAGAATGGAATTTTGTTCAAAAACGCGACATCTCTTGAGGAGGCAGGCAAAATAAAAGTGATAGCACTTGACAAAACAGGCACTATCACAATCGGCGCACCAAAGGTTACTGACATACTTTCAGCCGATGGTATGAACGAAAATGAATTTTTGACCTTGGCTTATTCCCTTGAAAAACAGAGTGAGCACCCCCTATCGCGTGCGATTTTGCAGTACGGTGATGAAAAAGGTATTACTTCCCTCTCCGTTTCCGACTTTAGAGCCGTTGCAGGTAACGGACTTGAAGGCAAAATAGACGGCGCGACCATTCGTGGTGGCAACGAGAGATTTATCAGCACTTTTGCTACCATTCCCGAAAACCTCAAGCTGAAAGCATCATCCCTTGCCGAAAACGGCAAAACACCGATGTATTTTAGCAAAGATAATACAATTCTCGGCATTATCGCAGTTGCCGATACGATAAAACCCGATGCCAAGGAGGCAATTGCCGAGCTGAAGGCGATGGGTATTAAAACCGTTATGCTAACAGGTGACAACGAGCGCACCGCTTTGGCTATTTCAAAGCAAGCAGGTGTTGACGAGGTCATTGCAGGTGTGCTTCCCGATGGCAAGGAAAAGGTTATTCAAAATCTTAAAAAGCACGGCAAGGTAGCAATGGTCGGTGACGGCATCAACGACGCACCCGCGCTCACAGCCGCGGACACGGGTATTGCAATCGGAAGTGGCACGGATATTGCAATTGATAGCGCGAACGTGGTGCTTATTAAGAGCAATATGGCAGATTTGCCTGCCGCAATCAAGCTCTCGCGCGCAACACTTAACAACATCAAACTAAGTCTTTTTTGGGCATTTTTCTATAACTGCCTTGGAATTCCACTCGCGGCAGGCGTGCTTATTCCTATTGGAATCACCCTCACACCAATGATTGGCGCGGCGGCAATGAGTATTTCAAGCTTTTGCGTTGTTACAAACGCGCTTAGATTAAATCTTGTTAAAATTTATAAGAAACATAAAACAAAGGAGTTTAAACCCATGACAAAAGTTATTAAAATTGAAGGAATGATGTGTCCCCACTGTGAAGCACACGTTAAAAAAGCACTTGAAGCGCTTGAAGGTGTTGAAAACGTAGTTCCAAGCCACGTTGAAAAGAAAGCAACTCTTACCCTCACCTCCCCCGTTTCCGACGAAACTCTCAAAGCAACCGTCGAAGCACAGGGATATAAGGTGCTTGGGATTGAATAATAACAAATAAAGCTCGCATCATATGGATGCGAGCTTTTATTTTTTAATTAAAGTGTAGAACCAAAATCAGTTACGATGGACTGACCTGTGATAGCGCGTGATTCATCAGAAGCAAAGAATACGAGCATATTTGCTACGTCCTCAGGGAAGCAGGGCTGAACCTTAAGATCGTTGTGCTTCATCATCTGACCGAAGATATTCATATCCATATTTGCGGGATTCATACCTGCAACCATGGGGGTAACGATTGTACCAGGGCAAAGTGAATTGCAACGAACGTTTGTACCTGCAAAACGAAGAGCTGTGTGTCTTGTAAGACCGATAATAGCTGCCTTTGATGCAACGTAAGCTGCACCACCGCAACCCATAACACCTGCAACTGATGCAACGTTAACGATTGAGCCATAACCTGTCTTTGCCATTTCAATAGCAACCTCACGTGTCATGCACATTGTTCCCTTTGTGTTAATATCGATAACTCTATCCATATCGTCATCAGTAAAGCTATCAATTGCCTTAAGACCATTATCAAGAACACCTGCGTTATTGATAAGAATATCAATCTTGCCAAATGTTGCAAGAGTTTCAGCAACAACTCTCTTTGCATCTTCGGGCTTTGAAATATCGGAGCAAACGGGAAGAACCTCACCACCAAGCTCACGGATCTTTGCCGCTACTTCTTCAAGCTGAGCCTCACGACGAGCAGTAATAACTACCTTTGCGCCTTCTTTAACAAACTTTTCTGCAGTTGCAGCACCAACACCGGAGTTTCCACCTGTGATAATAGCAACTTTTCCTTCTAAACGATTCATTTTATTATCCTCCTAAAATGTAATTTTTATAACCTTGTGAATTATATCACAATCTTTGTTGTGTGTCAATATATATTGAAAATATACTTCAAATTTTGATTTGTCGAGGAGATTTGAAGAAATGAAATCGTGGCAAAAGCCACGATGAAATCCAAACAAGTTTGGATGAAATCCTCGGCTTAATGCCTTGGATGAAATCAAATCCGCCTTTTATTAACCTGCCATAAGGCAGATTTCATCGCGTAAGCGATTTCATCCACCATTTGTGGATTTATTCCGCAGAAGGCGGATTTAGTTGCGGTGCTTCGCACCGCTAAATCCCAATTTATTAAAATAAATAAGAGTTTTTCTATTGACATTCTTTATTGAAAATGATACAATGATTATGCTACACAAACTGAACATTTAGAATTGCGGTATCTTTTTTCTTTTTGGGATAACTATACCCTTTTTTGCGCATACTGATTTTTATGAATTTGGTAAAAACGTGAATTCCTCGAATCAGTATGATTAGGTATCCTAATTCTAGATTTAGTTTGTGTAGCAACAATTGGAGTTTGCGTTTTTCAGAGCGTCAACTCCGGTTGATGCTCTTTTTATTTTATTTAAGAAAGGATGAAAAACCATGAAAAAACTGTTATCACTCACACTTGTAGTAATTATACTACTGTCAATGCTTATTCTTACATCGTGTGATCCAATTGAATCTGTAAATGATTTTTTCACTAATATTTTTAGTGAAAAAGAGCCACCCGTGGAAAATGAACAACAAGAAGACCCTCCCATTCAAAATGAAACAAGAACTACTATCACATCCTTTGAATGGACAAAATCTCTGTATGCTACAAACTACACATTAACAGTTAATGTTGGCACGGGATACTCCGATACTATCATTGCCGACAACACAAAACTCAAATTAGAACAACAAGTATATAATGACGTTCAATGTGTTATTTATGATTATGAAAATGCTGTATCATATGCAGAATCCTCACAAGGATTTATTGGA
The DNA here is from genome assembly GCA_045637205.1 of Eubacteriales bacterium. Lineage (GTDB taxonomy): Bacteria > Bacillota > Clostridia > Oscillospirales > CAG-272 > RGIG4608. The sequence goes on along the minus strand of JAZTYY010000063.1, from coordinate 8,025 downwards.
TATGGCACAAACTCATTCCCCTTCGCTGATATTTCGTTAGGTGGATTAGGATTTTATCCCTATATAAAATTTAGTGACCTTGTTTATGAAGAAGACACAAAATCATATACTTATACTACATCCAATATGATTTATGAATTCCGTTTTGAAGATGGTAATATTGTTTATTCAGAAGCACTTCCCATTGAGGGAACAGGAAGCATCATTGTTGATAAATTCGGCACAAGCACCGTTGAAATTGGAGATTGGGAAATTATAACCGATGGTATAATTGCACCTAGCAAAGCCCCTTCAGATACAATAACAACAGTTACTAACGAGCAAATCTTGGAAAATTTGGCTATAGATAACTGCACTATGTATTACGGTATGTCCATTGAAGGTTTAACTGCTGAGTTAACTATAAAAATTACTAAAGAGGGGGCTGAATTAAATGCTAACCTTATGGGTGAAACCGAAATCATGTATTTGGTGAATATTGACGGCTCATACTATCCCCTTGACACTACCGACTCTGAAGAAGGATACGTTGTATATCTTAATGATAGTTCAGCAGGAATTGGTGATAGTCTGAACAATTCTTTTGATTTATCAGAATTAGATATCTCCACATTTACTTATAACGAGCAAGGTAGATATTACACAATGAAGGCAGGAAGCAAAACACTTTATTTCTTCTTTGAAAACGGAAGAATAACAAAAGTTGCATATACAGTGCCCACAGGAAATTCTATAGCTCCCTATACAGAAGTTTCTCTAATTTTCTCTGACTTTGGCACAACTACACTTACTGTTCCCGAGTATAAAATTATCGAAAAACAGCTTCAATATGTTCTTAATGATGAAGGCACAGGATATATAGTTACAGGCATTGGCTCCTATATGGCATATGATGACAGTGAAATAATTATTCCCGAATACTATAACGGTTTACCCGTTGTTGAAATTCAAGAAAAGGCTTTTTTTAATAACACATTCATCACAAAGGTTGTTGTTCCCGACAGCATTCAAAAAATTGGTGAACAAGCATTTGCAAAATGCTCATCACTTAAAACAGTAGTAATCGGTGATTCCGTGTCAGTTATTGAGGGCTATACATTCTATTTTTGCCCATCACTCGAAGACGTTACAATAGGAAATTCAGTAACAACTATTGGACCTTATTCATTTGCTGGATGCACTAGACTCTTTAGTATTGTTATTCCAAATAATGTAATCGAAATTAAAACTTATGCATTTCATAGCTGCACTTCTCTTAATGAGATTACACTCGGCAATTCAATAAAAGAAATCGGCGCTTTTGCATTTAACGATTGCTCTTATCTTACAACAATAATAATCCCAAAATCTGTTGCAACTATGGGAAATAGAGTATTTGATAACTGTATTTATTTAACCATCAAATGTGAAGTAGAATCAAAACCGGAAGGATGGGAAAATTACTGGAATATTGAAGATAGACCTGTTCAATGGGGATATATTTCAAATTAAATATATATAAAAACTCCCACGATTTTTATCGTGGGAGTTTCTATTTACTTTCTCTTTTTATACCAAATATTAAACACAAACGGTACAATTACCGCAACTATGCAAAGGTAGACGAACAAATTACCTATATACGAATAAAGAGTCCTTGTTTCATTTGCATAAACTGTATCAAGCACGTAGCCTCTTTCATAAATGGGCATTTCAGAAATAATTTCACCCTTGTCACTAACAACGGACGTAATACCTGTATTACCGCAGTTTACTGTGTATTTGCCCTGCTCAACCGCGCGCAAAACGTTTTGTGAATGGTGCATATTCATTGCTCTTGAATCATAGAACCATGAATCGTTTGATGGCACAATTAACATCTCAGCACCCACTCGTGACGTATCAATTGCTAATGTTTCATATATCGAGTCAAAGCAAATAAGCGTTCCGATTTGAATTGCATCTTCGTCAGATGTTGCACCCATAACAGTGCTTTCTGTACCCTTGTCAACATCGCTGGAAAGCATATTTATTTGCGACAAGGCAGGAACAACTGCTGTAATAAAATCGCGCATTGGAACATACTCACCAAAGGGTACAAGTCTTATTTTTGAATATGCACAAATATTGCTTGTTCCGTCGGGATAGAATGCCGACATGCAGTTATATAATTTCTTTTCCCCGTCCTCTTCAAGCTCATAATAGCTACCCATGACAATAGTTACGTCAAGCTTTTTAGCAAGACCTGAAACCGCATTGCTTATTGTTACCGATCTAATGCTGTTTGCAGGTCTTATGTACGTATTAATATCACTTGGCAAAACACCCTCGGGCCAAATGATGAGCTTTGCTCCGTCTTCGGCTGCTAATTTTGTTTGCTCGGCGTATATATCAAACGTTTCGGAATTTGTTACATCGTAATTCGACTGTGATTCAAGATTTCCCTGAACCGAAGCAACAGTAATGCTTTTATCCTCATTTTTTGTGGGTACAAAATAAAGAATAGTTCCACACAAAACGTGAGTCAAAATCACAACACCTGCAACGGCACTTGCCATTTTTCTCTTATCAGCATATCTTATAGCATATGCCACAAGAAAGTTGAAAAGCACTATCATAAAAGTTAAAAAGTAAGAGCCGAATAGTGACGCATTTTGCATCATTATTGGCATTTCAGTTTGTGAAATTGCCACTCTACCCCACGGAACACCTGCCCAAGTGAAGGTTTGTGTCCACTCATTAATTGCCCAAAGGCACGCGGCAAAGGGCGCCAACAATATGGGGTACTTTTTGTAAACGGCTGTTTTCATAAATCTTGAAATCAATATGAAAACAATTGCTGAGAACACGCTTTGCAAGGCAGAAAGACCTATCCAAGCAAGAGCTATAACCAATATAGCCTCACCCTTTGTAAGTCCTGCAAATTCAAGCGGATAAAAATAGGTGAACCAATGGAAAATTACTATGTCAAAGCTCATATAGAAGATAAATCCGTCAAGATATGCCTTGCCGATTCCGTATTTTGTGCGCTCCGATCTCTTATAGAGCATCAGCGCAAGCGGAATCATAGCAATAAAAGCGGCAAGCCCGATTTCAGCAAAAATAACTGTAAAACCAAGCAAAAATCCACTTAATGCAATGTATATTCTTGATGGAATTTTACTTAAAAAATTCTTCATAATTATCTCCAAATTAAATAAAATCCTTTAAAAACCAAACGTCATCGCGTGATAGCTTGACTTCCTTACCCTTAAGGTAACCAAGTGCCCCTGAATTGTCATCAAAATCAAAGCGCAAACGGTAGGCATAAAGCGCTTGATACTTGTAGCCCTTTGCCCTGTCGTCCTTGTTGATGCCATATTTACCGTCACCCAAAAGTGGATGACCGATATAGCTCATATGCGCACGAATTTGGTGAGTTCTACCCGTAACGAGCTCGATTTCAAGCAGGCTCATTCCGTTTTTCTCGGAAACAACCTTGTATTTTGTAATGATGTTTTTTGAGCCCTTAACCTGCTTGTCAAAAATCTTAACCTGATTTTTGTCACTGTCCTTAAGCAAAAATCCCGTCAATGTATCAGCCTTTTTGGGCATTTTTCCGTGAACAACACAGTAATAGAACTTTGAAATTTCATCATTTTTAATCTTTTCGTTCATCACACGAAGAGCCTCGGCATTCTTTGCACCGATTACAATGCCACCCGTGTTTCTGTCAATTCTATTGCAAAGTGCAGGAGCAAAGCTCTGCTCACTATCGGGGTCGTATTCTCCCTTTTGATAGAGATATGCCTTGATGTGCATAATGAGAGTATTGTCCTTGCCCTCATCATCCTCGTGAACAAGCACACCGGGGCGCTTGTTGCAAAGAATGATGTTCTCATCCTCGTAAACGATGGTCAGCTTGGGAGTAATGGAAGCAAGTGCAGAGTTGTCTTTTTCGGGTGAGTCGAAAAACTCGTCCTTAATAAAGAGCTGCACAATGTCACCCTCTTGCAAAACGTACTTTTGCTCGGTTCTTGCACGATTGACCTTTATTTTCTTTGTTCTGATATATTTATACATCAACGATATCGGCAAGCCCTTAACGGCTTTAGTCAAAAACTTGTCAAGACGTTGCCCCGCATCGTTCTTTTTTATTTGAAATTCTTTCATTTTTGCTCCAAATCAAAACAAGGAGAGGTCTTATCCCTCTCCTTGCGCATTACTAATTAAATAGTACCGAAAATTCTGTCGCCTGCGTCACCAAGACCGGGAACGATATAATCGTGCTCATTGAGCTTTTCATCCATAGCAGCTGTGTAAATATCAACGTCGGGATGGTCAGCCTGCACCTTTGCCACACCTTCAGGACAAGCAACAAGGCACATAAATCTAATGTGCTTGCAGTGATATTTTTCCTTAAGCATTGTAAGAGCATCGGAAGCAGAGCCACCTGTTGCAAGCATGGGGTCAACAAGAATTACAATTCTTTCTTCAATATCTGCAGGCATCTTGCTGTAATATTCAACGGGCTTGTGTGTTTCGGGATCACGGTACATACCAATGTGACCAACCTTTGCAACGGGCATAAGAGAAAGCAGACCGTCTACCATGCCAAGACCTGCACGAAGGATGGGAACGATGGCAAGCTTTTTGCCTGAAATCAACTTCTGAGTTGACTTGCAAATAGGAGTTTCAACAACAGTATCTTCAAGAGGAAGATCGCGTGTAAGCTCATAGCCCATAAGCATTGCTATTTCATTAAGCAATTGTCTAAAGTCTTTAGAACCTGTGTCCTTATCTCTCATAATAGTAAGCTTGTGTGCAATAAGTGGATGATCCATAATGTGTAATGTGCTCATTTTTAACTCCATTCCGCTGAAATTCAGCATATATTTATTTTTATCTTTACTATTATACTACTCTTTTCTTCATTTTTCAAGGGGATTTTTGCAAAAAATCTTTACAAGAAGCAAAAAAAATGATAAAATATATATATCATCTAAAAAAGAGGTTAAAATGAACGTTATAAATAAAACAGTTGGCATTCTTACTTTAGGTTGCAAAGTAAATCAATATGAATCCGAGGCAATTGCCGAGCGACTTGCTTCTTTAGGTTTTGAAATCAAACCGAGCACCGAAGAATGCGATGCTTACATTATAAATACCTGCACAGTAACTGCCGAGAGTGACCGCAAGGCACGTCAGTTTATACGCCGTGCGATAAATAAAAATCCAAATGCATATATATTGGTTACGGGTTGCCTTGCGCAAACAGACCCGCAAAATATTGCCGCAATTGCAGGAGTTGACTATGTTTGTGGCAACACTGACAAGCTCATTATTGCAGATGCACTTAATGACCTTTTCTCAAAGGGTGAAAAGAATGCTCAAACCGAAATTTTCGTGCGCGATATTGATGCTTGTGGCTTTGAAAAAATGGAAATCAAGCACTTTGATCGCACTCGCGCATACATCAAAATTGAAGATGGATGTGAGAGCAAATGCACCTATTGTATAATCCCTTACGCAAGAGGAAAAATTCGTTCAAAAGCGCCCGAGGAAGTTATTTGCGAGGTAACTCACTTCGTTAAAAACGGATGTCGCGAGGTTGTGCTTACAGGCATTGAAACTGCATCATACGGCAAGGATTTAGAGGGCTATACCTTTGCTGATTTGCTTTGCGATATAGACAAAATCGAAGGTGATTTCACCGTAAGACTCGGCTCACTTGACCCCTCCTGCTTGACAGAAAAATTCGTTGAAAAGATTAAAAATCTTAAAAAGCTTGCGCCCCATTTTCATATTTCTATGCAGTCAGGAAGTTCGAAAACACTTCGCAATATGAAGCGTAAATACAATGCCGACCAAGCCTTTAATAATATGGAAAGACTTCGCACGGCTATGCCCGACGTGAGATACACAACCGATATCATCGTCGGCTTTCCCGGTGAAACTGAAGAAGATTTTAACGAAACACTCGAATTTGCAAAACGTGCAAATTTCCTTATGATTCACGTTTTCCCATATTCTGCTCGCAAGGGTACACCTGCTGCAAAGATGGGCAACCAAATTTCTAAAGAAATCAAGAAAAAACGTTCAGCTGAGCTTATTTCCCTCGAAAAAAGCATTAGACACGATGAATTTGACCGTATTTTAGCACAAAACCACACTCACAAGGTGCTTTTTGAAAGCTATGAAAATGGCTTTGCCTACGGTCACACTCCCGATTTCCTTGAGATTTGTGTAAAGAATGATGCTCCCCTTCACTCCGAGGTTTTAAACGTAAAATTAACAAATCATAACGGAGAAACTTTTTTTGCCGAAATCGTTGACAAATAACAAAATATGTGTTAATATACATAGGTAATAAAAAACAGCTATGACAAGAAATAGTAGCATTTTCCCTTTTCTTCAGAGAGTTGCCGGTTGGTGCGAGGCGCAGAAAACATTATGTGAATACATCTTTGAGCTTTGCTCCGAACCTTTTGTAGTAGGCGGCAACGGTGCGCCCGTTAAAGCGCTTAATGAGGAATAAAACTATCGTTTTATTTAAAGCAAGGTGGTAACACGCTAATTCGTCCTTGGGTTTTTGCCCAAGGACTTTTTTATTATGTTAATTAAAAGATAGGAGATAAAATATGAAAATCTATGAAGAACTCGTTGCCCGCGGTCTTATCGCGCAGGTTACAAACGAGGAAGAAATCAAAAATATGATCAACGAGGGTAAAGCTACCTTCTACATCGGCTTTGACCCCACAGCTGACTCACTTCACGTTGGTCACTTTATGGCTCTTTGCCTTATGAAACGCCTTCAAATGGCAGGCAATAAGCCCGTTGTTCTTATCGGTGGCGGTACAGCTATGGTTGGTGACCCCTCAGGCAGAACAGATATGCGTCAAATGATGACAACTGAAACAATTCAGCACAACTGCGATTGCTTCAAAAAGCAAATGGAACGCTTCATCGACTTTGGTGAAGGCAAGGCAATTATGGTTAACAATGCCGATTGGCTTATGGGACTTAACTACGTTGAGGTACTTCGCGAGGTTGGTGCTTGCTTCTCAGTTAATAGAATGCTCTCTGCAGAATGCTACAAGCAGAGAATGGAAAAGGGTCTTTCCTTCCTTGAATTCAACTACATGATTATGCAGTCCTACGACTTCTATCATCTCTTCAAGGAATACGGCTGCAATATGCAGTTTGGTGGTGACGACCAGTGGTCAAATATGCTTGGTGGTACTGAGCTTATCAGACGTAAACTCGGTAAGGACGCGCACGCAATGACAATTACACTTCTTCTTAACTCCGAAGGCAAGAAGATGGGTAAAACTGCTTCAGGCGCAGTATGGCTTGACCCCAACAAGACAACTCCCTTCGATTTCTACCAGTACTGGAGAAACGTTGGTGATGAGGATGTTCTCAAGTGCATTAGAATGCTCACATTCCTTCCACTCGAAGAAATCAACGCGATGGATTCTTGGGAAGGTGCACAGCTCAATACTGCTAAAGAAATTCTCGCATACGAACTCACAAAGCTCGTTCACGGTGAAGAAGAAGCAACAAAGGCACAGACAATGGCTCGTTCACTCTTCACAGGAGGTGCTGACAATGCTCCCACAGTTGAGCTTTGCGAAGCAGACCTTCAGGACGGTGCAATCGACATTCTCTCCGTACTTGTTAAGGCAGAGCTTGTTCCCTCTCGTTCCGAAGCACGTCGTGCAGTTGAACAGGGCGGTGTAACTGTTAATGACGAAAAGATCACAAATCTCCGTCATTCCTTCACAGCTTCCGACCTTGCAAACGGAATCCTCGTAAGACGTGGTAAGAAGAACTTTAAGAAAGTTGTAATTAAATAAAAAATTAGAGGGAACGTTCAGTTCCCTCTTTTGTTATACTTTGATAAATTGGGGTTTGTCGCGCACTTTGTTCGCACAGACTAAAGCTGTTGTTTTGCTCCGCTTTTTCAAAAGCGGAAGCCCAGCGGCTTGAGCGCAAAAACGGCATTTTCTTTTTGCAAAGCTTTTTCTTTTGGGCCTCTTGCTTCAAAAGAAAAAGCGTTATAAC
>JAZTYY010000062.1:0-2518 GCA_045637205.1 Eubacteriales bacterium | reverse complement strand
CTTGGATGAAATCAAATCCGCCTTTTATTAACCTGCCATAAGGCAGATTTCATCGCGTAGCGATTTCATCCACGAATGTGGATTTATTCCGCAGAAGGCGGATTTAGTTGCGGTGCTTCGCACCGCTAAACCCCAATTTATCATCAAAAACAAAACCCACTCGCATTGCGAGTGGGTTAATATTTTTATTAAATTTTTGCTAATGTGATATTTTTATACGCTTCGTCGTCAGTTACTTCTCTTACAACGTTAACGAAATCAGGGAAATTGATTTCAGCGTTCTCATCACTCTGTTCAATCTCGATAATTGCCTTATCATTCCAAAATGGGTAAACGTCAATTTCAAAATACTGATTCATATATGTCAAGCAATATCTTGTCTTTCTGATGGGACGGCAAGAGGGGTCTGCATCCATAAGAAGACGAATATACTCGTTCTTTGAAAGACGGCGTTCAAGACGAATTCTCTGATTGCCGGCACCGTTTCTCTTCTTCGTTTGGAAATAAACGTAATTTCCATCAACGCCTCTTTGACGAACACGGTTCTCTTCTCCCTCGGGGGCAACGAGATAAGTCTGGCTAATCTCGACTCTTTGACAGTTAGACAAACTTTCAAGATAAGCAACATTGGGATAATCAATGAGGAATCTTCTCTTAATATCTCTCGGTGCTTCTTCACCGAGGAAGGATGTCATCTCATCAAGCAAGTGCTTCATCTTGTGTTCAAAGTTAGCATCGTTGTCGATAATCTTAAGGTGGGGATGTCCTGTCCAAGCAGCAATAAGCTTGTCGTCAAGTGCACTTGCCTGCTCCACAGATTCGGTTCTCGCACCGTTGTTTTCAAGTGTATAGAATTCCTCAGCACCCTTAGCACATGTTACAAGGTGGAAAATAGCATCATAGCTGTCACGAAGTTCAACCTCGTTATGACCAACAATGTCAAGAACTTTGTCAAAGTCCTCTTGAGTCATATACGCCTTATTATCAAGCGCACCGCGGTCGCAAACGAGCAAAATCTTTTCAACGGGCATAGTGAGTGCGCCCTGTGTAAAGATTCTTTCTTTTTCAAGCTGGAGCTGCATCTGACAAACCTGATATTCAACGTTTGTTCCACAAGTCCAAGGAGCAACACCGCCCGTGATAAGCTCTGTTGCCGTTTCGGGTACGAAAAGCACTGTATATCCAAGCTTTGTGAAAACGCCCTGTATTCTATTCATAGCGGTGGTTTTTCCCGCACAAGGGCCACCTGTGATAACTATCTTTTTGATTTCCATTGTTTTTTCTCCCAATAGATTATTAGAAAGGCAGAAGCCAATACGTAAGTATTATACTATATATTTAGAAATTTTTCAATAGATTTTTAAAATATAATAAAAAACAGATAAAGCGAAGAGATAGATTTGAAGTTGCCCACTCGCGTCGCATGGACCACTGGTGGAGAGAGAGGGATTCGAAGTTGCCCACTCGCGTCGCATAGTCGTCTTGAGTCGCGAATAATTCGCAACTCAACACTCCTTGCTTTGGCTCCTTCACTTCGCAAAAATATCACAATGTGATGTTTTTGATCGTTCACCCGGAACGGACCGTTCCTCTATACAGGTTCGAATCCTCGATCGAAGCACAAAAAGAGATAGCACCCTGTTGGGTGCTATCTCTTTTTGTGGCGGAGAGAGAGGGATTCGAACCCTCGGAACGGTATTAGCGTTCACACGATTTCCAATCGTGCGCCTTAGACCAGCTCAGCCATCTCTCCATCTGCTCGACTTTTATATTATATCACAAAAATATAAAAAATCAAGTCTTTTTTTGAAATTTTTTCTTCTTTTTATCGACTTTTTTCAAAAAATAATAAAAAAAGTTAAAAATATTTTCAAAAAAGGTATTGACAATTACTTTTCATTGTGCTATAATAACAACGTTCCGTAAAAATGTTAACGCTGGTGTGGCTCAATGGCAGAGCAGCTGATTTGTAATCAGCAGGTTGTTGGTTCGACTCCGATCACCAGCTCCATTTTTTTGGGGGATTTCCCGAGCGGCCAAAGGGGGCAGACTGTAAATCTGTTGTCACTGACTTCGGTGGTCCGAATCCACCATCCCCCACCAGAAAAAGCACTTGCTTTTGCAAGTGCTTTTTCACGGACATTAATATTGCATGTGTGAGTTTTTTCATAAATCCTTTTTTCATAGTTTTCCAACAAAAGACCGACCCTTTGGGTTGGTCTTTTGTTGTTTATACGCTTTTTCAAATACATTTTACACTATTTTTTAATAAAAATTGTCATTATTTTGTTAAATTTGCATATATTGCTATTGCATTTTACTTAAGAGTATGATATAATAATAATCTACTAATTTTTGGAGGATTTTATGAAGGAATTTTTTATTAATATATTGCAAAATCACGGAGAGCATTTCTTTCGCATTCTGTTCGCTTGCCTTTGCGGCGGAATCATCGGTCTTGAGCGAAGCATCAGGCGAAAGGATGCCGGTGTAAAAACACATATCATTCTCGCAATGG
>JAZTYY010000061.1:0-15008 GCA_045637205.1 Eubacteriales bacterium | reverse complement strand
CACATTTTACTAAATAAATCAAGTATTTTTATGAATTTAATATTATTTTGTATATATCATACAAATGTAAAATAATTAAGTAAAATTGAGAATATATTTTCAAAAAAGTGTGGAATTTTTATTGATTTTATGATATAATGACTATAATTAGGTTTATTATACACTTTTTTAGAAAATGGAGGGCTTTATGGCTCATTATATAGAAAAACTCGAAAAATTAACTTTACCACTTGTCGTTTTGAACGGCACTGTAGCATTCCCTGCTATCACCGTAAACTTTGAGCTTTCGGATAAAGCAAACGTTGCGGCTGTTGAAGCAGCTAACAGTGTAAATTCCTTTATCTTTATCGTTTCAAAAAGACAAATTTCAAATGAACCCATTGAATTTTCTAAAATTTTCAATATTGGTACAGTTGCAAAAATTAAACAATCAATTAAAACTCCTGAAGGAAAGCTTCGCGTTATTGCTGAGGGATTTTCTCGAGGTACAGTAGAAGAATACAGAAATTTTGCCAACTATAGAGTTGCTGAGGTTATTTGTAAAACACTTACTCTTGAGGACCCCGATCAAATTAAGGTTGAGGCTCTTACAAGAGAGACACTTGCTGCTGTTGAAAAAATGTCAGGATTTTTACCCGCTTCCTCAAAGGAAGTGATTGCCACCATGAAAACAATCAAAAATCCTGGTGCACTTGCCGACTTTATTGCATCCAATATTCTTGTAAGACACACTGATAAGCAAGAGATTCTCTCTTCCTTTGAGCCGATGACTCGACTTGAAAAGCTTATCGTTATACTTGAAGAGGAAACTACTCTTCTTGAATGTGAAAGCGCAATTCACAAGGAGGTTCGTTCCCGTCTTAATAGAAATCAAAAGGAATATTACCTTCGTGAGCAGCTTCGCGTAATCAAGGAGGAGCTTGGCGACACGGGTGAGGTTGACGAATATTTTGACCGCATTGCCGATATGCATTTCCCCGAGGAGATTGAAACAAAGCTCTTGAAGGATGCCGAAAGAATGTCACGTCTTCCCTTTGGCTCGGCTGAGCTTTCAGTTATGAGAACTTATTTTGAAACTATCCTTGATATTCCGTGGAACAATTCCACAAAGGATAGAGCTGATATTTCAGCTGCTTCAAAGATTCTTGAAAGAGATCACGACGGACTTGAAGACGTTAAGAAAAGAATTCTTGAATTCCTTGCAGTTAAAGAATTAAATCCCGATCTTAAGAATCAAATTATTTGTCTTGTTGGCCCTCCCGGTGTGGGTAAGACTTCAATTGCCGCCTCAATTGCGAGCGCAATGAAGCGCAAGTACGTTCGCGTTTCCCTTGGTGGTGTCAGAGATGAAGCCGATATTCGCGGACACAGAAAAACATACGTTGGCGCAATGCCCGGTAGAATTATTAATGCTCTTATTCAAGCAAAGGTAAACAATCCCCTTGTTTTGCTTGATGAAATAGATAAATTGACAAGAGATGCTCACGGTGACCCCACAAGCGCACTTCTTGAGGTGCTTGACGGTGAACAAAATAAAACCTTTAGAGATCACTTTGTGGAGCTTCCCTTTGATCTTTCTAACTGCTTCTTTATAGCAACTGCAAACACGCTTGATACCATTCCCCGTCCCCTTATTGACAGAATGGAAATAATCGAAATTAAGATTTATACCAAGCGCGAAAAGATGAGCATTGCAAAAAATCACCTCATTTCAAAACAATTGAAGCGTCACGGCTTGAACAAGCGAATGCTCAAGATTACTGACTCTGCACTTGAAGAAATGATTGATTTCTATACTCGTGAGGCAGGCGTTAGAAATCTTGAAAGAACTATTGCTTCCCTTTGCAGAAAAGCTGCACACGAAGTAGTATCAAGTGGTGTTAAATCGGTAACAATTAAAGCAGAAAATATTGCCAAATACCTTGGTGAAAGAAAATATCTACCCGAAAAGATTGAGGAAACAAACGAAATTGGCACAGTTAATGGACTTGCATATACTGAGCTTGGCGGTGATATGCTCAAGATCGAGGTATCCGCACTTGAAGGTACTGGTAAGATAGAGCTTACAGGTTCACTTGGTGAGGTTATGAAGGAAAGTGCACATATAGCAATCAGCTATGTTCGTTCAATTGCTAGAGAATATAACATTCCCACCGATTTTTATAAAACCAAGGATATACATATCCACGCGCCCGAGGGTGCCGTTCCGAAGGATGGTCCTAGCGCAGGTGTTACAATGGTAACTGCGCTTGTTAGTGAGCTCGCAGGCATTCCCGTAAGACGAGACGTAGCAATGACAGGTGAAATTACTCTTCACGGCAAAGTACTTGCTATTGGTGGTCTTAAGGAAAAGACCATGGCAGCTTACAATGCAGGAATTAAAACTGTGCTGATTCCTCATGACAATTTAAAGGATCTCAATAATATTGATCCTTTAGCGCGTGAGAATTTGCAATTTGTTCCCTGCAAAACACTTAACGACGTTTTAAAAAATGCATTAGTGGTAAATGATATTTCTTCAATTTTTGAAGAAACACTCCCACACATTTCAAACGAAACTACACTTACCGGTGCAAACATTTACAGAAAGTAGGACTTTTATGGCAGTTAATGTACAAAATACTTCGCTTCGCATCAGCGCGGGATTTGCAAAGCAGTTCCCCACGGATCCTATGAAGCAGGTTGCTTTTTCAGGACGTTCAAACGTTGGAAAAAGTTCACTCATAAATACAATACTTGGCAGAAAATCACTCGCGCGTGTTTCTTCAATGCCAGGTAAAACTATAACCATCAACTTTTATGACGTTGACAAAAAATTGTTTTTAGTTGACCTGCCAGGTTACGGCTATGCCAAGCGTCAGTTTGAAAACAAACAGGTTTGGTCATCTCTTACTGATGGTTATTTCACACAAAACAAAAACATCGATCTTCTTTCCCTTGTTGTTCAGCTTGTTGACTGCAAGGTTGGCATTACAAATGACGATGCCATGATGATTGATTTCTTGAATCAAATGGAAATTCCCTATATAGTTGTTGCCACTAAGGTTGACAAACTTAACAAAACCGATCGCAACAAACAGCTTGAAAAGATTGCTAACGATGAGGTTTTGGCAGAGGGTACAACCATCATTCCCTTTTCTTCACACACAGGTGAAGGAAAAATGGAACTTTTAAAGGAAATTTTTAAATACACCAATTTATAGGAGTATATACATGCTTAATATTTTTAACAGATTGCCACAAATGCTGCTTGTTCTGCCTGCAATACTTTTATCGCTTTCATTACACGAAGCATCTCATGGTTATGTTGCATACAAATTGGGCGACCCAACAGCAAAAAATCTTGGCAGACTTACTCTAAACCCATTGAAGCATATAAATCTTTTTGGTTTTGTTTCGATGCTTTTCTTCAATATAGGTTGGGCTAATCCCGTGCCTATCAATGCAAGAAACTTTAAAAACCCACGCAAGGGTATGGCTATAAGTGCCGCAGCAGGCCCCATTTCAAATCTTTGTCTTGCTATAATCTTTACAGTTCTTTTGAGAATTGTTATGATTCCCCTTAATCAAATGGCTCCTGAAGGATCTTATTTTGCTCGCGAAATAGATGCATACAGCTATCAGTATGATTTGGCGCCGGAATTGATGGAAAACACCACCTTTACCGTGCTCTCATTGCTTGCAGTCATGCTTTACCTTGGCATTGGTCTTAATTTGAATCTTATGTTTTTTAACCTGATTCCCTTGCCCCCTCTTGATGGTTCAAGAATTGCATTTATCTTCTTACCCACAAACATATATTTTAAAATAATGCAATATGAACGCTATATTATGATCGCGTTTGTTGTACTCTTGGCAACGGGTATCATATCTCTTCCACTTGGCTTCTTAACCAACGGTGTAAGTGATATATTATTCAAAATTACCGGAATGAACGAAGAACTTTTAATGGCAATTAGAGGTAATATTTTAAACAGCTTGCCACAATTTAACTTATAATTTTAATTCAGGAGTTTTCTAAATGGAAAGCATTACTTACCGTCTTGATCAATTTGAAGGCCCACTTGACCTTCTATTGACTCTTATTCACAAAAATAAAGTTAATATTGAGGATATTCCAATTGCTCTTATTTGCGATCAGTATATGCAGTATATTACCGAAGCGCAAGAAATGGACATGGAAATTGCATCCGAATTTATCGTGATGGCAAGTGATCTTATGCTTATCAAGAGTAAGCTCTTGCTTCCCCGTGAAAAAGAGGATGAGGAAGATCCTCGCAAAACCCTTACCGATGCTCTTATTCGTTATCAGCAAGCAAAAGAGGCAGCTTCAAAAATGCATCCTCTTTACGCTATGTTCTCAGGGCGTCAAATTAAAGATACTGATGAAATTTCAGTTGATAAAACCTTTGTTGCCGACCAGGACGTTGAAAAGCTGTTTAGCGCCATGAAGCGTATAGTTGATTTTAACGATGCGCTTGAAAATGCTCAAAAGAATGCTTTTACACCCATGATTGCAAAACCAATTGTTCCCGTTGAACACAAAATTTTGCAAATCATGACGCGTCTTACTTCAAACCGCTATCAAACCCTTGAGGATTTTGTCAGCGACAGCGTTTCTCTTCCCGATATGATTGCAATCTTTATCGGAGTACTTGAATTAGTTAAAACAAAGAGAATTTTGCTTGTTGAAGATGAAGATGATATAGTTACTGAGAACTATGGTCTTACAACCGTATTTACGCTCAACGAAAACTACGTTCCCGAAGAAGAAAATACAGAGAGCGAGGATGAAAACAATGGATGAAATTAAAGATATAGAAACCAAAGAAATAAAAAATCCCGCAGCAACAATTGAAGCTATTATGTTTGCTGCAGGCTACCCCATGAAATATGACAAGCTTGCTGAAGTGCTTGGAATGACTCCAAGTGAAATTAAAAGATACGTTTCAGAGCTTGCCGAAAAATACAATGACGATGATCACGGAATTATGATTTTGATGTTCCCTGAAACATGTCAGTTCTGTACTAAAGAACAGCATCTGCCCCTTATTAAAGAGGCTCTTGGAATCAAGCGCGGTGGCAATCTCTCCAATTCATCAATGGAGGTTTTGGCTATCGTTGCATACAACCAACCCGTTACAAGAAGCTTTGTTGACCTTGTTCGTGGTGTTGACTCGAACTATGCTATGAACAGTCTTATTGACAAGGCACTTATTGAAAGCTGTGGTCGTCTTGATGCTCCCGGTAGACCAATGCTCTATGGAACGACGGACAAGTTCCTTCGTGTATTCGGAATTTCATCAGTAAATGAATTGCCCGAAATTGAAATTTTAAGAGCAAGCGAAGAGCAAATGGAAATTATGGCTCCAGGTGAAGAATTAGTAACTGAAGAATAATTTATACATATTAATTTTGAAGGGAGTGAGGGCATATTATTGCACTATATATTTTGCTTGGCTTAATTTTACTTATTTGCCTTTTTCTCTCTTTAAGATTGAAGGTGCAAATACTGTATGAAAAGGAATTTGAAGTTTATTTTCGTTTTCTTTTCTTTAAAGTGGATTTGTTAAACAATTCTAACAGCAAAATAGATTTGAAAAAGCTGAGCGATACCTTGGATGATTCTCCCACCGAACCACAAGTTGCGGACGGTGATGCTGAAAAGATGGTCTCTTCCCCCATCCTCAGTCAATTAAAGGCCGTGTTAAAAATTCTTAGAATACTATTTAACACTTTCAGACAAAATATACGCGTTAAATTTTCTAAGATTTATATAAAGGTTGGCACTGACGATGCTGCCAAAACTGCCATTCTCTATGGCGCGATATCAACTGCAGTAGTTGGTATTGTAGAATTGCTTGACGCAATTACTAACCTTGACAAAATTAAGGATTCATCCATATCAGTTGAACCCGATTTCTTGTCTGATAAAACCGACGTTAAAATTGATATCATGCTTCATATCACGGTATTCGGTTTGATAAAGGTACTTATGAAATCGTTTTTAAAATATTTTTCATTAAATGATATATCTAAAATAAACACCCGAAAGGAAACTAAAAATGGCTAACGAAAACAAATTTGACGCAATGTTTAAAACATCCTTTGAAAATATCAAGGGTATGCTTGATTCCAACACAGTTGTTGGCAATGCAATTGAGCTTTCTAACGGCTCCACAATCATTCCCATCTCAAAAGTTAGTGTAGGATTTGCAACAGGCGGTCTTGACAGCGGCGCAACTCCCAAAAAATCAAATAAATTTGGTGGTGGCGGTGGTAGCGGCATGAGCATCAATCCCATTGGCTTCCTTGTTGTTGACAAGTATGGCAAAACTGACTTTATCAGCGTTGAGGGTAAGGGCACTCCCGATCCGATTGAACAATTCAGTGACCTTCTTGACCGTTCACCAGAGATTATTCAAAAGATAAAGAACATCTTTGATGACACAAACGATGCATCAAAAAAGGTTGTTGTTGAAAATATAGAGAAATAAAATCAAGAATAAAAAGCCGCCTCGGGCAATATACTGTTCCGAGGTGAGTTTTTATGACTGTTATAAAAAAAATAACCGTTTTTTTGATAATCTTATCTATATGCATATGCTACTATTCCCACTTTGTATATGCAAAAGAAGAAACAATCAGCAATATTTCCGCTCAATCCGCGTGTTTGATTGATGCAACAAGTGGACGTGTGCTATATTCCAAAAATTCAAATCAAAGAATGCCTATGGCATCAACCACAAAAATAATGACTGCCATAGTAGCTATAGAAAGTGGGATACCTCTCAACACACAAATTAAGGTACCTTTAAAAGCGGTAGGTGTTGAGGGCTCGTCGGCATATTTAAAGCAAAACGAGGTAGTTACCCTTGAATTGCTTTTGTACGCTCTTATGCTATCTTCAGCTAATGATGCGGCAATGGCAATTGCCCACACAATTTGTGGTAGTGCTGAAAAATTTGTTGATTTGATGAACAGTAAAGCATATAATTTGGGACTAACTAATACCCACTTTACAAATCCACACGGATTGTATGATGAAGAACATTATACAACAGCCGAAGAATTGGCAAAAATAATGGCATATGCTATGCAAAACTCTGATTTTGCCAATATCACCTCATGTCAAAAAAAAGCCTTTTCAAGAGATGATGGTACTTCATTTCTATTTACAAATCACAACAGGCTTTTGAAACATTATGACGGAACAATCGGAGGAAAGACCGGATTTACCAAGAAAAGCGGACGATGTCTTGTGAGCTGTGCTGAACGAGATGGATTAAGATTAATTGCCGTTAGCTTGAGTGCACCC
Organism: Eubacteriales bacterium; assembly: GCA_045637205.1. GTDB lineage: Bacteria > Bacillota > Clostridia > Oscillospirales > CAG-272 > RGIG4608. The sequence goes on along the minus strand of JAZTYY010000061.1, from coordinate 7,690 downwards.
GACGATTGGAACGACCATAAAAAATTGTACGATTTTGCCTTTTCAAGCTATGAGCGTATAAATTTGGAGAGTAAACAGTTCAACATCCCCGTTATATCAGGTGTAAAGGAGAATGTTTGTGTTTATTCGCAAGATTTTTCACTTTTATTATCCAAAAATCACAACGATATAACGATGAAAATAAATGCCCCAAGATTCTTATTTGCTAAGGTTAGCAAAGGAGAAAGGGTTGGGGAGATAATTTATTTGCAAAGCGGAAAAGCAATAGCCACACTTCCCCTCTATGCTTCTGAGGACGTGGGGCAAATCAAATATAAATTCAATCTTATTGATTGGTTAAAAGATTTATTCAAAGGAATATTCAATTAGAATGGAAAAAATAAGACTTCAAAAATATTTTACTGATTGCGGTGTGCTTTCACGTCGCGCTGCTGAAGAAGAAATCAAGGCTGGCAAGGTCAAGGTTAACGGATTGCGCGCCGAGCTTGGCGATAAAATAGACCCCGAAAACGACGTGATTGAATATATGGGTAGACGCATTCTCCCAAGAAAAGAAGATAAATTTGTTTATATTCTTCTCAACAAGCCATGTGGCGTTGTTACAAGTGCCAAGGATGAAAAAGGAAGAATTTGCGTCACTGATCTCGTTAAATGCGGAACAAGAGTTTACCCCGTAGGTCGTCTTGACTTGAATTCTCAAGGACTTATACTTATGACAAATGACGGTGAGCTCACAAACAAGCTAACTCACCCAAGACATGAGATACCCAAAATTTATGAGGTTGACGTTGTTGGCAAGGTTACAACCGAGCAATTGAATATTCTTAATTCCTCAATGACAGTTGACGGTTACGTTTTGCTCCCTGTTAAAACAGAATTCCTTTCAAAAAATGAGAAATTCACAACACTTAGAATGACTCTTTTTGAGGGTAGAAACCGTCAAATCAGAAAAATGTGCGAGCAGGTCGGCTTAAAGGTTGCAAAGCTCACAAGAGTTGCAATTGGTAGCATTACTCTTGGCAATCTTCAGGGTGGTAAATGGAGATATTTAACTAATGAAGAAATTAAAATGCTAAAAAAATAAAAAAGGACGGATTAATTCCGCCCTTTTTATTTTTCACCATTCCATTCAGAATAAAATTGGTCAATGTATTCTCGCATAAACAAATCGCGATTTTGTGCAATTTCTTTTGCACTTTGAGTATTCATAAGATCCTTTAATTTAAAAAGCTTCTGATAAAAATGGTCAATTGTTGACTCATTTTCCTCTTTATCATCGGGATTATATAAATATCTTCCACGGCTTCCACCAAAGGCAAAGGCTCGCGCTATTCCGATAGCGCCGATTGCATCGAGTCTATCCGCATCCTGCACACATTTACCCTCAATTGTTTTGGGTGCTTTATCACCGTTTTTGCTAAATGATATTTCATCTATAATATCACAAACATACTCAATTTTTTCTTTTGAAACGCCGTTTTCCCTCATAAATTTTCTTGCATTATCAAGATTTTCTGAGGTTTGAGGTGATATTTTATGATCATCAACGTCATGCAAAAGTGATGCAAGCTGAACAATCTCCAAATCAGCGCCTTCTTTAAGTGCAATATTGGTTGCATTATTAAACACACGCATGGTATGATAATAATCGTGCCCTGTCGATTCATTGGCAAAAAAGCTTTTTACGTAGAAAATGGCATTATCAATAATGTTACTATTCATATCATTTTTCCACCCTTCTCAAAAGCGCTACTCTATCGTTACCACCGTAATCTTTAAAAATCTGACAGTTGAATCCGTTTTCGTTTGCAATACGATGTAAATCGTTGGCTTGATCATATCCGATTTCAAAAAGCATAAATCCATCGTTTTTCAAAAAAACTGAATAATCCTTAATAATTTTGTTATAGAATATAAGGCCGTCATCTCCACCATAAAGTGCTGCATACGGCTCGTGCTTAACCTCATCTGAAAGTTCAGCTATAACTTCAGGACGAATATAAGGAGGATTTGAAAGTATGGCATCGTACAGATTGCCTAAAAGCGCATTTTCTTCGTTTAGAACGTCAAAAAGCATTGGGGTGACCCTTTTATCCACTCCGTTTAAAACAGCATTTTTAGAGGCAATTTCGATGGTCTTGGGAAACTTATCAACCATAACTGCGGTTGTATCTACTCTTTCAGCAAGAGTTGAAACCGCGATGCATCCACTACCGGTGCAAAGATCAATGAAATGAGCATCTTTAGGCAACAATTCAATTGCTTTTTCAACCAAAATCTCAGTATCTGAGCGAGGAATAAGACAATTCTCATCCACTATATAGGTTTGTCTATAAAACTCCCATTTGCCAAGTATATATTGCAAAGGAATATGCTGCTCTCTTTTTTTCAAAGCAAGCTCCAATTCATCACTGAATATTCCTTCATCCTTGTTTATAAGATAATGGGATATTCTGTTTTTTGTAAAGGTTTCAATAAGAAGCTTTGCTTCATTTTCATACTCATATGGAGAAATTTGCATAAGCTTGTCGATAATATCCTTATATTTCATAAATTCCCTTTTCTACATAAAATTTTTAAAAATTTTTATTTATTTTTATTGCATTTTTCGAAAAATGTGGTATAATGTAATTAAGAAATATTTGATTGGAGGTTTAGCCATATGGAAAAAAAGACCAACTACGGCAAAATTATCGTAATCACACTTGCAGTTATTGCGGCTTTCGCAGCAATCGCTTTCATTGTGTACAAATTGTTTGTAAAGAACCTTGAAAAATGCTATTCTGAAGATGACGATTTGTTCCTTGAAGAAGATGATTCTTGCGAGTGCGAATGCCTCCAGTGTGACGCATTGGCTGATGCTGAATAAATATTTGCCAAATAAAGTGCCTTTTTGTTAAAAGGCACTTTTTTTGTTTTTATTATTTTTTCATTATTTTTTGCATTCTGATATCAGTTCCTGCAAAAAACATAATTCTATATTCACAAAAAATTCTGCTTTGAATTCGATCGTTATATTTTTTCTGAATATCATCTTTAGAAAGGTTAGTGCTGATTATAGTTGGCTTTTTACGACTCAAACGGTCATTTAAAAGATTATAAAGCGTTGAAATTGAAAATTGATTTATCATTTCAGTTCCAAGGTCATCTATAATAAGCAAGTCACATTCATAATATCTCTCAATAAGCTCGTTTGGCTCGTTATTATAGGACTTAAATCTTTGTATTTCAAACTCTGAAAAAAGATCAATAGCTCCTGTATAAAAAACATCATTTCCTTTTTCGATTACTTCACGAGCTACTGCGCTTGACAAATGAGTTTTGCCAAGTCCGGTTCCACCCATTATCAAAACACTTGGTGATGTTTTAGGATCAAAATTTTGAGCATATTTTTTAAAGAACTCAAAATTCTTGCTCATCATTTCATGGTGAGCTGCATTTTTCTTATAGTAATCAAGTGAAAAATTATCAAATTTCTGCTCTTTTATCAAATTAGCAAAGCCACTGCTTTCAATTCCTGCAAGCGTGAGTGCCTCTTTCATACAAGAGCACATTTTATTTTCAATGAAGCCTGTATCTCCACAGTGTGGGCATTCATATTTAACGTCCGAATAGTCTACAGGATAACCGTTTTCTTTAAGCACCTCGGCGCGTCTTTGTTGAAGCGCTTCGTTCTTAGCTCTAATTTCAGCAAGTCTTTTTTCAACATCAACTCCCGAAAGTGTTGCCGAAAAAATCTCAAGCCCTGTAAGAGAAAGCTCTTTATCAATTCTTGCAATCTCAGGAATGGCTACACGAAGCTCCTGCGCCTTAATATCAGCGCGCTCACGCGCAATAAGATATTTTTGAGAATATTCATCGTATATTTTTTTATATATTGAACTGTTATATCCCATATTTACTCCTCTGAATATGAACGTTTAAGTGCTGCGGCAAATAATTCATCAAAATCAAAGCTTGAATTATCAGTTACCTTTTCTTTTTCACGCGATGCAAGCAATGCATTTACGTCATCAACGTTTTTAATTCCTTCAGCAAACCATTTTTCAAGTATTGCATTTGCATAATGAATGGATGGCTTATTAGTTGCAGTAACCGTTATTTCATATGCCTTTTCAACAACCTCAAGGTCATATTTATACGTTGTAATCCATGTGTTAATTTGCTTTTGCTCCTTAGAAGTAAGCTTGCGTGAGCCAAGTCCAAAGATATTCTTAATCTTTGTTTCAACCTGAGCCTTTTCTTCCTTTGCATACAATGCCTCTTGGAGCACTTTAGCATCCGTAAATCCGTCATCAATACAAGAAACGGCTACTTTTTCTATATATCTAAGTGACTTCATATCATTTCTTGCCGCATAATGCATAAGAACAAGAATATAGTCATTATCAAGTCCGAGATAATCAACAAATCCCATAAGAACCTTGATATCTGCAGCTGTAAATATCTTACCAAGAACGTTTTGACATTCATCAATAAGACCAACGACATTATTATGCTTTTTAAGTAATGCATTAAGCTCGGCACTTGTATATTGAGGAAGCTCAGTCACCTTTGCTCGTTTAGGAACGTCTGCTTCAATGGGCTTTTCTTTTTTTGCAACTACCTTTGTTTCCTCATTACTATCAAGTGAAAGAACGCCCGTACCGTTCCAAAATGCAATAGCATTAGTAACGTCAGAAACCTCACAAGAAAGCTCATCGGAAATAAGCTGCTCGTATTTGCCCACTCTATATTTATCGGATGAAGCAATCAACAAAAGCACCTTAATATCAAATTTCTTTGCTTTATCAATATATGGAATTACAGCTGAAGGCAAAACGGAAACGCCCGTGCCGTAATTCAAATTAATATGTATTTTATCGGCCTTTTTCATATTTAACCTTTTCTATCAATTATTTTTGTTAGCAATGCGATAATTAAGTGTCATAAGAGAATCCCCAAGATGCACGTTTTCAACCACGATATTATCTTCAACTGCATCAAGCTCTTGTCCTGTGAAATTCCAAATACCACTTATATCAGTTTCAGCAATTCTTTCAGCCATGGAAAGCGCTTGATCCTTTGGAAGTGTAAGAACTGCAATATCAACTGTGTGAGTTGCTGTATATCTTTCAAACTCATCTATATGGATAATCGGAATTTCATTTACCTTTTTACCAACGAGATTTTCATCGTTATCAAAAATAGCAACTATATCAACTCCACGCTTCTCAAACATATCATTGTTTGCAAGAGCGCGTCCGATATTACCACCACCGATGATGATTGCTTGGAAGCCCTCACCAACACCAAGAAGCTCACAAATTCTTGCATAAAGATAATTCACGTTATATCCGTAGCCCTGCTGACCAAAGCCGCCAAAGCAGTTAAGGTCCTGGCGGATTTGAGATGCGGTGATATTCATTCTTCTTGAAAGCTCAGCTGAGCTTATTCTTGTTTTACCCTCTCTAATGAGAATTCTTAAATATCTGAAATATCTGGGGAGTCTTTTAATTACAGCCGCAGATACATTTTCTTTTGAAAAATTAACGTGTTCCTCACTAATCAAAATATCCTTTTCCTTCATAAAAATCACCTTTCTAAATTTAACATTATTAATCTTCAGTTTTCCACAAACAAAGCACCTTGAAAATGCTTGTTAAATCAAGTTTTCCACAGTTTCCACAGAGTTTTCCACACTTTTTTGTGGAAAACTTTGTATAGAGTTGTCGAATTTAATCAAGTGGAGAATACGCACTTGCATTAAGATACGTATCAGCAAAATTGCCCTTTTTATATTCGTAATATCCTGCTAAAGCAATCATTGCACCGTTATCTCCACAAAGAGATCTATCGGGCATTGCGAACTTAATTCCCTTTTTCTCACAAAGACGTGCAAGCGCTGAACGAAGATGTGAGTTGGCAGCAACACCGCCTGAAATTGCAAATGTATCAGCTCCGCTCTTTTCAAGTGCATCCTCAATCTTCTTGCAAATCGCTTTTACAACACAATCAGTATAGGATGCTGCAACGTCAGCGTAACTTATCTCTATGCCTTTTTGTGCATTGCTATTGATATAATTCAATGCAGAGGTTTTAAGCCCACTGAATGAAAAATCAAGGTTATCTCCCAAAAGTGCCGGAGATGGAAATTTGATTGCTTTTGGGTCACCCTCATAAGCAAGCTTATCAAGAGCTGCACCACCCGGATAAGGCATGCCCATTACTCTTGCAATCTTATCAAAGGCTTCACCTGCAGCGTCATCTCTTGTAGTACCAAGCTCATCAAAATCCGCATAATCACGAATATGATAGATTGAGGTATGTCCACCCGAAACTACAAGCGCCAAAAATGGTGGTTTTAAATCTTCGGATGCAAAATATGCTGCAGCAACGTGCCCCTTAATATGATCAACAGGCACAAGCGGAATATTATTTGCAAATGCCAAGCTTTTAGCAAAATTGACTCCAACCAAAAGCGCCCCTATAAGACCGGGAGATGAAGTAACTGCAATAGCACCAAGCTGGTTAAGTGTAATTCCCGCTTCATCAAGTGCTTCGTGTGTAATACGAGAAACCGCTTCAATATGTGCTCTACTTGCTATCTCGGGAACAACACCACCGTAAAGACGGTGAATATCAATTTGTGATGCCACTATATTTGAACGAATATAGGGCTTTTCATCTATTATTTCAATTACGGAAGCCGATGTTTCGTCACATGAGCTTTCCATTCCTAAAATGTACATAAATAACTTCCTAATCTAATTTTTTAATCATTACAAAAGCATTTTCTCTTGGATTAGAGTAAAAGTTCTTGCGTGTGCCTTCAATAGTAAATCCAAGTGATTGATAAAGTGAAATGGCAGGCACATTGCTTTCCCTTACCTCAAGTGAAATAAAGGTAATTTCCCTTTTTGTGCATTCCTCAAAAACCTTTAAAAGAACATCCTTTGCATATCCCTTACCACGAAATGCTTTATTGGTTGCCACGTTAATTATTTGAGCCTCATCAAGCACGGTTATAAGTGTACAATATGAGGTAAGCACGTCATCCTCAAAGCAGCAAACACAAAACGCTTTTTCAGTTAAACAAAGCTCAAGTGAAGCCTCACTCCAAGGCTCTGAAAATATCTCTTTTTCAAGATTGGCTATTTGTGGTAAATGCTCTTTTTGTGCTAAAATGATGCTTCTCATTTTAATATCCAAACGTTCCTGTCAAGGAATCGTCGTTTTCAATCCATTCATTAACGTCTATAACACGGAAGTGCTCCTTATCGTCGCGCACAACAATATATGCAATACCCGCATTAATAACTTGCTTTTTACACATCATACATGAGGATGTGTTGGGTACAAGGCTTTCATTTGTAGGGTCAACACATGCCATATACAAAGTAGCGCCAAGCATTTGGTCTCGTGGTGCAGCAATAATAGCATTAGCTTCCGCGTGAACGGAACGGCAAAGCTCATATCTTTCACCGCTTGGTATTTGAAGCTTTTCCCTCATACAAAATTGAAGCTCGTTGCAGTTCTTTCTGCCTCGTGGCGAGCCGTTATATCCTGTTGAAATGATAACGTCATTTTTAACGATTATCGCACCGTATTTCTTTCTCATACAGGTGCTGCGCTCAGCAACCGTCTGTGCTATGTCAAGATAATAGTTCTCTTTTGAAATTCTATCCATAATTTTACTCCTAAACATATC
>JAZTYY010000060.1:0-17999 GCA_045637205.1 Eubacteriales bacterium | reverse complement strand
ATCCGAAAATATGTGATATTATAGGTCATCTTGATTAAGAAGGTGACAGTTATGAAGTGTCCTAATTGCGGACATACAGAAAGTAAGGTTATTGACAGTAGACCTACAGAAAACTCCAGCATCAGAAGAAGAAGAGAGTGTCTTGAATGCGGTAAGCGTTTTACTACTTATGAGATCATTGACACTATTCCGATCTTTATCGTGAAGAAGGACGGTAGCCGTGAGATATACGACCGCAACAAGATGATGGCGGGTATGGTCAAGGCGTGCTACAAGCGTAACAATGTTACAAAGGAAATGCTTGACAACGCAGCCGACGAGATCGAGTCGGAAATGCAGAACTCTCTGCGCAGCGACTATACCTCTACCGAGATCGGTGAGTTCGTTATGGATAAGCTGCGTAAGCTGGATGATGTTGCCTATGTTCGTTTTGCATCCGTATACCGTGAGTTCAAGGATATAGAGAGCTTTATGAACGAGCTTAAGGACATTATAAAGTCAAATAAAAAGACCGGAAATAAGCGTTCAAAAAAAGATTAATAAAAAAATAAAAAAAGTGTTGACAAACAGAAATTAGTATGCTATAATAACATCCGTCGCAAGTTCGAGATGCTGGTGTAGCTCAGTTGGTAGAGCAGCTGATTTGTAATCAGCAGGTCGGGGGTTCGAGTCCGTCCACCAGCTCCAAACGACTTCTTCGGACAGCGTACAATTTAATATGGGGGATTTCCCGAGCGGCCAAAGGGGGCAGACTGTAAATCTGTTGTCACTGACTTCGGTGGTCCGAATCCACCATCCCCCACCAGAAAAAAGCACTTTGCAAAAAGTGCTTTTTTCACGGACATTTAATTTTGCATGCGTGAGTTTTTTCATAAATCCTTTTTTCATAGTTTTCCAACAAAAGACCGACCCTTTGGGTTGGTCTTTTGTTTTTCTAAAATTTTGCAAAAATAAAAGGGACCTTAAATCAAGGTCCCTTTTTTCATTATATCTATTATACTATAGCGATAGCAAACATGCCGATAATTGACTCAAGCAAGCTCATAAGAGCGCCAACGATAACAACTATCAATGCCATGATAATATATGCAATAACCAAAATTGCAATAAGGAAAGGAATTGCAATGGCTGCCAATATGCCAAGAATTACACCAATAACTGTAGAATATGTTTCATCGTCAGAAGCAAAGTTGAACAAATCCTCTACCCAAGAAACACCTTCATTCATAAGGTTTTCAAGAGCAGCACCAAGCTCTTCCATCAAGCCACCAAGCTCTTCGGGATCACCGGCAACGTCGTCCCCCTCTTCTTCCTCTTTTTCAGTGGATATCACGGGAATAACCTCAACGTTTTCAAATCCACAAGCTGTGCAAGTTTGCTTTCTCAAACCCTCAGTTGTTTCAGTTGCCTCTTGAACCACTGTCCATTCACCGTACTGGTGAGGAAGTTCAGATCCGGAAACAACTCTAATGCTTTCGGAATCACAATTATCGCATTTTGAAGTTTCAGTGCCATCTTTATCACAAGCTGCATCATTATTGCTTGTCCAAACTGTGAAGCTATGTCCGGGAGCAACTCTAACCTCAAAGCAAAGATTGCACACGTCATCAAGACAGTTGTCATAAACGTGCTCGCAAGTTGATTCGCCCTCGCCTTCAGCAAAAACAAGCATTGTGCCCATTGAGAACACAAGCATAAATATCAATAAAACAAATATAAAGCGCTTCATATATGTCTCCTTTAAATAAAAATATAATAACCTACATAAATTTTACCCTATTTATCTCGATTTGTCAAGATGTTAATTGTATATTCTGCAAATCCTTTTAATAATAATTGCATTTTTTATGATTTTTAGAGATTTTTTGTTCTATTTTTGTCAATTTTGCATATATTTCTATTGATTTTATAATAAAAGTATGATACAATATAATACTATTAAAATGCAACGTATTGTTTACATACACTTTGGAGGTTCTATGTTTGGTGAATTTATAGAATATATTACTAATTTTTTCAACGCGCAGGGTGAGTTGTTTATTCGTCTTGTGTTCGCAGGCTTTTGTGGGGCGTTAATCGGCCTTGAACGAAGCATTAGAAGAAAGGACGCGGGCATCAAAACCCATATCATCCTTGCTCTTGGCGCTGCTCTTTTCATGATAGTTTCTCAGGTTGGCTTTGCAAATCTCACTTTATCACCCGAATTCAGCGCAGATGCTTCACGTATAGCTTCTAACATCGTTACAGGTGTTTCCTTCCTTTGTGCAGGCGTAATCTTTGTTCGTGGAGCTTCGGTTAAGGGTCTTACCACCGCAACTGGTATTTGGAGCACAGCAGGTATCGGTATGGCTGCAGGTGCAGGTATGTATGGCATTACCCTTTTTGCAACCTTGCTTATTTTGTTGATTCAGATTCTTCTTAACAAGGTTTCAAACAGAATTGAAACTCACTATTCACTTGAGGTTGAAATTCAAAACGTGGATGAGATTCCCCTTGACAGCATAATTAAGGAACTCTCAGAACAGGTTAAAGCAAATCCTAATTCAATTAAGCTTAACCAAAACGGAGAAAATTCAACCTACAAATTAACTTTCAATATTGTACATACAATTAATGAAATTGAAGTTATTGAATCCTTAAAGAAAAACAAAAACGTTCTTCACGTTTCTTGGTCAGCACTTTAAAGCAATAAAAATGTAATAAAAAATCCCGGTATCTCGGGATTTTTTTGTTTTCTATTGCAATTTGAGAGCAGTTGTGATATAATTTTACACAATAATGGATAATTGTTGCAATTTTGCAAAGGAAGGAGCAGCTATGAAAATAATTATCGTTGGCTGTGGCAAAATAGGAAAATCAATGATTGCAAGTCTTTCGGCTGAAGGACATGACATAACAATAGTGGACAACAATCCCATGGTGCTTAACGAAACAGCCGATGCCTTTGACGTTATCGGTGTTTGCGGAAATGCCGTTGACAATGACACACTTATGGAGGCAGGCGTGGGTGACGCAGATCTTCTCGTTTCCCTTACCGCATCTGACGAGGTAAATATGCTTACCTGTCACATCGCAAGAAACCTTGGTGCAAAGCATTCGGTTGCAAGAATTCGTAATCCCGAATACAATGATGACGGACTTGCTTTTTTGCGCCAGCACCTTAATATTTCAATTTCGGTTAACCCTGAATATCTCGTTGCCGAAGAAATAAACAATATTCTTCAGCTCCCCTCTGCCGTTAAGCTTGAGCGCTTTTCACGCAGAAATATCGAAATGATAGAAATCATTTTGCCCCAAAATACTAACCTTAACGGACTTTCCCTTATCAAAATGAGAGAAAGATATAAAGCCAACTACCTTATTTGCACAGTTCAAAGAGATAATAAGGTTTATATTCCTGACGGTCATTTTGAGCTCCATGCAGGAGATAGAATTGGTCTTGTTGCCGCGCACGGAGAAACAAAAAAGCTTCTTAAAATGCTTGGGCTTCTTCGCAAGCAGGCAAAGAGCGTTATGATTCTTGGTGGGGGCAAGCCCTCATACTACCTTGCTAAAAAGCTTGTAGCATTGGGCGTTGACGTTAAGATTATTGAAAAGAATATTCAAACCTGCGAATTTTTGGCTTCTGAAATCCCCGGCGCAGTTATTATTAACGGTGACGGCGCTCAGCAAGAGCTTCTCTTGGAAGAAGGAATTGCAAATATGGATGCTTTTGTTTCTCTTACGGGTATGGATGAGCAAAACATTATGCTCTCAATCTTTGCTTCCATGCAAAATGTTCCCAAGGTTGTGGCAAAAATCAATCGTGATGAGCTTTTGACCATGGCTGAAAAGCTTGGGGTTGAAACAATCGTATCCCCCTCACGTCTCACCACAAATATTATCGTAAGGTATGCTCGCGCACTCAAAAATTCACGCGGCTCACAGGTTGAAACACTTTACAAGCTTGTGGACGGCAAGGCTGAAGCGCTTGAATTTAAGGTTGCCTCAGATTCAAAGGCACTTGGTATTTGCATTAAGGATATAAAGCTCAAGCCAAACGTTCTTATTGCGGGAATTACCAGAGATACAAAAATTATCATCCCCTCCGGTAGTGATATGATCTTACCCGGTGACAGAGTAATCGTTATTTCAGCTGAGCAGCGACTTAATGACTTTGACGACATTCTTCTTTAAGGGGTGACTTTATGAATAAAAAAATGATATTTTCCACCCTTGGAAAGCTGACGATTTCCGAAGCGGTGTTGATGATATTTCCCCTCATAGTATCGTTTATTTACAACGAGCTTTTAACTGCACTTGCCTTTACAATCACAATTGGAATCGCACTTGTAGTTGGATTTGCACTCTATTTAATATTTAAAACCCAAAACCACACAATCTATGCTAAAGAAGGCTTTATTATAGTAGCGTTGGGCTGGCTTATAATGTCACTTATAGGTGCGGTTCCCTTTGTAATCACAGGGGAAATTCCCTCTTATATTGATGCATTTTTTGAAACTGTTAGTGGCTTTACCACAACAGGTGCATCAATTTTAACTAATGTTGAAGCTCTTTCACACGGCTCACTGTTTTGGCGCAGCTTTACCCACTGGGTTGGCGGCATGGGAGTACTTGTTTTCGTAATGGCTGTCCTCCCCTCAGTTTCTGACCGTTCAATTCACATTATGCGCGCTGAAATGCCAGGCCCAATAGTTGGTAAAATCGTGCCAAGAGCAAGAGAAACGGCAAGAATACTTTATATTATATATTTTGTCCTTACCGTGCTTCAAACCGTTCTTCTTTTGGCAGGTGGTATGCCCTTGTTTGACAGCTTGGTTCATTCATTTGGTACTGCAGGTACCGGTGGCTTTGGAATAAAGGCTGACAGCATTGCTTCATACAGCCCATATCTCCAATGGGTAATAACTATATTTATGTTCCTTTTTGGTGTAAACTTCAATCTTTTTTATCTTATTTTGATGAAAAAGTTTAGAAATGCAGCCAAGAGTGGTGAGTTTTGGATTTATTTTGGCATAACAATTGCTGCAACCGCTATAATTTGTGCTAACATTATGCCGATGTTTGATAATTTTGGAGATGCGCTTCGCGCCTCTGCATTCCAAGTAGCATCAATTATTACAACAACAGGATATTCAACCGTTGACTTTAACCTTTGGCCCACACTTTCAAAAATCGTTCTTCTTGGATTGATGTTTGTCGGCGCGTGTGCAGGCTCAACGGGTGGTGGATTCAAGGTTACCCGCGTGGTAATGCTGTTTAAATCCATCAAGCAGGAGCTTAAACGAATGACTCAACCTCGTTCGGTTTCAGCGGTAAAATTTGAAGGTAAGACACTGGACAAGGTTACCTTGAACGGTGTAAGTACATATCTTGCTGTATATTTGGTGTCTTTTATAGCAATAGTTCTTTTAATATCATTTGAACCATTTAATTTTGAAACCACCTTTTCAGCAGCATTGAGTTGCTTTAACAACATCGGTCCCGGTATAGGAGCTGTTGGCCCAATGGGAAGCTTTGCTGAATACTCAGGCTTCTCTAAAATAGTTCTTTCATTTGCAATGCTTTTGGGACGTCTTGAAATCTATCCCCTTTTGATTGCTCTTACACCAAGCACTTGGACTAAAAAATAACCCATCACGGAGGGTAATATGATAAAAAAAGAAATGAGCAAAAACGGACTTGTAGAATTGTTTAGATTCTTGTGCTCTGTGTGGGTGGCATACTTCCACGGATTCTTCCCCATTCTTTCGGATAAATTTGACGGAGTAAATATTTCCATTGACTTTTTCTTTATGGTTTCGGGAATCTTCTTTCTAAAATCAATCGAAAAGCTTAAGGATAAGCCGTTTTTCAATGCTGCGGGAATTATATTTTGGAGCAAAATAAAACGAATTGTAGTTCCCTTTATAATTGCCGCCTTGTCAATTCTTTGCTGTAACATTATTTTTGAATTTGAATTCAACAAATTTAATTGGCCACTCAGCTTTTTGTGGTTCTTTGCTGCACAGTTCGTGTATTTGACATTGTTCTATTTAATTTATAGAAAAATCAAGCGCAAGTCCACATTTAATATCATTTGTGTAGCTATTATTTGTGTTACGTTATCCACTTGCTTGTTTGATAATGAAACCCTGGGGCGCGTTCTTCGTGGCTCGGGCGCCATTGCAATGGGTATACTTGTTTCTCAAATTCCCAAGATAAAAATAGAGCTTAATGACAAGTTTAAAGCCGAAAAAATTACCTTGGCCTTGAACGTTATTGGATTTACCGTTTCAGCCTTGGCGTTCAGTGTTCTTGCATATTTGCCAAACTATGAAATTTGGAAGCTGCACACCTTTATATGTATTGTTTGCACTTCACTTTTGTATTTTGCAACGGCAATTCCCGTTCGCAGTAAATTTTTAAATTTACTTGGGGAAATCAGCACGTTCATCTATCTTGCACAGTGTCCGATTTTGTTGCATTACTACGGTGGAACAAGAACAACAACGGATTATTTCGGTTGGCTTTGCTTTTATACAGTAGTTCTATTTGTGGTAAATAGAATAGCAAACCAAATAATCAAAAACAAAAAATCACTTGCATAAAAAACAAATCAAAATCCCCCAAGCACTGCTTGGGGGATAATTTTTTTAGTTATTATGAACAACTTATTTTTCCTTTTTAAAGACGAAGAATTTACTTATAACGTAATTTGTAATTATAACTACCACACTTGCCACAATCTTGGACCAAACGTCTGCGGTAAAGGTTAAAATAAACTTGAACGGAACGTAATTCAATACATTCAAAAGCCATACTGTACCAAAAGTAAGCATAGTGTCAAGTCCAAATGTTCCAAGTCGAGAAATTGAAAATTTCACAAGCTCGCTAACAGTTTCTTGCTTTGTTGTTCCACCTGCCTTGAATACCCACTTTTTATTAGTAACAAATGCAACAATCACGCCCGCTATCCAGTGCAGAATTTGAGCAATAAGCCTTATAACATTGTATTCGATGGATTCGGGTGAAACTCTGCAAATATGCTCCGCAAAGAGCAAAATGCTAAAATAAACAGTCCACGAAACCACAGTTGTGATAACACCAAAGAAAATATAGGTGATTATCTCGCGATATTTTTCAAACAACCTTTTCATTTTAAGAGAGCTTATACGTTGTTCCTGCAGATGTGTCAACAAGGGTAATTCCCTTGCCTGCAAGATATTGTCTGATTTCGTCAGCGCGAGCAAAGTTCTTTTCCTTCTTTGCAAGCTTTCTTTCTTCAATAAGTGCTTCAACCTCGCGCGCAAGCTCTTCAGAAACACCCTCGGGAGCTGCAAGTGCCTTCTTTGCTTCTTCTTCCATCTTTGCTCTCATTACGTTTGCGTGACCGATGAGATCAAGAGAAAGTACTCTATCAAAGTCAGCAATAAGCGCAAGCTTTGTTGCATCATTTGTCTTTGCCTTAAGAACATCGTAAAGAGCAGTTACCGCCAAGGATGTAAGCAAATCGTTATCCATCGCGTCAGTAAATCTTGTCTTGAGAGTGGCAAATGCCTCAGCGTCCACTTCTCCATCCTCTTTAAGAGTTGCTATCTTTGTAATAAGCTTATTGTAAGCAATTTTTGCATTATCAAGGTTTTCATAGCTGAACACAAGGTTCTTTCTATAATGGCTCTGCATACAGAAGAAACGGTATTCCATGGGGTCATAGCCCTTTGATTCAAGCAAGGAAACTGTCAAAAATTCACCTGTGGATTTGCTCATCTTACCACTGTTTGTGTTAAGGTGAAGAACGTGGAACCAATAATTGCACCACTTGTGACCAATATATGCCTCACTTTGCGCAATTTCGTTTGTGTGGTGGGGGAACGCATTGTCGATACCACCACAGTGGATGTCGAGCTTATCACCGAGATGCTTCATGCTAATGCAAGAGCATTCAATGTGCCAGCCGGGATATCCAACGCCCCAAGGAGAATCCCACTTGAGTGCCTGATCTTCAAATTTTGACTTTGTAAACCAAAGAACAAAGTCGTTCTTGTTCTTCTTGTTTGTATCCTCTTCAACGCCTTCACGAACACCAACTGCAAGGTCTTCTTCCTTGAAATCGTTGAAAATATAGTATTTTTCGAGCTTGGATGTGTCGAAATAAACGTTTCCACCAGCAAGATATGCATATCCTTTTTCGATGAGTCCCTCAATAACCTTGATGAATTCATCAATGCAACCTGTTGCCGGCTCAACTACGTCGGGAGTCTTAATATTGAGCTTTTCGCAGTCGGAGAAGAAAGCATCGGTATAGAACTTTGCAATTTCCATAACGGACTTATTCTCTCTCTTTGCGCCCTTAAGCATCTTGTCTTCACCCTCATCGGCATCTGATGCCAAGTGTCCCACGTCAGTAATATTCATAACGCGAGTTACGTCATAACCAACGTAGCGGAAGTACTTTTCAAGCACGTCTTCCATAATGTATGAACGAAGATTTCCAATGTGAGCAAAGTGGTAAACTGTGGGGCCACATGTATACATGCTAACCTTACCGGGCTCATTTGGAACAAATTCTTCTCTTTGTCTTGTAGCTGTGTTATAAAGCTTCATTTTTTTACCTCTTTTATTTATGATTATATTTATTTTTCAAATTTTGATTTGTCGGAATGTTCGCACTCACTTTTCGCGATTGTTTCGTCCACCTTTTCAAAGGTGGCGCTCCACGCGCAGTGGCGCGGGTACGGGGCGCGTAGCTCCGTATTCGCCGTTTCTTTTGTTAGCTTTTCTTTGCGGCTCTTTTTGCCAAAGAAAAGCGGCTAAACCCTTTTGGTATCAAGATTTGTTAGACGCTTTTTCTTTTGCCACAAGAGGCACAAAAGAAAAAGCTTTGCAAAAAGAAAATGCCGTTTTTACGCTCAAGCCGCTGGGCTTCCGCTTTTGAAAAAGCGGAGCAAAACAACAGCTTTAGTCTGTGCGAACAAAGTGCACAGATAAATCCCAAGTTATTTGTTTGTTGACAACTTCTTATTATTATGATAAAATATCAAATAGAAATGAGGTGATATTATGCTTTCCTTTGAAAGTGATTATATAATTGGCGCGCACGAAAGGGTGCTTGAGGCTCTTGTTAGAACTAATGGTGAGGTTATGTCGGGCTATGGCAATGATGCCCACACAAATCGCGCGAAGGAGCTTATAAAGAGCGCTTGCTCATCCCCTGAAAGTGAGGTTTTCTTCCTTACGGGTGGAACGCAGGCAAATGCCGTTGTTATTTCAACAATGCTTCGTGATTATGAGGGCGTTGTTTCAGCCAAAACGGGACACATTGCACTTCACGAGGTGGGCGCAATTGAATATACGGGTCACAAGGTAATTGAGCTTGACGGATCCTGTGGCAAATTGCCCTCAGACGTGTTATCATTATATCTTGAAACCTTTTACGGTGATGAAAACAACGCGATGATGGTTCGTCCTGGAATGGTTTATATTTCTCACCCAACTGAATACGGCACACTTTACTCAAAGAGCGAGCTTATTTCTCTTCGTGAAATTTGTGATAAATACGGCATGAAGCTCTTCCTTGATGGTGCTCGTCTTGGTTATGGACTTATGAGCAGACACACCGACGTAAGTCTTGCTGACATTGCTTCTCTTTGCGACGTATTCTATATAGGAGGAACAAAGGTTGGTGCACTTTGCGGTGAAGCGGTTGTATTTAAAAAGGGACAAACACCCCCATATTTCCTTTCACAAACAAAGCAGCACGGTGCAATGCTTGCCAAGGGGCGTCTTACGGGAGTGCAATTTGAAGCACTGTTTGAGGACGGCTTGTATTTTGAAATCAGCCAAAATGCAATTGATCGCGCTGAAGAATTAAAGGAGCTTTTTGCTTCCCGCGGATATGAATTTTTCCTTGATTCACCAACAAATCAACAATTTGTGATACTTACTAATGAGCAAATGGCGAAAATTTCTGAAAAATGCCGTTTCGGATTTTGGGAGCGCATTGATGAAAATCGCACAGTTGTGCGCTTTGCAACGTCCTTTGCAACAACAAAAGAGGATATTAAAGCACTTGCAAGTATAATTTAACAAAAAAAGAGGAAGAACAGAACGTTCTTCCTCTATCTTTTTATACATCAAAGAAGGGCCACCAATACCACTGACCGTCATATTTAATCATAACGAATTTTTCCAAGGATTCACCCCAAAATCCAGGGATTCCTCCCCTCATATCCAACCATACTGCTTTGATATCTTGGAGCTTTGATTCATCGTAGCCTGCATGTGTGTAGTAAACCAAGGATTTGCGAATTGCATTTTCTTCTTTTGTTGATGGGCCAACCACCTCGTCGATGTTATAAGAGAAGATATAGTTTGATTCACTTTGTATCCAAGTGTCATAATATTCGATAAGTACTGCCTTGCCACCATTTGCTTCTATAAAGAATTCAGGGAATGATTCAACAACGCCCTCGGTGTTGCCATCCTTCATATCCTCCATAATACCCCTAACCCTTGCCTCAGGGCTTGTGATATAGATAATTCCGACAATAAGGGCTATTGTCAAAACTAATCCAAGGATTGAAAAAAGGATAATTTTTTTCTTTTTAACGTCTTTTTGAATTACTTCAAGTGGTGCGCCACATCTTGCACACTTGTCGGCACTGTTGTCGTGCTTTAAGTTGCATTCCTTGCATATTTTTGCCATAAAAAGTTCTCCTTGCCTTGTTTATATATTAATTATAGCATTTTTTTCTTGCGTGTCAAGTTGTTGTATATAAATTGTGGCTTTATATTTACAAATTGCAAAATATGTGATATAATTCAACTAAAGATTATTTTGGAGGAAGCTTTATGGATTACAATGAGTATTTGTTGGGTGAAAGAAAAACCAAAATTGCTTGGGCATTTATCCCCTTTATAACATGGCTTGCGTTTGATTTTTTTATATTGCTAATTAATATAAATAATTTTAGCATTTTGGGAATACCTTATACGTTGTTAGTTTTTCCCACTTTCGTGTTGATGGTTGTTTTACTATTTAAGCGACAAAGAACAAAGCTTTTGGTTATTCCATTTGTTGCTGTGATGTTTAATGGTTTGTTTAATATGGTGGTTCAAGTTAATAATACGTATAATTCACTTATGCTTATAGCACCGGAGGATAGTTTTGGAAATATAGCTGTTGTTTTGATGCTTTGTGGACGTATGATTATCGAAATTGTGACGTATACCTTTTTAGCCTTATCCATTTATTCTTATTGTGATGAAAGATGGGCAGGAAAGAGAAAGCTTTTTAACGTCTTTTTCTATATACTTTTTGGTGTTAATACATTTATTACTTTTGGTTCTTTTGCACTTAATTTTGTGACATTCAAAATTACGGGTATTACTTTATATGAAGGCTTACAAGAAGTTATATATTATTACGGTAATATATTTGACCCCATACTTTGGTGGACTTCAATTTTTATGATAAAAAAGTGGGTTGAAAATCCCTTCGTGGATGAAGGACCCAACCCCGAACAAATTTCATATCAAGAGGAATTAAGCTATGAATGGTACGAATAATCGTGCAATTGAGGCACTTAATGTAATTAAGCAGGGATTCAATGAATTTAATTTAGCATATAACGAAAATATCGAACAAATGAGTATTCGAGCGGTGGCATCGTTTAAAAAAAATGAAATAGTGTTGGTTGCAGCAGTTGATGATGAAAACCAATCCATTGAAATGATGGGTGTGGTTAATATAGTCTTTGATGCTGATGTTGAAAGTGACGTTTCAATTGCTATTACTCGACTGAATCACGTGATGAGAGTTGGCTTTTTCGACTATAATGCAAGGCAAGGCTATTTCTATTTCCGTTTGAGCAACAGCTATCGCGACGGCTCAATTAATACCGAGGTTATTAAATATATGACCGCAACGGTGTACGGTACGATGGATGCATATTATGATATATTCCGTTCGTTTGCCAACAAAACAATTACGCTTGAGGAGTTTTCAAGAAGATGCAGTTTGCATGAGCTTGTTGAGGATGAAAATAGAAGAGGCTATATTTTCACTATCACCAAGAGTGAGCTTGAAGAAATGATAATGGCACAATATAAGGCAAACGCTTCACAATATCATGTTGTAGGATATAGGCCAGGCTTTGCTAAACTTTCGGCGCTTAAAAAGACATATGGTGAGGATGTATTATTTAAGGAAGCAATTAACGATTACGTTATTAATAAGCTTTATGCGCTTGGTTGTGAGAAAATTGAGAACGCCAACTATTCAATTATACAACGAGATAAGCACGGTTGCGTATCTGTTAATATTAATATTCCATAAGAAAACCACCCAAATGGGTGGTTTTCTCTATATTTCCCCTAATTCTTGCCAAAAGGATTGACAAGGGGGAAAATATGTGCTATTATGTCGATAATAGGAAAATTCCTATAACAAAAACATCTTAGGAGGCTGTTATGACAACAACAGTAATTTATACTCTTGCCGGAATTATGGGCTTGGCTGCTACAATTTTGGCTTACATTTTTATCGTTAACAAGAAGAACATCAAGAATAAGTTCTTCAAATTCCTTCACGATTTGTTCAACTTCAAGGATTTGTGGCTTGAAAAGGTTATGAAGTTCCTTTACGTTCTTTCAACATTGACAGGTATCCTTTACGGTTTCTTCACACTTTTCCAGGTTGAAAAAATATACGTATACGACGGATATAACTACCACACATACACTTCTATGTACCACTACGAATATGAGTGGGTTGGTTACTGGGGCTTCGTGATTATGATTGCTGCTCCCATAGTTATCAGATTGATGTATGAAGCAATTATGATGTTCATCCTTCTTGTTAAGAATACAATCGAAATCAATAATAAGCTTGAGGGCAAGGCAGTTGAAGCTCCCAAGGCTCCTGTAGCTCCCAAGGCTCCTGCAGCTCCTGCAGCACCCGCAGTAAATAAGCCTCGTTTCTGCAAGGTTTGTGGCGGACAGGTTGATCCCAACGGCAAGTGCACAGGCTGTGGAATGCAATATTAATTAAACAAATCAAATTAAACGAGCCGCACGCGGCTCGTTTTTTTGTATGAATATTTTTTTGAATTTTACAAAAAATAAAAGTAAAATAAAATTCAAGGAGATATTTATGAAAAAAGAAGTCAAGGGGAAGGGGAAATACCCCAAAATTCCCGACCTTATGTTTCAAAACGTAAAAATTCCTGAGGAATTAGCTCCCACACCAATAAATCCTGCGCTTGATGACGCAAATCAATTGAATATACCTCGAAATCCGGGGCCATCGCTGCAGGCATTGGATTGGGACGTCCCCAACGAGCCCCTTGTAACTGACAAAAGGGTGCATCCAACCCCCAATCCGCACACAAATTTGCACGAAAGCATAAAGAAAAAACAGAAGTGACCTTTAATTGTGAGTCGTAAATTCACAATCAAAGGTCACTCCTCGTGCTCCTTAATATCTAACATCTTTCTTAATCCTCTCTTTCTATTGTCTACCCCAAAAACACTAAATCTCTTCTCTATCACAAAACACTCTATTCGGCGTGGAGAATCCACATTTGATATTTGAGCTTGCACTTTGTGGGGTGATGGTCCTGTCTTTTCATCAAAAGAAATTCGAATCCGACTCTATATCAATTCTTTTTTAAGTGACTCGAACCTTTATCGTTCTCACTTGCTCCGTTCGGATTTTTCACGGTGAATTAACCTTTGAGAAAAGAATAACTTACTTTTTCATCGGTTTGTACCATCCTTTCTTTGTGATTTAATTATATCACATTTTTTTAGGGAAAACAATTGGCATAGTGTTTGAACTTTTAGCGCGTTTTTTGTGCAATGGGGAGAACTTTATTGCAAAAATGAAATTAGGGGTTTACAAGAGAATATTTTTGTGATATACTATAAATGTTGAGGGCTTGTTAGAAGGCCCTCTTTTTGTTTTGTCCGATCAACGTGAGGGAATTGCTGCAAATTTTGATTTATCTCTCTATTAGCCTTCTCCAGCGGAGAAGGGGGACCGTGCCGTGCACGGTCCCCCTTGTCTCGCTGCGGCTCGGTCACACTCGGGGAAAAACAACACACCGTGTTGTTTTTTAAGACCCTCGTGCCGCTTCGCTACCCGCTGGGGAAGGCACAGATAAATCCAAATTCATCGCGTCTTGTTTGCACCAACTCGAAGGGGAGGATATTATCCTCCCGTGTTCAAATTTTGATTTATGGGGGAGATTTGAAAAAATGAAATCGTGGCTTTGCCACGATGAAATCCAAGCGAGCTTGGATGAAATCCTCGGCAAATTGCCTTGGATGAAATCAAATCCGCCTTTTATTAACCTGCCATAAGGCAGATTTCATCGCGCAGCGATTTCATCCACCATTTGTGGATTTATTCCGCAGAAGGCGGATTTAGTTGCGGTGCTTCGCACCGCTAAATCCCAATTTACAAAACTCTACCTATATTATATCACACGCGCGTATAAATGTAAAGTCAAAAAATGGCGCAAGGATTAAAAATTCCCTTTCTAAAAAAATCTCAAAAAAATTTTTAAAAAATTTTAAAAAAACTATTGACAAATCATTTTTTTGTGCTATAATACAATCAGTAATAGTAATCATTACTGATTACGAAACATGAAAGGAGGATTAAAATGAGATACTCCCACCAAAGAGAGCTTGTTCTAGAGGCGGTGAAAAGTGTCAAAACTCATCCCACGGCTGATATGGTGTATGACAGCTTGCACACCGAAAACCCACACCTCAGTCTTGGAACGGTTTACCGTAATTTGAATTTGTTAGCTCAAAACGGCGACATAACCCCGATTTATACGGGTGACAACAAGGTTCATTACGATGGAGACACTAATCCCCACTGTCATTTTGTTTGCAAGGGCTGCAACAAAATAATTGACATTTTTATCAAGCCCCAAATCCCAACCGAAATTCTTGATAAAGAAGAATTCTTCGTTGAGGAAGGAAAAACATTATTATACGGACGTTGCAGGGAATGTGCGACAAACACCCTGTAAAAATAAAAAAACAAATTATATTTTAAAACACAAAGGAGATTTTTATTATGGCTAAATACGTATGTTCAGTTTGCGGTTATGTTCACGAGGGAGATTCCGCGCCCGAAAAGTGCCCCGTTTGCAGAGTTCCTGCAGAAAAATTCAATGAAGTAAAAGAAGAAAACAGATATTGGGCTGCAGAGCACGTTCTCGGCGTTGCTAAGGGTGCTCCCGAAGAAATCATCATGGGTCTTCGTTCAAACTTCGAAGGCGAATGCACAGAAGTAGGTATGTACCTTGCAATGGCAAGAGTTGCTCATAGAGAAGGTTACCCCGAAATCGGTCTTTACTGGGAAAAGGCTGCTTGGGAAGAAGCAGAGCATGCAGCAAAGTTTGCTGAGCTCCTTGGTGAAATGCTCTCCGACTCCACAAAGAAGAACCTCGAAATGAGAATCGATGCTGAAAACGGCGCTACAAACGGTAAGTTCGAGCTTGCTAAGATGGCTAAGGAACTCAACCTTGACGCTATCCACGATACAGTTCACGAAATGGCTCGCGACGAAGCTCGTCACGGCAAGGCATTCGAAGGTCTTTACAAGAGATATTTTAACTAACTATTTTAACTCAAAATTGCACCGAGCATAAGCTCCCTGCAATCAACAAAAAAGCGGGGAGATACAATCTCTCCGCTTTTTGCTTAACCAATTTGAAAGGAGATATTATATGAAAAAAACTATATTCGCAGTTGCGGTTGCAACATTTTTAATTCTTGCTTTGTTTACGGGATGTCAGGACACTTCAGGAGAGCGGTTGGACAGAGAAAGAGCCAAATTAATAGCTCTCGATCACTCTAATATAAGTGTTGAAAACGCACGTGATCTTGAAATCGACCTTGACAAAGAGTGGGGTGTGCTTCGTTATGAGATCACCTTCGAGTCGGGCGGATTTGAATACGAATACGAAATCGACGCATATAGCGGAGAGATTCTTTTCGAAAGATCTGAACGCGATCGCTAAAATATCATAATCAAGAGCAGGATTCCCCTGCTCTTTTTCTTTGTTTATGGAATTTTTGTGGAATTTCTTCCCTCTCGGCTTTGTTTTGAGAGTAAAACTGGAATTGCTATAAATGGAAGCTTGAAATCTATTCCAACACAATATTGAATTTATTCAATTTATCTAATAAATTTGATTTAACGTCGGTGGCAAGCGCGTTATTTTGTTTGATACAGTCTTCGAGCAATTTCAAGTCTTGTCACTCAGACCAAATAAAGCCTTGAAAACATTGAGTTTTCAAGGCTTTATTTTTTGCTTGTTACGCAGTTTTTTGAGGGGTGTTACGCAATTTGCTACGCAGATTTGTGTAATGCCCTACTTTTTGTTTCGGCTTTTATATATTCATTACATCGTTCAATGTTAGCTTTCCTTTTATGTTGAATTTAGTCTAGCACTACAATTTCATCTTCCGCAAACCATCCGTTAGCTAACGCTGTGGAGCGGACTAAAGTTGGATTTTCGGAATATGCTACAACCGCCAAACTATCCATCGCACGAGTGCAAGCGACATAAAACAATCTCGCAGTTCTTTGGATGCTGGTATCTTTACCTTCAGTTTCGTTCTTCAAATCCGCCGGCGATTTTTCTTTAGCTCCAAATAGTTTTTCGTAACTAAACAAAAATCCACGCGCCTCAGAATCGTCTAAAACCACCATTACCCGAGGATACTCCAATCCTTTCACGCCCTGGTGGGTAGCAAATCTGCTTTGATCAGATACATATACGGCATACCGTTCCATTTCATCAAATGGAACATTTAATGCTGTTTTTAATGCTATAACTTTGGGATCGTCTCCAGCATATGTACTATCAATTATTTCTTCCATACGTTCGCTAATCTCATATAGTCCAGATTCTTTGAGATTGCTTAAAACATCAATACACGAAGGAGTTTTGCCATCATCCCACAGAGCAAATAGTGATTGCGTGGCAGATTCTGCCTGTTCCAACTTTTGTTGCTGTTTATCCGGCTGCAAAGACAACGCTTTTTTGCTTAGTAAAGGAGAGCTTTGACGAACGATCTTCGCAATTTCAAACGTATTATTAGATTGATGTGCTTTAACAAGTGGAGATATTGTGTTGGCAAGAAACGATATTTCTGCTATTTCACCTTTTCGCAAAGCACTGTCAAATTCTTTTGATTCGTTCAGCGGCGTATATAAATTGCTAAATGAGAATCTGCTTGCAGCCATGTGATGTTCCAAAATTAAGCATTCATACCCTGTATCTGTTTGCCACTCGATATCGGAAGTTATCTCAGACATTTTTTCTGCAACCAGTCTTTCGGTCTGTTCCTTATTGCTTAATGTATTTGCTATGAACAAGCGTACAAAACCCGTTTTTGCATCACTTCTTGGACGTTGCTCTTTACCATCCGACAATTTCCGAACTGCATTTGCTAACCCAACAATTCGTGCTGCGCTACGATGATTCATTACTTTTTGAGGAAACACCCATTCTTTAGGCATAACCTCATCCAGACGATCTTTACCATCCATATAAACCTTTTGCATGGTATCACCAAACATGCCAATAGCCCAGTTTTTATGATTTTCATAAACACAGAGAAGTGCATCGACGAGTTCTTTCTTGGTATCTTGACTTTCATCAATTAACAAAACAGGAAATTTATTTACCAAAATTTCTTGCATCGTTTCTCTTGCGGCTATAAATTCTGAACCTATTTTTATAACTTCATCATGGCTCAATGAATCGAATCCTAAGTTGTCGGCATTGGGGTTATATGAAAATCGCTTTACAGTTTTTATCTTCTCTAAGCGCTTTTGCTTGCTTATAATTTTCTCAGCCCGGGCAATAGCTGCAGTGCCTCCTTTTCCTGTCTTCTGCTTGTTTTGTAATTCATCAATTTCTGCAGTAATTGAACCCTCTACCCAGATCTTTATATCCTGTTGGAAATTTTTTATCATTTCCCAC
>JAZTYY010000059.1:0-40602 GCA_045637205.1 Eubacteriales bacterium | reverse complement strand
TGCGGTGAAGTCGGTGACGGGCGAGGGCGACGAGGTGGTAATCGACGCCTACTCGGGCGGCGGACTTTTGACGGCAATGCTCGCAAAAAAAGCAAAGCGGGTGTATGGGATTGAGCTGGAAGAAGAGGCGGTTCGTTGCGCGGACGCGCTCAAAGAAAAGAACGGGCTTTTGAATATGACGAATATTTGCGGGAAGGTAGAGGAAAAGCTGCCCTCCGTTTTGGAGAAGGAGAAGGGCGAAAAGGTGCGCTTGATTCTCGACCCGCCCCGCGCGGGGATTGCTCGGAGCGTGGTAAAGGCGCTGCTTGAAAGCGGAATTCCAACCCTGACGCTGATTAGCTGTAACCCTGCCACACTCGCGCGTGATTTAGGGATTTTGACGGGCAGGCTTATCGAAAACGAGGGCGGGGAGCTTGTGAAAAACCCTGCCTACGCGGAGCTTGTAAATGGAGAAACGCTTTCGGGGTATTATGAAATTAAACGTATTCAGCCTTACGACATGTTCCCGCAAACCAAACACGTTGCAAGTCTCGTCTGTCTGACGAGAAAATAAGCCAAACCTCCAAACTCTCATTTACAGCTGTTTAGTATAACATATCGAAAGGAGTTGCCTTATGTACTATAAGATTATCGAACTATCCCCGAAAAAACCAAGTATATCCTATGATGAAACCAAAGACATTATTTGGCATTTTCTTTATGCGTTAGAATGTAACGGACAAATATTAAAAAATTACAAGGTTATTCAAAATATAAATTTCATGCTTTATGTGACAATTCCAAAGAAAGATTCTTTAAGCGAGTGTCATGATAGCGTTTATGTAAAAAACAATAGAGAAAAAATTGGCGAGTATTTTAACATACAAATAAAAGATTGCGGAATTGATTTGGAAAGTCAAGAATACTGCACCTGTAAAACAAGGTCCGCAATGGAAATGCAGACCTTTAGGTTTGATATTGATAGTGTATTCACTTGTTGCGACTGCGGAAAACCTGTTGTGCTTTATGAATTGCCTTATCTTGAAAAGAGAGAAGACCACAATGATATACAGTTGTGGCAGGATAATTATGCCGCAATGGATATGCTTTGGCTGAACTGTCTTTGCGACCGCTATACAGGAAATCAACGTGTAAAGCTTGATTCCGCTTTAAACAAGCAAGGAATTGCGATTGCAGAATATATGAGCAAACAACTCGGTTATCCTGTGTACTATCATTTGGAATGTGATTATGGAAAAAGCATAAAAGTAGAAAAAGTGGGTGACCAACAAATACATATCTGCCCCAAATGCGGAAAGTTGATGAAACGAGTAAGATTTTCCGAAGATCACGAAATAGATATTTGTGAAGAGTGCAAACTTTCTTATGATGCACATTGAGACTTTAAGATATTACAACCCCCGTTTTTGACCGTTTTTTATACCTTTTGGAGTCTTGACACATATTGAGAACGTAATTTTAATCACAAAGGAAAAATAAAATGACACATTTAGACTATTTGAATCAAAACTATCCTGCCCGTAAAGATATGCAGGAAAAAATAAAATTCAGGGATTACATATTAGAAACACTCAAGAAAAAGGGAATTGAAGTCAAGATTGAACGCACCAAAGACGGTAAAAATGACAACATTGTTATTGGCGATCCAACAACCGCTAAGGCTGTATTTACCGCGCATTACGATACTCCTGCTCGTTCAATATTTCCTAATATAATGATTCCTAAAAATAGAGTCCTTTTCTATGCATATCAATTTGTTCCAATAATATTTTTACTTGTTATTTCATTTGCTTTTGCATATATTATTGGAGAGATAGTATTTAACGATTTCAGAGCATATATAATATCTTTTTTAGTGGTTTATTACGGATTGTTTTTTGGGATTATGAGAGCATTTAAAAATAAGCATAATTACAATGATAACACATCCGGTGTGGCGACTGTTTTAAGTATAATAGGTGAGCTTTCTAAAGATGAACTTGATAATGTTGCTTTCATTCTTTTTGATAACGAAGAAAAGGGGAAAAAAGGTTCAAAAGCATACTTTAAAGACCATAAAGAAGAAATGACGGATAAATTTTTAATTAATTTCGATTGCGTTGGTAATGGAAATAACTTTATTTTTATCGCACAAAAAGGAGCAGTTGGTTCAATAGAATACCTAGCGCTTGAAGAATCCTTTGAAAAATCCGGAACATATAATATTGAATTTTTGACTAATAAAGAAGCGGATTCAAATTCCGATCATAAAAGCTTTCCTAAGGGTATTGCTTGTGTAGCTTGTAAAAAAGCTAAATCTGGTCTTTTATATACTCCGTATATACATACAAGCAAAGATGTGGTGGC
This sequence comes from Eubacteriales bacterium, assembly GCA_045637205.1. Classification (GTDB taxonomy): domain Bacteria; phylum Bacillota; class Clostridia; order Oscillospirales; family CAG-272; genus RGIG4608. The sequence goes on along the minus strand of JAZTYY010000059.1, from coordinate 38,256 downwards.
AGAAAATGGTAATATTGATTTTTTAACCAAAAATACCTGTATTTTTATTCGCAATAACTTGCATAAATAGTATAATTTTAACAAAAATTATATAATGCTATTGCTAAATAAGACGTAATGTGTTATAATATATGCGTTGTTGAATTACTTTAACAATTTGCATCTTTATGCAAAAATAATGAATATATTCATTTGTGAATTGTAAGGAGAAAATCATGGCTGATAAAAAAAGACGTCGCCGCTTAGGTGATAGAAAAGAAGGTAGAAAATTAAGAACGATTAATCCAATCTCTCGTGTGATGCCTTATATTATGCCCAGAAGAAGCGATTCATTAAACTATTTTACTGAAAAGCTTAATATTGCTGAGGCTGATAAATTTTGTAGGGAACAAATAAAAGCCGGCAGAACAAATTTTACTCTTTTGCACGTGTTTATTGCTGCTTATATTAGAGTAGTATCACAACGTCCTGCTATTAACCGTTTTGTTAGCGGTCAAACTATTTATGCTCGAAATAATATTGAAGTATTAATGACCATTAAAAAGAAAATGTCACTTGATGCTGAAGATGCATGTATTAAGGTTAAGTTTGAACCCACTGACACAGTTTTTGATGTTTATGACAAGTTTAACGCTGTAGTTATGGCTAACAAAGGCGATGGTGAGGGTAACGATACCGAAAAGTTCGCAAAAGTTCTTAACTATATTCCAAGATTCTTACTTAGATTCTTCATCTGGCTTATTAAGTTGCTTGACTATTACGCATTATTGCCAAAGGCAATAACAAATTTGAGCCCATTCCACGGTTCTATGATTATTACATCTATGGGATCTCTTGGTATTAGACCTGTTTATCACCATATTTATGATTTTGGTAACCTTCCTATATTTATTTCCTATGGTGCTAAGCAAACTGGAATTAAGCTTGATGACGAAGGAAATCCTCATAAGTATAGATACATAGAAATGAAGGTAGTTACTGACGAAAGAATTTGTGATGGTTACTATTATGCCTCTGCATTCAAAATGATGAAGAAGATTTTTGAAAATCCTCACGTTCTTGAAAATCCACCCGATAACGTTGTCGAAGATATTGATTAATACTTAAAGCAGCCGATGTATGTCGGCTGCTTTTCCATATTTTGTACATTTATATTTTGCATAATTAAATCAAATTAAAGTCAATACTTATCATATAATATTGATTTTATGGGGTTATATTATGTTTTTTAATAAAGTTGAAATATGTGGTGTAAACACTTCAAAATTAATTGTTTTAAGTGATGAAAAAAAGAAAGAGCTATTACTCAAAAGTAAAGATGGGGATTTAGCAGCTCGCGAAGAGCTTATTTACGGAAATTTGAGATTAGTATTAAGCATAATCCAAAGATTTATAAATAGAAATGAAAATGTTGACGATTTGTTTCAGGTCGGTTGTGTTGGTTTAATCAAAGCAGTTGATAATTTTAACGTTGAACTTGACGTTAAGTTTTCAACCTATGCTGTTCCGATGATAATTGGTGAGATAAGGAGATATTTGAGAGATAATAATAGTATCAGAATTAGTAGGTCAATGAGAGATTTGGCATATCAAGCTTTGAATACACGCGAAGAGCTTTCAAGATCTAATGAAAACGAACCCACTGTGGAGCAAATTGCCGCAAAACTTGGGGAAAGAAAAGAAGCGGTAGTTCGAGCAATGGAAGCTATTGTTGCGCCTATATCTCTTTATGAGCCAGTATATAGTGATAACGGAGATTCAATATACGTTATAGATCAATTAAGTGACGTGACCTCAGGTGATGAAAAATGGCTTGAAAATATTGCGCTTGCAGATGCTTTGAAAACACTTACTGAGCGCGAGCACAAAATTATTACAATGCGTTTTTATAAGAATAAAACACAAATGGAGATTGCGCAAGAAATCGGAATTTCTCAAGCCCAGGTTTCTCGAATTGAAAAGGGAGCGCTTGAGAGAATGAGAAAACACTTTTCTTTTTGATTTGTTGTCATAGTTATTTATTCTGCATATTATGTTAAGGAAGAAAGTATTTTCTTCCTATAACTTTTTTGGAGGGTAGATTTATGCCGGATAATAGATTTATTTGTTCAGGCTTGGGCGCGGGAAAGGAAACTGTGTGCATTGAAGCCAATCGTGTTCTTGATTCGTGCAGAGATAGGGATTGTTATGAGAATGTTCAAGTCTTTTTAACTGCATTTGGAAATGAAATTATTGAAAGAACAGGCAATATTAGAGTAAAAGACTCATGCATTGCATGGAGCAGCATTACCGTTGATCCTATAGCATTTAATAGAGGATTCTATTCAGTGAATTTGCGTCTCTATATTAAATTAACGTTTGAAGCTTGTTTAACACCTGGAAGAGTTCAAGAGTTCGACGGTGTTGCAGTAATTGATAAAAACGTAGTTTTATTTGGTGGAGAAAACAATCTTAATGTATTTAAGAGTAATGGAACATCAGGATTTTGTGATATGCCTGAAAATGTTTGTTGCTCAGAGGGAAACGTGCCTACAGCAGTAGTTGAGGTAGTTGACCCTATCATACTCAATGCTAAAATTATTGAGAAAAGGCATGAGCATCATTGTGTATGCTGCTGCAGCTGTTGTGACGTTCCTGATACCGTAACAAGCAATATCAATGGTCAACTTTGCGACGATGGTGACCGTTTTCTTGTTGTTTCTATTGGACTTTTCTCGGTTGTACGCATTGTAAGAACGGCACAGTTCTTAGTTAATGCTACTGAATATACAGTACCCGACAAGGAATGTTTGTCACGTTCAGAAGAAAATCCTTGTGAAATCTTCAAGTGTATGGAATTCCCAACACATGAATTTACTAGTGGAGCTGCACCAATTCCTCATCAAATGAAGCATAACGATAAGGGCTGCGGATGTAACTAAAATAAAAAGGGCTGTTGCAAATGCAACAGCCCATATTTTATTTGAGAATATACTTAGGTTCGGATTTGTTTGTAACAGTTTCCTTTGTAATGATAATTTTTGAAATATCATCGCGTGAGGGAACTGTAAACATAATATTTTGCATAAAGCTTTCCATAATTGAACGAAGTCCTCTTGCGCCTGTATTTTGTTCAATTGCAAGCTCAGCTATTTTTTCAATAGCTTCATTTTCAAATTCAATTTCAACGTTATCAATTTCGAAAAGCTTTGTATACTGCTTAATAAGTGAATTCCTAGGTTCAGTAATGATTCTGGTTAAAGCAGATTTATCAAGTTCGGATAAAGCAACGATTACTGGGATACGTCCTGTTAATTCGGGAATTAAACCATATTTAACGATATCGTGTGAAGTAACGTCCTTATAGATTCCATCCTTCTTTTTCTCACTCTTTTTCTTAATCTCACCACCGAAGCCAATAACATTATTTCCTTGACGTTTCTCGATAATAGCTTGAAGTCCGTCAAAAGCGCCACCACAAATAAAGAGTATATTTGATGTATCAATCTGAATAAACTCTTGGTTGGGATGCTTTCTACCGCCTTGAGGGGGGACGTTTGCAATAGTACCTTCAAGAATTTTCAAAAGTGCTTGTTGAACACCCTCACCGGATACGTCACGTGTTATTGAACGATTCTCACTTCTTCTTGAAATTTTATCAATTTCATCGATATAGATAATACCTTTTTCTGCTTTTTCAACGTCATAATCAGCCGCTTGAATAAGCTTTAAGAGTATATTTTCTACGTCCTCTCCAACGTAACCAGCTTCTGTTAACGTTGTAGCATCAGCAATTGCGAATGGAACCTGAAGAGTTTTAGCAAGTGTCTGGGCAAGATATGTTTTACCAACACCGGTAGGGCCGATAAGAAGAACGTTGGATTTTTGAAGCTCAACACCATCAACTTCTTTATCTTTTTGAGATTCGGCCTTTGAAAGAATGCGCTTATAATGATTATAAACTGCAACTGAGAGTGCAATTTTAGCATCATCTTGTCCAATTACATATTCATCAAGGGTTTTCTTAATGTCAATAGGCTTTGGTAGCTCATCAAACTTAAATGATTCAGTGTGTTCCGAATAATCTGCAAATGCTTCATCAAGTATATCTGAGCAAGTAGTAACACAATAATCACAAATATACACTCCCTTAGGAGAGGGAATTAAGAAATTAACCTGGTTTTCCTGTCTACCGCAGAAACAGCAATACCTTTTTGAGGTATTGCTGTTTCCTTGGCCGTTTTTATTTTCAGCCATAATATTTACCTCTTATCAAGCGTGTTTATCGATAACCTTATCAATAAGACCATATGCAAGTGCCTGTTCGGCAGTCATATAGTTATCTCTCTCAGTATCGCGTGCAATATCTTCAATTGATTTGCCGGTGTTTTTAGCAAGAATCGCATTAAGACGATCACGTGTGCGAAGAATGAGTTCTGCTTGAATTTTTATGTCTGTTGCCTGACCTTTAGCACCGCCAAGTGGCTGATGAATCATAATCTCACTGTTGGGAAGAGCAAAGCGTTTGCCCTTAGCGCCCGCAGAAAGGAGGAATGCACCCATACTTGCAGCCATACCAATACATACTGTTGAAACGTCACACTTGATGAAATTCATAGTATCGTAGATTGCCATACCTGCAGTAACTGATCCACCGGGGGAATTAATGTAAAAGGAAATATCTTTATCGGGATCCTGGGCCTCAAGGTAGAGAAGCTGAGCAACCACAAGGGAAGCTGTTGCGTCGTTTACCTCATCGGAGAGGAAAATGATGCGGTCATTAAGAAGTCTTGAAAAAATATCGTAGGATCTTTCACCTCTGCCTGTTTGTTCAACAACCATTGGTACAAGTGAATTATTCATCATAGGTAATGACCTCCTTAAAATTTATAAAAGAGAATTAAGCTTCTGTTTTTTCTTCAGTAGCTTTCTTTGTTGTTTTTTTTGTTTTCTTTACGGGCTTTTCTTCGCCTTCAGCTGCTTCTGTCTTAGGAGCGGACTTCTTTGTAGTCTTCTTCTTAGGAGCCTTAACAACAGCCTTTTCCTTAACAGCGTCAAGAGCAAGCTTAACCTTCATATCGGCTGCGATGAATTCGGAGTCGATAGAAGCCTTAACCTGTTCAACTTCGATGCCGTATGCTTCAGCAATTCTTGCATATTCGCCATTGATGTCTTCTTCGGAAGCAGTAAGGTTTTCAAGTTCAGCAATCTTTTCAAGAGCAAGTCTAGCCTTAACCTGCTTTTCAGCCTGAGGACGGAACTGGGCACGAAGTGTTTCAAGAGTCATGCCGGTGTATTGGAAGTATGTCTTGAGATCGAGTCCCTGCATTCTAAGCTGGTTGTCATAGTCACGAACGAAGTTTTCTGCTTCGGATTCGTACATAGCTTCAGGAATTTCAGCTTCAAGCTTTTCAATAAGAGCATCCATAAGCTGACCATCTACTGCAGACTGAGCTGCTGCTTCATGTCTTGCTTCGATTTTTGACTTAAGATCAGCCTTGTATTCATCAAGAGTGTCAAATTCGGAAACGTGTTTTGCGAATTCGTCATCAAGCTCGGGGAGTTCAACCTTAGTAAGAGCGTGAAGCTTTACCTTGAATACGGAAGCCTTGCCTGCAAGGTCTTCAGCATGGTATTCTGTGGGGAATGTAACGTTAACGTCGAATTCTTCGTCAACGTTGTGGCCAACGATTTGTTCTTCGAAACCGGGAATAAACTGGCCAGAACCAAGCTTAAGTGCATAGTCTTCACCCTTGCCGCCTTCGAAAGCAACACCGTCAACAAAGCCTTCAAAGTCGATAACAGCTGTATCACCAAGCTCAGCAGGGCGATCGTTTGCATCGATTTCACGGCTATTTCTTTCTCTAACAAGTTCAAGTTCCTTGTTGATTTCTTCATCAGTAACGGGAGCAACTTCCTTAGTTACTTCGATACCGAAGTAGTTTTCAATTTTAACTTCAGGCTTAACAAAAACCTTAGCTGTGAATACAACACCGTTTTCATCGATAGAAAGAACATCGATTTCGGGCTGAGAAACAGGATCAATACCTGATTCCTTAACTGCTGCTTCATAAGCATCGGGAAGAATATCGTTAAGGGCTGTGTCATAGAAGAAGCCCTTACCGTACATTTTTTCGATCATTGCTCTGGGAGCTTTGCCTTTTCTGAAGCCGGGAATATTAATTTTGCCAACCTCTTTTTTGTAAGCGCGCTCGATTGCAGCTTCAAACACAGACTGTTCTACAGAGAAGTGAAGTTCAACCTTGCTAGCTTCGATTTTTTCGTTTTTGATTAAATTCATTTTAAAATCCTCCAGATTTTTTAACATACATTGTTTATTATATATAATTGACAACAAAATGTCAAGGTTTTTTTGCAAAAACACCAAAAAATTAGATAAAAATTGGCATTGGTGCGAAATTTAGGTAGTCAGCTGCTACCATTGTGAAAGTTATTGAGTCAAAAGTAAATTGTCTTGGAATTGAATAGTTATTGTGTATATGACCATAATAACAATTTGTGATATTGTATTTTTTTAAAACGTCCAATATTTTATCGCATACACTATCGGCATAAACGGGAGGGAAATGTAAAAATACAAGAATTGGCAAATTTGGATTTGTTTCCTTGATTTTCATAGCTTCGTTTAAGCTAATTTCAAGACGTTGCGCTTCGCGGGCAACGATTTTTTCGTAATCAACATCACCAACTGTTTTTTGCTGCTTTTCGTCATAAAACCAACCGCGAGAACCACAAACAATACAATCCTCAAGTAAGTATGCATTGTTGTGCAAAAGCTTAATTGTTTTAATATCGTTTTCTTCGAAAAACGTATGAATTTTAGTGGCAGTTGACCACCAAAAATCGTGATTTCCTTTACCGATTATTTTTGTGCCAGGAAGAGAATCCAGAAACTTGAAATCGGATTTTGCCTCTTCAAGAGTCATAGCCCAAGAAATATCACCAGGAATAACAATTGTGTCGTCATCATTAATGATAGCTTTAAAATATTTTTCAAGCTTTTGGTGATAATCCTTCCATTTTGTCCCGAATTTTTCCATGGACTTATTTGTTGTTTCGTTGGTGGACAAGTGAAGGTCAGAGATAACGTATAATGACATTATTTAATCCTTTCGTGTGAATAAGGTGTCTAAAAGCGTAAATAATAATTATGAGGGGTTACTCTCAAAAAACGAGCCGTAAAAGGCGGAACGGAGTATATAATGAATAACGAAAGAAATTGTTGTAACAATTCCAAAAACGTAATTAAGGGTATTACTTGTGATGTAATTACTTGTCAATACCACACTGGTGAAGGTCACTGCACAGCAGGTCACATTAAGGTAGGACCCAGCCAAGCTGAAGTAAGCAGGGAAACACTTTGCACAACCTTCAAAAATAGAACTGAATAATTTTAGAAAATTCTATTTAAGCATATCTCGAAAGAGGTATGCTTATTTCTTTATGAATTTCAAAACCTCAGCATGCATACCGTCAGGTGTTGTCAAACCGTTAAAATTGACTTGTTTTTTATCAAGCTCATATAATGGTTCAGGTATTTTAGAGCCTGTATTTTCGGATAACTTTGATAAAATTTCAAGGTCATCGAAATTATTTTCGCCAAATATAGAACCGTAAACATTTTTAGCGAATTTATATGGACTTGCAGTCGAAGCCACAACTGTTATTGTATTATCCTTTGATTCATTTCGATATTTTTCAAGGGATGAAAATGCAACAGCCGTGTGTGTATCCATAAGATAATTGTTTTCGTTATAATATTTTTTGATAGTTGCACAAGTATCAATCTCATCGGCAAAATAACCGACAAAATTACTATCTATCTTTGCTTTGATTTGTGGATTAACTTGATATGCACCATCTTCGGATAATTTCTTCATGTAATCACAGGTATCTTCAACACCCGAAACAAAATAGAGAAGTCTTTCAAGATTGCTTGAAATGAGAATATCCATTGAAGGTGACATTGTAAGATAGAAATCACGGTTTCTGTCATATCTTCCAGTGTTAAGAAAATCAGTCAAAATATTATTTGAATTTGATGCGCAAATGAGCTTTTCAATTGGCACCCCCATAAGCTTTGCTATATATGCCGCAAGAATATTACCAAAATTGCCTGTTGGAACGCATACGTTAATTTTTTCACCAAATTCAATCTTATTTTGTTTTAAAAGATCACAATATGACTTTACGTAATACACAATTTGAGGAGCAAGACGTCCAAAATTTATTGAATTTGCACTTGAAAGCACGTATCCTTGATTATTTAAATCGGCAGCTATTTCTTGGTCGTTGAAAATTCGTTTAACACCTGTTTGAATATCATCAAAATTACCATCAACGGCATAAACGTTAACGTTGTGACCTGTCTGAGTAGTCATTTGCAATTCTTGAACTGTACTAACTCCATTATTGGGGTAGAATACACAAATTTGCACCTGAGGAACGTCTTTATAACCCTCAAGAGCAGCCTTACCGGTATCTCCGGAAGTTGCAACGAGTACAAGTGCCGTTCTGTTTTCGTTGGTCTTTATTAATGACCTTGAAAGTAATTTAGGCATAATTTGAAGTGCCATATCTTTAAATGCACAGGTTGGACCATGCCAAAGCTCAAGAGAATATGTGTTTTCATCTACTTTTACCAATTGACATATTTCATTTGAGAAGGATGTGCATGAGTAAGCATTGTTGCAATCCTCTAAAATTTCTTCATAAGAGAAATCAGTTAAAAATTTTGATAGAATAGTTGCTGCCAATTCGGAATATGGAAGAGAACAGTAAGAAAGTATCTCCTCTTTAGAAAGCATAGGTATATCTTTAGGAACGAAAAGCCCACCGTCGTTAGCGATTCCTTGTTTTATAACCTGCGCAGCACTATATTCAGTTGCTTTTGTATCTCTTGTGCTTTGAAACTTCATATATTTCTCCAATTAAATATTCCTTTTGAAAAAATCAAAAGCGTTTTTGTACAATATTTTTTCTATTAATTCATCGTTATAATTCAAACGCTGCATTTCATCAGCTATTTTGCCAATGTCATCAATTCCATTAAATCCATTAGGCAAGTCTGTACCGTCAAGATCACCACCCATAGCAATAGTGTTTTCACCACTAAGTGAGAGGTAATGCTCGATGTGTTTCATAATATCCGTTATGTTAGCATTTTCGTTTGATGAAAGATGTGCAGGGCAAAGATTAACTCCAACCAAGCCTCCAAGTTTAGTGATTGCAATAAAGTGATCATCTCTCAAATTACGCGAATGGGGATTTATTGAGTATGAGTCTGAATGTGTTGCAATTATAGGTCTATTGTTTTCGGTAGCTAACTCAAGTGTCTTTTCAGCACCATTGAATGAACAATGTGAAATGTCGGGAATAATACCGATTTCAAAGCACTTTTTAACAACTGATTTACCAAAATCAGAAAGACCAATATTAGTATCGTGTCCACCACCAATGCAGGTTTCACCATACCAGTTAAGAGTTAACAGCTTAACCCCGTTTTGATGTAAAACATTAAGTCTTGAGATGTCATTATTAAGTATACGTGCATCCTCAACTGCAAGAATAAGAGGTCGTTTACCATTATTAATGCACGATATAAGCTCCTCTGAATTTGTAACTCTTTGAGTAATGTAGCTATTTTCCTTGATTTCATTATCAAGGTTTTTTACAACCTCAAAAAATCTATTATAACCTTGCTCGTCAGTAAGTTTATATTCAGTCCAAACAGCCATAACTTGAGCATAGGTATCAATATACTCCGATTTTTTTAATGATATGTGTAAATTGTTGTCATGCAATTTTTGATTTTCGGCCAAAAGGCGAGTTGCTGTATCGCAGTGAAGGTCAAATAAATTCATTTTAGTTACCGAATGCATCCTCAATATGATTGATTTTTAATACTGTTTTATCGTTTTTGTTGAGATAAATCTCTATTACATCAAGTCTTGGAATCTTTTTGCTTGGATGCTCAAGTAAATATGTCTGAGCAGCCATTAGTGTTCTTTTTTGCTTTGAATAAGTAACTGCCGAGGCAGGTGAGCCAAAGCTTAACTCCAGGTTGCTTGCGCATGAACGAGTTTTCACTTCAACAAATATAATATATTGTTTGTTTTCGGCAATGATGTCAATTTCATTGTGCGAAGCAAAATAATTTTGCTCTAAAATCTTGAATTTTTGCTTTTTAAGATACTCACAAGCAATATTTTCACCGTATCTGCCGACGTTTGTTGTATTTTTCATATTATTCTTCATCCAAGAATCGAATAAATTTTTTTCGATGAATTGGGGAAGCGCCAAACTCACGAAGAGCCTGCATATGCTGTTTTGTGCCGTAACCCTTGTGCTTGCCAATTCCGTATTGTGGATAGTCCTTATCCATCTGCTCACACATTTCATCCCTGGTAACTTTTGCAAGGATGGATGCAGCAGCAATACTTGGGCTTGTGGCATCACCCTTGATAACGGTCATGGTTGGAATGGGGAAGCCACGGCTAATATTTCCGTCGATAATAGCAAAATCAGCCTTAACTTGCAATCCTTCAACTGCTCGACGCATTGCGAGCATATCAGCTTCCAAAATGTTAAGCTCATTTATTTCTTCAACGCTTGCTTCAGCTATGCAATAGGCGATAGCATGCTCTTTAATTTTATTGAAAACTTCTTTTCTCTTTTTGGGAGAGAGCTTTTTAGAATCATTTAGTCCTTCGATATACAATCCCATGGGGAGAATGCATGCTGCAGCAACAACTGGGCCACAAAGCGGACCTCTGCCCGCCTCATCAACACCGCAAACAAATTTATATCCTTGCTCTAAAAGGGATTCTTCAATTTTATATTCTAACATAATTAAATCCTATCAAGTGTGATTTTTCCAATTTTAGCGCTTCTAAATTCCTCAAGAAGCATATTAGCTGTTCTTTCGTAGTCTATTTCACCACCGCTGATTAAAAATCCGCGCTTTTTACCGATAAGCTCAAACAGTTCAAGGTCGGTAAGACTTTCATATGCAGAAATGTCACCAAGCTTGTATCTTGTTGAAAGCATTTCAGGATATTGGTATCTTAAACGAGAGCAGAGAACTATAGCAAGGGATTCGATGTCAAGTATTTTGTCTTTAATGGCGCCTGTGAGTGCAAGATTCTCACCAATGGTTCTATCGTCGAATTTAGGCCAAAGTACACCGGGCATATCCATAAGCAAAAGACCAATATTGGTGTCAACCCATTGCTTGTCAACGGTTACACCGGGACGATTTTCAACTTTGGCTTTTTTTGAACCGCATATCTTATTAATAAGGGAAGATTTTCCTACGTTGGGAATGCCGACAATCATAGCTTTAAGCTTTCTACCCGTCATGCCCTTGGATTCATAGCGCTGAATCTTTTCGGCAAGAACTGTGTTAACCGCATCTTTTATTTTGTTGATGCCCATACCACTAACGCAATCGGTTGTGATACAAATTGTTTGATCATTGGTGTAATACTCACACCATTTTCTTGTCATTTCCGGGTCGGCAAGAGTTGATTTGTTCAAAAGAAGAATAGTTGGCTTTTGAGCAGTCATTGCTGCAATTTCAGGGTTTCTTGAGCTTTTTGGAATTCTTGCATCAAGTATTTCTATTACAATATCAACGTTCTTAAGGTTTTCGGTTATCATTCGACGAGTTTTCGCCATATGACCGGGAAACCACTGTATTTGTTCTGATGGCATAGATTTTGTTCCTTTTGATATAATTATTTTACAAATCCGAATTTATCGGAAGGGGAAGTTCTGAATATTACTTTTCCAAGCACCGTTTTTTCATCAACTAAATCAATGATTGGGGAACGGCTGTCGGTTGAATTGTTTCGGTTGTCACCCATAACAAAAAGATAACCTTCGGGAACTTGTTTTATTAGTGTGCCGGTGGCGTTGTATCTTCCATTTGAAAAATATGCATAAGAGGATTCATCAACGATATCATCTTCATTAAATATATTATCATCTGAAACGTAGAGGTTACGAGTGTCGTAATCTATTTTCACCCATTTACCACCCGTGGCGATAACTCTTTTAACGCATGGCTCATTAAGATGATCTCCTGTTTGATGGAAAACGATAATGTCATTTTCCTTGGGAGTATAAAACAAATTAAATAACACAAGCTGCTCATCATCCTGAAGTGTGTTGTTCATAGAGTCACCCTCAACGGTGCAAACTCTAAAGGAAAAGCTTAAAAGTATCAATATAAAAATTAACGCGCGCAAGATCGAATCAAACCATTCGTGAAAAGACGACTTGCTACTTTTTGATTCTTTTTGAATTTTATTTTTTTCGGTGTTCAAAATTTCACCTCCATATAGGATAAATTAATAACAAATGTAGACTAAAATATATACTTTTTTCTAATTGTATCACATTTTTAAAAAATAAACAAGATTTTTTGCAAAAATATAAAAAATTCTGCAAAAAAATGAAAAACGATATTGACAACATTAGAAAAATGTGTTAAGATAGGATGAAACATAATATTGGGTGAATTGGCTTTCCAATTTATTCCAAAATCTATATATATGTAAGGAGAACAATATATGCTTACGCTTGCTTATGTTTTTACGGGTATTTGGGCGGTTTTGTTGATCGGCTCCGTACTCTACTCAATCTGGGGTGATGCAAAATTCGGTATCCCCGCATCAGGTGCTTCTATTGCAGCACTTGTAATTTCTTTGGTTTTGACAAGTGACATTTACTTAAGCATCTTCCTTCAGGTGTTGGTTGCTGCTATCGTTATTGCAGTGCCTCTCATCTGGTATTTGATTGCTGGTAAGGTTAATTCAGACACAAGAATTAGAAAAGGTAAGGCTAATATTAGAGCTCTTATCGGTCAGAGATGTCTTGTTGTTGAAGACATTTCCAATATCCACGGCAAAGGCCTTGTTAAATACAAGGGCAATGTTTGGAGTGCACGTTCAGTTAACGAAAACGATCATATCGAAGAAGGTACAATCGTTGTTATTCACTACGTAGAGGGCGCAAAGCTCGTTTGTTCAAGAGAAAGATAAGGAGGATAAATAAGATATGTCAGGTTTAATTTTTCTTTTTTTAGCAGTATGCTTGCTTGTATTTATTCTCGTATTGTCACACGTTAGAATCGTTCCCGAATCTGAAGCTCATGTAATGGAAAGACTCGGTGTTTATTCCAGAACATGGCACACAGGTCTTCACATCAAGATTCCTTTCATCGAAAGAAAGAGAGGCGCTTCTATCGACCTTAGAGAGCAGATTCTCGTAGTTGGTGAAAAGTTCAATCATGAAAGTTATCCCGTTAACAAGACTGATGAGCGCGTTCATTTTGATAATGGATATTCCCCAATCATTAATGCCCCCAAGGCTCTTCATGTTATCACAAAGGATAACGTTAGAATGAGCGTTGAATCAGTAGTATTCTATCAGGTTACTGATCCTAAGCTTTTTGTTTACGGTCACAAGTATCCTATCCAGGCTATTGAACACCTTGTTGCTACAACACTTCGTAACCTTATTGGTGAACTCGAACTCGACCAGACTCTTACATCAAGAGAAACAATCAACGCTAAGTTGAGAGTTGTTCTTGACGAAGCTACAGACGCTTGGGGTATTAGAGTAAATCGCGTTGAAATTAAGAACATCATCATCAGCGATTGCAACCTTAGAGATGCAATGGAAAAGCAGATGGTTGCTGAACGTGAACGTAGAGCTGCAGTTATCGAAGCTGAAGGTAAGAGAAAAGCTGCAATTCTTGTTGCTGAAGGTGAAAAGCAGGCTACAATCCTTGCTGCTGAAGCACAGAAGCAGAAGACAATTCTTGAAGCTGAAGGTAAGAGAGAAGCTGAAATTTGTGAAGGTGAAGGTGAAGCTGAAAAGATTCTTTTGGTACAGAAGGCTACAGCTGAAGGTATCAAGATGGTTAACGCTTCCGAACCCTCTGAGGCAGTTCTTGCTATTAAGAGTCTTGAAGCTCTTGCTGAAGTTGGTCAGGGCGATTCCAACACAATTCTTATTCCTTCCGAAATTCAGAGTCTTGCTGGTCTTGCAAAGAGCGCAGCTGAAGTTATTAAGGCATAAGCAAATTTTAAATAGCATATTTAAAAGGCACAAAGAAATTTGTGCCTTTATTTTTTTAAAAAGTCTTTGACAAATGCATGCTTATATAGTATAATAAATAGTTGTAAGAAATCTTTTGAATAGGAGTAATTATGCCAAGATTTTTTGTTAATCAAAATCAAATTGAAGATCAGTACGTTACTATTACCGGTGAGGATGCGCACCACATTTCAAGGTCATTGAGAATGGCCATTGGCGAGCATATTACTGTATCCGATAATGATAAATATGAATATGACTGTGTTCTTGAGGTGTTTGCTGATACATACGTTAAGGCTCAAATACTTTCTAAACAGTTATCACAAACTGAGAGTCCGGTTAGAATTCATTTATATCAAGCATTACCCAAGGGTGATAAGCTTGACTTTATAATTCAAAAATCGGTTGAATGTGGCGTGTATGACGTTACTCCGTTTGAAAGTGATTTTTGTGTCGTTAAAGTTAAGAAGGATGCCGAAAATAGAAAAACCGAGCGTAGAAATAAAATTGCCGTTGAAGCTGCAAAACAGTGCGGCAGGGGAATAATACCTCAAGTAAAGGGAACTATATCTTTTAAAGAAATGCTTAACGAAGCATCTTCTTGTGATACGGTCTTGTTTTGTTATGAAGGTGAGGGAACTGAACCCATTGGCAAGGTTATACAAAAGCTTCGCGCTGAACATATAATTAACGATATTGCAGTAATTATTGGCAGCGAGGGTGGTTTTTCAGCTAACGAGGCAATGCTTGCGGAAAAATGTAGCTTTAATTCTGTTGGCCTTGGCAAAAGAATATTAAGAGCTGAAACTGCAGCTATTTTTGCGCTTAGCTGCTTAGTTTATGAGTTTGAATTACAATAATTGGGAATATATATCGTCATTATTGCTAAAAAGCACAAAAAAAATTAAAAAATTTAGAGAAAATATCAAAAAACCTATTGAAAAATAACAAAAACTGTAGTATAATATAGTACAGTATGTACAAAAAACTTTTAAACATATATTATACTTATAATTGAGAGGTTATTTATGTCTAACAGATTGTTTCAGGGTGTAGTTCACCAGATGAAGGATGCAGTTGACCGTGTTATCGGTGTAGTTGATGAAAACGGTGTTATGGTTGCTTGCTCCGAGCTCACAAAAATTGGTGAAGTAATTCAAGGTGTTGCTGAAGAAACTTCATATTCCGCAAAAATGTTTACCTTGATGGGTAATACATATTGCCCCCTTACAGCAGGTACAAGATCAGAATATTTTGTGTTTGTTGAAGGTGACGACAAAATGGCGGAGAAGGTTGCAAAAATCCTTGTTGTATCTCTTGCCAATATCAAAAATCTTTATGATGAAAAATATGATAAGGGTTCATTTATCAAGAACATAATTCTTGATAATATTCTTCCCAGTGACATATATATCAAGAGTAAAGAGCTCCATTTTAATACTGAAGAGGTTCGCATTGTATTCCTTATTAAGTTCTATGGCAGAACAGATATGATGCCTTTCGAAATGCTTCAGAATATGTTCCCTGATAAATCTAAGGACTACATAATCAGTGTTGGTGAACAGGACGTTGTTCTTGTTAAGGATATTAAGCCTGGCACTGAGTCTCGCGATATCGAAAAGATGGCTGCGGGTATTGTAAATACTCTTAATAATGAATACTATGCAAAGGTTTCTATTGGTGTATCTACTATTGTTGATAACATTAAGGATCTTGCAAGAGCTTATAAAGAAGCTCAGGTTGCTCTTGATGTTGGTAAGGTATTCGAAACTGAAAAGAATATCATCAGCTATGAAAATCTCGGCATTGGAAGACTTATTTATCAGCTTCCTACAACAATGTGTGAGATGTTCCTTCAGGAAGTATTCAAAAAGGGTAGCCTTGATACTCTTGACAGAGAAACTCTTATGACAATTCAGTGTTTCTTTGAAAATAATCTTAACGTTTCCGAAACTTCAAGAAAGCTTTTTGTACACAGAAATACACTTGTTTACAGACTTGAAAAAATCCGTAAGCTCACCGGCCTTGATCTTCGTGAATTTGAACATGCTATCACATTCAAGGTTGCACTTATGGTTCAGAAATATCTCAAGTCAATTTCTACGAAATATTGATCTGAACTTGAATTTAAGCGAAACGGAATTTTGCCGTTTCGCTTAGTCTTGTCTTATGTGATTACATAATTTCATATAGAAATGGAGATTAAAATGAATAAGAAAATATTAATATCCATATTGGCGTTAATTCTTCTTCTTGCATTGGTTGTTTCAATCTCGTCTTGTTTAGCAAATAACTATATTGGTTCTACAACAACAACAACGACTGTTAAAGGTCAGAATAACATTCAAAATCCTGATAACAATGAGCCTATTGATTACGCCAACACTTTCTATTTAGTTGATGCATTATTTAAGAATTTTTCAATTTTTGAAGTAGACTATGAAACCGCTATGCTTGCGGCTATTCGTGCATACGTTGAAGCTACGGGTGATAAATATGCTATGTTCTATACTCCCGAGGAGATTGAATTAAAGCAGCAGGAAAATAATGGCGATCTTTACGGTGTTGGTGTTCAAGTAATATTCGATTACAGCGAATATTTTATGGAAATTATCCTCATAATGCCAGATTCACCTGCTCAAAGCAATCTTTTAGTTGGAGATAAGGTCACTCATATTGTTGTTAATGGCGAAACAAAATCACTTGCAGATATAGTTGCCGAAAATAAAGAAAAAGTAAAAACAATCTATCCTGGATATAGTGATGAAGAAATAAATAATGTTGCTTGTTATGAAACCTTTGAATATGCTGTTTCATGTCTTAAGGGACCTGAAAACACATATGCCGAATTTGTAATTGATAGAGATGGCACCTCTATGGATATGAAAATCCAAAGAGCTAAGGTTAAAACTTTATCCGTAACTGGTAAAAAATCTATAGCTAACGATAAGGTTGGCATCATTTCTATCAGTCAATTTGACTTGACCACCCCAACTCAGTTCAAAGAGTGTATGGATTCTTTGATTTTGCAGGGATGCGATAAGTTTGTATTTGACGTTAGAAATAATCCCGGTGGAGATGTAGCATCTGTTGTTGCGGTTCTTAGTACTTTATTACAAAAGGATGACATAGTGCTCTCCACAAAAGACCATCAAGGTAATGTTTCTGTTACTAAGGTTAATACTGTAACTTATACCGGTGATTCAGATTATGTTACTTGTAACGTCACGAATAGCGATATTGGAAAATACAGTGGTTATAATTTCGTTGTTCTTGCAAATGAAAATTCCGCAAGCTCAGCCGAAATTTTCACTGCAGCACTTCGCGATAATGGTATGGCAAAGGTTGTTGGAGTAAAAACCTACGGTAAAGGAAGCATTCAAAGCGTTATTTCGCTTAGCTATTACGGCAATGAATATCACGGAGCACTTAAACTTACAACTAAGCTTCATTTCCCACCTAGTGGTGAAGGATATGACGGAGGTATTGGTATTACCCCTGATTATGCAGTTGAACTTGAGGGCGTAGCTCTTGATACACACTTTTATAAACTTACTGAAGATATTGATAATCAGCTTCAAACAGCTGTTTCAGTTTTAAATGATTAATTTATTTTGATAGGAGATTTTAATTATGGCAAAGGCAAAACAAATGTTATACACAAAAGAGGGCTTTGAAGCTCTTCAGGCAGAACTTAGAGAACGTCAAACTGTAAAACGTGAAGAAATTAAGGAAGCTATTGCTACTGCACGTTCATTCGGTGACCTTTCTGAAAACTCTGAATACGATGCTGCTAGAAACGAGCAGGCTCAAAACGAAGCAAGAATTCTTGAACTTCAGGCACTTATTGATAATGCCCTTATTATCGACGAAACAAAAATCGATTCAAGTGTTGTAAGTATCGGTTCAACTGTTAAGGTATTAGATAAGGAATTTAACGAAGAAATTGAATATAGCATCGTTGGTTCTAACGAAGTTGACCCTCTTTGCGGTAAAATTTCTGACCAGTCTCCCATCGGTCATGCTCTTATGGGCAAGAGTGCTGGCGCTGAAGTTGTTGTTGAAGCTCCTGCAGGAACAATCACAATGACTGTTCTTGAAGTAACTAGAAAATAATCCTTTTTGGAGGTTAAAATGGCAGATATTAATAACATCAATGAAGAAGTTGTTGCTCTTGATGAAGAAAAGGAACTCAATTCCATACTTCAGATAAGAAGAGATAAGCTTTCCGCACTCAAGGAAGCAGGTAACGACCCCTTCCAAAAGGTAAAATACGATTTTGATACTTATAGTGTAGACATCAAGAATAATTTTGATGAATACAATGAAAAAGAAGTTAAAATTGCAGGTAGAATTATGAGCCGTCGTGATATGGGTAAGGCTAACTTTATCGACGTTATGGACGGCAAGGGAAGAATTCAGTGCTATATTCGTATCAATGATATTGGAGAAGAAGCATTCGAACAATATAAAAAGTGGGATATCGGTGATATCGTGGGTGTAAGTGGTAAGGTATTTCTTACTCGTAGAGGAGAAATCTCTGTTCACGTATATTCCATTGAACTTCTTGCGAAGAGCTTGCTTCCTCTTCCTGAAAAATTCCATGGTTTGAGAGATACTGATCTTAGATATAGACAAAGATACGTTGACCTTATTATGAATCCTGAGGTTAAGGATACATTCGTTAAGAGAAGCCTTATCCTTAAGTACATTAGAGAATATCTCGATGGTAAGGGATTCCTTGAGGTTGATACACCTATTCTTGTTCCTCTTGAAATTGGTGCAAGTGCTCGTCCTTTCAAGACACATCATAATACACTTGATATGGATATGTACCTTCGTATCGAAACTGAGCTTTATCTTAAGAGACTTATTGTTGGCGGTATGGACAAGGTTTATGAGGTTGGACGTATCTTTAGAAATGAAGGTATGGATACAAAGCATAACCCTGAATTTACTTCAATTGAACTCTACCAGGCATTCACCGATTACAAGGGAATGATGGATCTTGTAGAAGAAATGAACAAGATGCTTGCTGAAAAGGTTTGTGGATCTACTCTTATTACATATCAAGGCAAGGAAATTGATATGTCTAAGTGGGAAAGACTTACTATGGTTGAGGCAGTTAAGAAGTATGCTGGTGTTGATTACTATGATTGGAAGTCAGATGAAGAAGCAAGAGCATGCGCAAAAGAACATCACGTTGAAGTTCCTCAAAATGCAACTAAGGGTACTGTGCTTGTTGAATTCTTTGATGCTTACGTTGAAGAGCATCTTATTCAGCCCACATTTATCTATGATTATCCCGTAGAAAATAGCCCTCTTGCTAAGCGTAAGGCTGATGATCCTGCATTCACAGAAAGATTTGAATACTTTATCAATGCTACTGAATTTGGTAACGCATTTAGCGAGCTTAATGATCCTATCGATCAGAAGGAACGTTTTGAAAAGCAGGTTGCTGCTAAGAAGAAGGATGAGCCCAACTGTAATGCTGAGGTTGATTACGATTACGTAACAGCTCTCGAATACGGTCTTGCTCCCACAGGTGGTCTTGGCTTTGGTGTTGACCGTCTTGTAATGCTTCTTACTGATTCTGCATCAATTCGTGACGTATTGTTGTTCCCAACAATGAAGCCCTTGGCTGAATAATTTGATTTTAAAGAGCTTGGAAAATTCCAAGCTCTTTTTTTGCAATAAGTATTGAAAAAAAATAAATTAATGGTATAATAATATAGATATACTATATTTGGAGAATTATATGGCAGATTATAAATATCTTGACAAAATCAATTCTCCTGCAGATCTTAAAAACTTGCAGGAGGATGAAATTAATCCTCTTGCTGAGGAAATAAGACAGTTTTTAGTAGAAAAGGTTGAAACAAACGGTGGACATCTTGCATCAAATCTTGGGGCTGTTGAGCTCACCCTTGCAATCCATAGAGTATTTGATGTACCAAAGGATCACCTGATTTTCGACGTAGGACATCAAAGTTATGTTCATAAGATTATTACCGGAAGAAAAGAGAGATTCGATGAGCTTCGTCAAGGGGGCGGTCTTAGTGGCTTTACCAAGAGAAGTGAAAGTGAATCAGATTGCTTTGGTGCAGGACATAGCTCTACCTCAATATCAGCAGGACTTGGTTTTGCACAGGCGGATAAGCTTCTTGGTAATGATGCAACGACAGTAGTAGTGCTTGGAGATGGAGCATTTACCGGAGGTATGGTACACGAAGCTTTAAATAACTGTGAAAGAAAGCTTAGACTTGTAATTATTTTAAATGAAAACGAAATGTCAATATCTAAGAATATTGGCAGTTTCGCAAAGGTACTTACAAAATTGCGTTTGCGCAAGGGATATGTAAATACCAAAAATATAACCCGAAAAATAATAACATCAATTCCACTTATTGGTAAACCCATTTTCAAGATTTTGAAAAATTTAAAGCAGAGAATTAAAGATATGCTTTATGGTTCTAACTATTTTGAAAACCTCGGTATGTTCTATATTGGTCCTATTGATGGTCATAATGAGAAGCAATTAGAGGATGCTTTGAGAATTGCCAAGACTTGTAATGAAAGTGTAATTGTACACGTTAATACAGTAAAGGGAAAGGGATATGAGCCCGCCGAACAAAATCCAGGCAAATATCACGGTATTTCTCCTAAAACATCAAAAATACAAGAAACAAACTTTTCAAATGAGTTTGGTAAGTATATGGTTGAATTAGGTGAAAGTGATAGCAAAATTTGTGCAATCACAGCCGCCATGCTCGATGGTACGGGGCTTTGCGAATTTGCTGAGAAATTCCCCAATAGAACCTTTGATGTTGGCATTGCTGAAGAGCACGGTTTAACGTTTGCTAGCGGTTTAGCTGCTGAAGGAATAAAGCCTTATTTTGCTGTGTATTCAACCTTCTTGCAAAGGTCGTATGATCAAATTATTCATGATATGGCTTTGCAAAATTTGCCGGTTAGATTATGTATAGATAGAGCTGGTCTTAATTCCGCTGACGGTGCTACACATCACGGAATTTATGACGTTGCAATGCTCTCACAAGTGCCTAATATAACTTTATTTTCACCAGCTACTTATGACGTATTGCATCAATCATTAATGATTTCTAAAGACATAGCTAGCCCATGTGCAATTAGATACAACAAAGGTGAAGAAAGAGAAGATATAGTAAAAGAATTTTACAGTAATGGCGCTAGAAATATAGGCATAAAAGTAAATTTCAACGACTCAAATTCACTTGACGGCATTATCATAACTCATGGAGCAATAGCCGTTGAAGCAATTAAAGCAAAAGGAATTCTTAAAAACAAGAAATATAATCTTGGTATAGTGTTGGTTGAAAGAATTATGCCATACAATGATTTGCTTGAAGATATAATTTCAATTTTACCTCAAAAGTCAATAAGCATTGTAACTCTTGAAGAGGAAATTAAAGCTGGTGGATTTGGTATGATGCTTTTCGAAAAATTAAGAGCTCAGCCAATAATGTCTAACAAAAAAATAGAAATAATTGCGCTTGAAGATACCTTTGCCGATCAATACGGTAAGGATATATACAAATCTTTTGGACTTGATGCTGAATCTATTGCAAATAAGATTATTAATATGTAAGGAGGGCACTATGAGTTTGTATGAATCAGGAGAAATGTATCTTGAGAGCATTTTAGTGCTTTCAAGACAGGGAAAATCCATACGAGCAATTGATCTTTGCGAATATATGGGCTATTCTAAACCCAGTGTAAGCAGAGCTCTTGGAATTTTAAAGAAAAGTGGGCATGTTGTTGTTGATAAAAACGGACATCTTTCACTTACTGATATGGGCATCGTTGTTGCTGAAAAAATATATGAAAGACATAAAATTTTAACTGAATTTCTTGTTAAAATAGGTGTTTCAAATGAAACTGCAAGTGATGATGCATGTAAAATCGAACATCATATTAGTGATGAATCTCTTGAAGCAATTAAAAAAATGCTCGAAAAATAAAAAATAGAATCCGTCAGCGGTTGCTGACGGATTTTTTAATATAATTCATATGAAATTCCAAAGCTTTGCGCATATTTTTGCGCAAAAGAATTTGATTCACAGTAAATAGTTAAAGATTTTGAGCATGAATCAAAGGCTCCATAACCTATGGAATTAACGTTGGAAGAAATATATACTGTAGTTAAAGCATAGCATCCGTAAAAAGCAAACCAATCAATTTCTTCACATGCTGAGGGAAGTGTTACACTCTTAACCTTAGTGTTAGCAAACGCGTTTTCGCCTATTTTAACTACAGGTAGCTGTTCAATTTTATTGGGAATTTGAACCGACGTGGACTTTCCAATGTATTTTGTAATTGTTATGCCCCCGTTTTCTTTTAAATATTCAAATTCTGAAGCGCTGCTATTATCAGTGCTTGGTTTGGTGGTTGCGGTTGGCTTTGTTGTTGTGGTGCTAACAATTTGGTTTGTGCTTGTATTAGAGTTTTCTTTATTGTTGATGTTGATTATTGAATTTATCAATTCTGATTGTTTGTTGATTTTTTCTTTTAAAGTGTCGATTTCAGATTGATAATTAGCTTTTATCGTGCTTTCAATTGTAGAATTAATTTGTTTTCCACCAAGAAAAATTGCAACGGCAATAACCGCCAACAAAAGTAATACTGAGCCCCATTTAATTGATTTCATAAAAATTCAACCTCCGTTTTTTTATAGTCGTTAAACTATATGCTAAACGGAGGTAAAATATTACTATTTAATTTGTGAATTTTGGGGCTCGGTTTTAAGAAAAGCTTCAAGACAAGTGTTTTGAGCTGAATTGAATGTCTTAAAATAGAATACATTATCTTCATAAGATCTATGTATTTTAATTTCGTCATTGTAAATTGCGCCCTTAATGAATGAAAGCATAAGCTCAGTAACCTTGAAATCTTCGGGGCTTGGAAGAAAATCAATAAGCATACTGGGATAATGTGTATTATTCATATGCTTATTATAATCAATATCACTATAAACAATTTTTCTATTGCCAACAAATTCTAACTCAACATCAGCAGGAAACTTGATTTTTCGAGGCATATCAATATTTATAGAGGGTTCATCTACAAAATTGTTTTCAAATTTACTAACAGGCAGCAATTTTTGATTTAAGGTATCTACCAAACACCATAAAGTTAAGGCATCAGCTATAGTTTTATTACCTTTCTTTACCGCAAAGCTTCTATAGAAGGTAAATCCTCTAGATTCTACACCCGTCCAAGTTTCAACGGTAATATCATCATATGCATATGCAGGCTCATAAAAGCGCATATATACCTTTGAAAGAATAAATGCTTGATGAAGCTCGTCACGAATATATTCAAGAGTTGGATATATAGTCTGTATATGTTTGTTTGTTGTTTCTTGCATCAATGTCAATATAGCAGAAGGGGTCATTTCTCTATTTGCATTGGTATCGTGCCAACGTACATTATAATTTTGAGTAAATTTCATTTAAAAATCTCCTATATAAACTACTTAAGTTATTCATTTAATATAGCACTGTTGTTAAGCCCAAAGCTAACAGCAATTGCCGAATTAACCTCGTTCATAGTGAAGTCATCCAAGTGTCCCATTTTTTCTTTTAAACGTTGCTTATCAATCGTGCGAATTTGTTCTAATAGAACAACTGAATCCTTAGCCAATCCAACACCGCTTGCATGAATATCTATATGTGTGGGCAAATGAGTTTTACCCATTTTTGATGTAATAGCAGCAGCTATAACGGTAGGACTGTATTTATTTCCGATGTCATTTTGTACTATTAAAACAGGTCTTAGTCCACCTTGCTCAGACCCAACAACGGGACTTAAATCTGCATAAAAAATATCTCCTCTTTTGATGCTCATAAAATACCTCCAAAGCAGATAAGTAAGCAGTCTTATCTGAAATACAGGTATATTTTTTCCATTTTTTATTATTGTTTAATCACATAAGTAAAAAAATTGGAAAGGAAATTTTTGCACAAATAAAACTGTTTTGCTAACAGTATATTTTGTGGCAGAATATGTGTTAAAAAGTGGAGATTTGTTGTTAAAACTCGAAGACTACCTTTCCGTCTTCTTGAAGTTTTAAAAATGCATCAAATTTCTTGCCATTTTTAGATGTAAATCCTTGAATCTTCGAGGTTTTTCCGGTATTTAATAGCATAACTATATTTGATTTTGAAATTGAACGTCCTAAAATGTAGCTGCTAACTGAAAATTTACAGCCTGCTTCTTTGTAATTAGAGCAACCGTATCCAAATTTAGTGCGTTTTATGTCTCCGTTGCAAAGGGGACACTTACCAATAAAATCACCAACAAACCCATTGTCAGTATCTAATTCAAGCGGTGTGTCTTTTGAACCAAAGATTTGCGATAATTCTTCTTCGGTAAGCTTAATTGCATCATCAATAGCGATTTCACCACGGTAAACTCGCTTAAGAGCTTGACCTAATTGACTAGTCTTATACTTGTCCATATTTATGTTCATTCTCATCAAAGATTCGATCATAAATATACCACCTGGTAATATCGTATAAACGTCCTTATTAAGATGAATATATTGACTGTTGCGCGCGTTGTCTATAATTCCGGTTCGAGTTGCTTCAGTGCCTAATTCAAGGCCTTCGAAAATAGCCTTATAATCTTCAGCATCATCAACTGCTTCTGCATCTTCATTTTGCGCCTTTTCATCAATTGCGGCTTTATCATCCTTAAAGGGATTTTTTAAGTAATTGTTTAAGGTTTCAATAGTATAATGACGGGGAGGAGCCGTTTCTTTTTCGATTGGTCTAAAGTTAATATTTACAATATCCCCCTTTGAAAGCTTGGGTAAAATCTTATCTTTTTGATTGTAATCATCATATTTAGTCCAACCTTGCTGAAGAATAACAGTTCCTTTGATAGAAAATTCTTCGTAATCTCCAACCTTAATTGTGATTTCACTGCGTTCAACAATACAATCTTCAGCACAAAATACTGCAACAAAACGACGAAATACAGTTGAGTATACCTTCATTTCGTCAGGTGTAAGCTTTGACGCATCGGGAATTTTGTATGTTGGTGTTAAAGCTGAGTGAGATTCAATTTTAGAATCGTCAAATATCTTTTTTGAAAACTTAAATTCCACAGGATAACCCAGCTTTTTACAGTTTTCAAGAATTGTTTTTACCTTGGCTTGTTCTGACGTAGCAAGGTATTCTGAGTTTGTTCTTGGATAAGTGAGATAACCGTTTTCATAAAGCTTTTGAATAATGTCCAAGCTTTGTTTCATTGACATCTTATATTTTTTACCAAGTACATTTTGAAGCTTTGAAAGGGAATAAAGCTTACCGGGAGACAAAGTATCTTTTTTGCGCTTTACGTTGGTTACAACTGCGGTAGAAGCATTGTACTTAGTGCAAATCTCCTCGGCTTTATTAAGCATATCCTTGGAAAATTTTTCTTTCCCGTTGAGTTCGATAACCTCACCATTTGTAAATTCTTTGCTTGCTATTATATAATAAGTTTCTGGCACAAAATTTTTTATTGCCATATCTCTATCATAAATAGCCTTAACAATGGGCACAATAACACGTCCAACTCGTAACAGGGTACCCGTCTTAAGTGTTGCATAACGAGTGAGATTTACGCCGTAAAGCCAATCTATATAAGTTCTTGCAAAGCCTTCGTTAGCAAGGTTGTTATAATCGTCGTCAAGCTTCATTTCGGTTAATGCTTTAGCAACAGTTTGAGGAGTTTGGTCGGGAAGCCATAAACGTCTGATTTCCTTGGGGGATTCAAGTGCTTTTTGAATGCACAAACGAACAATAATTTCACCCTCACGGTCTGCGTCACCGGCATTGACTATAACGTTGACATCAGGTCTATTGCAAAGATATTTAATCGTATTAAATTGCTTCTTTACGCCCTCATCAACCTGCTTTTTAGAATCCTTTTTTAATTCAAAAACAAATTTTTGAGGGAAGCAGGGAAGATTTTGCATTGTCCAACGATTTGTACCATCGGGTGAAGGATTATAGTGCTCGATATCAACAAGAGAAAAGAGATGACCAAAGGCCCAGGTGATGATATAACCATTACCCTCAAGATATCCGTTTTTATTAGCCATTTTGCCTATGCCAGCACCAATATTTCTTGCAAGACTTGGTTTTTCAGCAATAATAAGAATCATATGTTTGGTCTCCTTTCTCAAAATACCTAATTATTATACCTTATTTCAACGGTTATGTCAAGGAATAAATCCCTTGCAATGTTAAAATTTCGACTTTTTTGAAAATAATTAAATTTATTAATATAATATATATAATACTCCTTGACTTTTGGGAGCAAACAATGTATAATTATAAGATGATATAATATATATTGGAGAAGTGTACATTGAAAACAAAAATTTTACCACCTGAAGATATTGAAAAACAATTTAAATATATTGCTCAAATAAAATCCGAAAATGACCGTTTTGCAGTCGAGAATGGTTTTCGCAAGGGTGCTTTTATAATGACGTTTGGCTGTCAGCAAAATGAAGCGGATAGTGAAAAAATTGCGGGTATGGCTGAGAGTATGGGCTATGAAATATTGAACTCACCTGAAAAGGCATATCTTATTGTAGTTAATACCTGCGCTATCCGTGAGCATGCCGAGCTTAAGGCGCTTTCAATTATAGGTCAGTATAAACATATTAAACACAAAAATCCTGACCTTGTGATAGCTGTTTGCGGTTGTATGGTTACTCAAGAGCACCGAGTAAACGATATTAAATTTAAATATCCTTACGTTGATTTTGTTTTTTCAACGTCTGCAATTCACAAACTCCCACAGCTTCTTTCTGAAAAGATTAAAAGAGGCAAAAGACTCTATTGCACTGACGAAGATTACTCTGTAGCCGAGGGACTTCC
The DNA here is from genome assembly GCA_045637205.1 of Eubacteriales bacterium. Lineage (GTDB taxonomy): Bacteria > Bacillota > Clostridia > Oscillospirales > CAG-272 > RGIG4608. Next base: position 11,233 of record JAZTYY010000059.1, on the reverse strand, counting down.
CATTAGACGAGAAAGTAATTATCGTGCATGGGTTTCCATTATGTACGGTTGTAATAATTTTTGCACGTATTGTATTGTGCCTTATGTTCGTGGTAGAGAGAGAAGCCGCAGAAAAGAAGAAATTATTGATGAAGTTAGAGAGTTAGTTGCTCGCGGATATAAAGATATTACACTTTTGGGCCAAAACGTAAACTCTTACGGTAAAGATATGGATTTTGACTATGACTTTGCTGATCTTCTTGATGAGCTTGCTCATATTGAGGGAGATTTCCTTCTTCACTTTATGACTAGCCACCCAAAGGATGCAACAAAGAAGCTTGTTGACGTAATTGCAAACAACAAAAACGTTGCAAAGCAATTCCATCTTCCTTTGCAGTCGGGTAGTGACAAAATTCTTAAAGCAATGAACCGCCATTATCAAATGGACAGATATCTCGATATAGTTGATTACATGAAAGCAAAAATACCGGATATAGTTATTTCAACTGACATTATAGTTGGCTTCCCAGGTGAGACTGAGGAAGACTTTGAGTGTACACTCGAAGCTCTTAAACGAGTAAGATATGATATGATTTACTCATTTATTTACTCACCAAGAAAAGGCACTCCCGCGGCTGAAATGGAAGATCAAGTTCCGTCAACTGTTCAATCCGAAAGATTTAATAGGCTTTTAAATTCACAAAATGAAATTGCTTATGAAATAAATCAGAAGCATTATGGGGAAACTATCCGTGTGCTTTGCGATGGCCCAAGTAAAAACAATCCAGACGTAATGTCAGGAAGAACTGAAGGAAACAAAATCGTTCTTTTTGACGGAACAATAGATGATATGGGCAAATATTTGAATATAAAAATTACAAAATGTGAAACCTTTGCACTTTTGGGCGAGGTTGTTAGATAGGAGTTATTTATGGGAATTTTTGAACTTGCCAAGCAGCTTGGCGAAGAAATTAAAAAAGATAGAAGAATGATTGAATTTGAAGAGGCTAAGAAGGAATACGAAAGTAACGTTGAAATTCAAAATGCGCTTAAAGAATATGAGGTTCAGCAGCAGGCTCTTCAGGTTGAAATGATGAAGGAAGATAGAGATACGTTGACTATTGATGCAATCAACGAAAGAATTAATGAGCTTTATCATCAAATCGTAACTCATGAGGCATTTCTTAGAATTAATCAGCTTCAAGTTGAAGTTAATGACCTTATGAACGAAGTAAACAATACAATTACTTGTGCAATTACAGGAGAGGATCCCAAAACAGCATGCACACACAATTGTGCTACTTGTCATTCACAGTGCCACTAATTCATTAAAAAGGAGAAATTGCCATGACACCAATGATGGAGCAATATTTTCAAATAAAAAATAAATATAAAGATTTCTTGCTCTTTTACCGTTTGGGCGATTTCTATGAAATGTTTTTCGACGACGCAATTCTTGCTTCAAGAGAACTTGAGTTAACCTTAACAGGTAGAGATTGCGGTGAAGAAGAAAGAGCACCAATGTGTGGTGTACCATACCACAGCGCCGAAAGCTACATTGGACGCCTTATTGAAAAAGGATACAAGGTTGCCATTTGTGAGCAAATGGAAGATCCTTCCTTGGCAAAGGGCCTTGTGAGACGTGACGTTACAAGAGTTGTAACTCCCGGCACGCTTATCGAATCCAACCTTTTAAGTGAAAATCAAAATAACTACCTTTGTGCTATTTATTTTGATGCTGAAGAAATAGGTGTTTGCTTTGCCGACGTTTCTACAGGACAAGCTTTTTCAACTACATTTTCTGGAAAAGAAATGTATGCAAAGCTCAATACTGAGCTTTCTACTTATAGACCTAGTGAAATTATCGTTAATATATCACTCGATACACTTAAAGATAAAGGTCAATTCATTAAAGAACGCATTTCTTCATTGGTAACTGACGATCAAGCCTTCAGATTTGATTATAATTCTGCATTTGATATACTTCGTCACACATTTGAAAGCGAAAGAAGTGCTTGGGACGGTAGAAAGTCAATCATTTGTGCAATTGGTGGCTTAATAAATTACCTTGCTGAAATGCAAAAAACAAATAATACCAATATCAAAGACCTTAAGGTGTATTCATCCGGACAGTTTATGGAGATTGACGTGAATTCAAGAAGAAACCTTGAGCTTTGTGAAACCATGAGAACGAAAGAGAAGAGGGGATCACTTCTTTGGGTTCTTGATAAAACAAAAACTGCTCCTGGCGCTCGTTTGCTTCGTCAGTGGGTTGAACACCCATTGCTCAAGTCATCGCTTATTTTAAAGCGTCAAAGCGCTGTAGAAGAGTTATATGAAAACTTTATCAAAAGACAGGAAATTGAGACCTTGCTTTCAGGTGTTCTTGACCTTGAACGACTTTTAACTAAGATTGTTTACGGTACAGCAAACGGTAAGGATCTTCGTGCAGTATGCAGCACAATATCGGTTTTTCCAGAGGTAAAGAGTCTTATTGCCGACTGTAAAAGTGAAGAGCTCAAAAAAATATACGAAAATTTTGATACTCTTTCTGACATACATAATCTTATTGAAAAATCCATTAAAGAAGATGCTCCATTCTCAGTAAGAGATGGTGGAATTATAGTTGAAGGATATAACCAAGAGGTTGACCACCTTCGTTCAATTATGACTGACGGTCACTCATGGATTGACAGTATTACACAGCAAGAAAGAGAAGCTACAGGCATTAAAACTCTGAAAATCAATTACAACAAAGTATTTGGATATTATATCGAAGTAACCAAATCCTTAATTGATCAAGTGCCTGATAGATATATTAGAAAGCAGACACTTTCTAATTGTGAAAGATATATTACTCAAGAGCTTAAGGATGTTGAAGCAACAATTCTTGGTGCCGCTGATAAGGTATGCAGCCTTGAGTATAATTTGTTCCAAGAAATCCGTGAAAAAATTGCTAATGAAAGCGAAAGAATAAGAAAGACTGCAAATCTCATTGCTACTATCGACGTCTATAATAGCTTGGCATCAGTTGCAGCCAAAAATAACTATGTTAAGCCCGAAATTGATGATAGCAATGTAATTGATATTAAGGATGGCAGACATCCTGTTGTAGAACAGTTTGTTAAAGATACATATTTTGTTCCCAATGATGTTTACCTTGATACAATGGCAAATAGATTGATGCTTATTACAGGCCCTAATATGGCAGGTAAATCAACATATATGCGCCAGGTTGCCCTGATTGTTGTTATGGCACAAATTGGTTCATACGTGCCTGCAAATGATGCGAGAATTGGTATTGTGGATAAACTCTTTACTCGTGTAGGCGCTTCTGATGACTTGGCATCAGGTCAATCAACTTTTATGCTTGAAATGAATGAGGTTGCATATATTCTTAGAAATGCGACTCAAAAGAGCTTGATTATCTATGATGAAGTAGGTAGAGGTACGTCAACGTTTGACGGCATGAGTATTGCAAGAGCAATTATTGAATACACTAACGGCAAAAAAATAGGAGCCAAAACCTTGTTTGCTACTCACTATCACGAGCTTACTTCAATGGAAGACGAATTTTCTGGAATTGTAAATTATAATATTGCCGCAAAGAAACGTGGTGACGATATCATTTTCTTGAGAAAGATCATTCGCGGTTCTACTGACGATAGCTATGGTATTGAGGTTGCAAAGCTTGCGGGCTTGCCCAATGAAGTAATCAAACGTGCAAAGGAAATCCTTGCTACTGTTGAGAAAACTTCACGAACACTCACTACATCAAATTCGAATGTTGTGGAAGAAATGGAATCCTTGATAACATTTGAGGAAATTACCGAAAAATCAGTTATCGAAGATATTAAAAAGATTGATATTAATACAATGACGCCCGTTGAGGCGATGAATTTACTGTTTGAGTTGAACAATAGACTCAAATAGAGAGAGGATAAGCTATGGGAAAAATAAACGTTTTATCATTTGCTGTTGCAAATCTTATTGCTGCTGGTGAAGTTGTTGATAGACCTGCATCAGTAATTAAAGAATTGCTTGAGAATTCAATAGACTCAGGAGCAAAGCAAATCACCGTTGAAATTAAAAATGGCGGTATTACATATATGCGAGTATCCGATAATGGATGCGGTATAGAAGCTGAAGACCTTCCTATAGCTATTAAGCGTCACGCGACAAGTAAAATTAAAACCTCTGATGACTTGATGAAAATACTAACTCTTGGCTTTAGAGGTGAAGCACTTGCTGCAATAGCATCAGTTTCCGACCTTCGTATTATATCAAAGGTTGCAGAAGCTACTTACGGCGCAATGATTGAATCCCATGCTGGTGAAATTGTTGAATATAGTGAGCAGGCTGCAAGACAGGGCACAACGGTTATCGTTGAAAATCTTTTTGCAAACATTCCCGCAAGAAGAAAATTCTTGAAAAGAGATGCCACTGAAGCAAGCGCAATTGCAACCATAATTGAAAAAATTGCTTTTTCACATCCTGAAATTGCTTTTAAATTCATCTCCGATGGCAGCGTTAAGCTTGAAACACCCGGTGACGGTAAGCTTGAAAATGTAATATATACCGTCATGGGCAAGCAAATGCAAAATGCAATGATTTATGTAGATAGTGAAATTAATGATATTAGAGTTCAGGGCTATATTGGTCGTTCCGATGTAGTAAAATCTAATAGAAATTATCAAAATTTCTTTATCAACAATAGATATATCAAAAGCAAACTTGCCATGGCTGCAATTGAACAGGCATATACCTCATATTTACCACCCGAAAAGTTTCCTTGTTGCGTGTTAAACTTAATTATCAACCCTGCAACAGTCGATATTAACGTGCACCCAACTAAATTAGAGGTTAAGTTTGCTAACGAAAAGCCTGTTTTTGAAGCAATTTATCACACAGTAAAAACTGCGCTTGAAGAGAATACTACACGACCTGAAATACAAATCGGTTCTCGCAAGGAATCTAATTTTGAAAGAATCAGCGCTGAACAGTATAGATCAATTGCTGAAGCAAGACCTATTTCTAATGCATTTGCACCGATAGTAAATTCCAAGGTTGAAGAAAAGCCTGAGCAATTAAATTACTCAGACATTCAACAAATCATTCGTGTAGAAGAAAAGAATAGTCAAATTTCAACTCAAAACGAATTACCTCAAGAAAGAGTAATTCCTAAAGAGGCACTTGAAATGCATGAAAAGTATTCTAACATGCCCTCTGAAGAGTTTTTGAAGTTGTCTGCCGAAGAAGTTTTAAATAGTTATATAAACTATATCAAGAACATTAAGGATCCTAACGAGGAGCTTATTGATTGGGATACAGTTCCACAAGAGGATATTGAGGAAGAAACACTCAATGCACCAGTTAATAATCCTGTAATTCCCGTTTATAGAATTGTAGGAGAGGTATTCAACTCATATTTAATCGTTGAGCGCGAGGATAAAATGCTTATTATTGATAAGCACGCAGCTCACGAAAGAATCATTTTTGAAAAAAACAAGGAAATGATGAAGTCAAAAGAGCCTTCCTCACAAATCCTTATAACACCAATAGAAATAATGCTTACGTCTGCAGAAATAGCAGTTGTAAACGATTATTTTATTGAATTTGAAAAGCTTGGATTTAAGCTTCGAACTAAAAAATATAGCATTCTTGTATATTCTATTCCTACTGAGCTTGCGTCTTGTGATGTTCAAGATACGATTTCTACTATGATTAATCGTATCAAGGACGGACTTGGAAATGCAAAATTAACTCGAGATATCTTGTTTGAAAAGGCGCTTTATCAAGCATCTTGTAAGGCTGCAATCAAAGCTGGTAGAGAATATGTAGAAGCACATACTGAATGGATTGTAGAGCAGCTTATGAAAATTCCTGATATAACCTTCTGTCCTCACGGAAGACCTGTAGCTATGGAGCTTTCTAAACGAAATCTTGACCGTCAGTTTGAAAGAACTTAGTTCCAAATGAAAGGAAATAAAATGAGCAAAAATTTTGAATTGTTAAAAACCGAGGGCAAAGCAAGACGTGGAGTTTTGCATACTGTTCACGGAGATATACAAACACCTGTGTTTATGAATGTTGGTACTTGCGCTGCCATAAAGGGCGGTGTTTCAACAATGGATTTAAGAGAACTTAAATGCCAGGTTGAGCTTTCTAACACATATCATCTTCATGTAAGACCAGGTGATAGATTAATTAAGGAAATGGGCGGTATCCATAAATTTTTCAATTGGGACAAGCCTGTGCTTACCGATAGTGGTGGATTTCAAGTATTTTCACTTGCATCATTAAGAAAAATCACCGAAGAAGGTGTACACTTTGCATCTCACGTTGACGGCAGAAAAATCTTTATGGGGCCTGAAGAGAGCATGCAAATTCAATCAAATCTTGCATCAACAATTGCAATGGCATTTGATGAATGTATTGAAAACCCTGCTGAATATCCTTATGTTCAGCAATCATGTGATAGAACAACAAGATGGCTTGTTCGCTGCAAAAAAGAGATGGATCGTCTTAATTCCTTGCCCGATACAATCAATAAAAATCAGATGCTTTTTGGCATTAATCAGGGAAGTACATATGATGATCTTCGTATAAAGCATATGCAAGAAATCGCAGAGCTTGACCTTGACGGTTATGCTATTGGTGGTCTTGCGGTTGGTGAATCAACTGAGGATATGTACCACATTATTGAGGTTGTTGAGCCTTATATGCCTACTGATAAGCCTCGTTATCTTATGGGAGTAGGAACACCTTTGAATATTCTTGAAGCCGTACATCGTGGAGTTGATTTCTTCGATTGCGTAATGCCTTCAAGAAACGCGCGCCACGGAAATCTTTTCACTTGGCACGGAAGAATGAACGTTATGAATGAACAGTATGCAAAAGACCCTCGTCCATTTGATGAAGGATGCGGATGTCCAACATGTAGAAATTACAGCAGATCTTATATTAGACATCTTATCAAGGCAAAAGAGGCTCTTGGTATGAGACTTGCAGTAATTCATAACTTGTATTTCTACAATGAATTGACCGAAAAAATTAGAGAAGCCCTTGACGGTGGATATTTTGAAGAATTCTATCAAAAATATCGTAATATTTTGGCCGAAAGACTTCACGATTAATAAATTTTAACTTTAGTGGTAATGGATTAGAAAGGAATTATTTATGAAAATTAATATAAAAATGTTTTGTAAATCATTTCTTCTTGCATTTTTGGTATTTGGAATTATATCCGCTATAATCATAACAAGCTTATATATCGATTCCAATGCAATCAATCCCAATAACGAAGAAACAACAATTTTGTTAGGTGTTACGAACGGTGATAAAATAATCTCTCTTTGTTTGGTAAACTGTAAGCCACAAAATGAATCAATTTCTTTCTTGCCAATACCCGATAATGTTTGGTTAGATAACGGTTCGGTTTTGCAAAATCAGTATAACAAAAACAATATTTCGGATATGAAATCTTCCCTTGAAAATATTGTTGGTGTTAAGATTAATAGATATATTATCTTCTCAGTTGATAATTTATCTGAGATAAATTCTAAAATGGGACATTTTGCAATGACTCCTCTGTATCCGTTTGAGCATAATGGGGAAATGAAGGCCGGAACACTAAATATGAATGCTGAATTGGTAAAATCAATGTTTACGTACTCAGACTATGATTTATCTGAGGTTTCAATGTCAAATATTGGTGTTTCATATTTAAAAACATTCCTTGACATATATACAAAGCCCACGTATATTGATAAGCTTTCAGAGGTATTATCCGAAAAATCATTTTTACGAGGCACTAACACCAATATTACCTCAGACGAAATGAAGGAATACTGTGAGCTGCTTTCGAAATATGGCTCAATGAAACAAAATCAACTTGAATTAAGTGGTAAATATGATACCCAACCACACTCAAGTAAGTACTTCATACCCGATAATTCTGCAAAAAATAAAAATATTTTTAAATAAATATCAATTTAAATCTTTTATGGCAAACCAGCCATAAGGAAGAAAGGTGATCAAAAATGAAAAACACAGAAAAAACAATGGACAAAGTAGTTGCTTTATGCAAAAACCGTGGTTTTATTTTCCCCGGTTCCGAGATTTACGGTGGTCTTGCTAACACGTGGGATTACGGTCCTCTCGGCGTTGAGCTCAAAAACAACATCAAGCGCGCTTGGTGCAAGAAATGCGTGCAAGAAAACAAGTATAACGTTGGTCTTGACGCTGCAATTCTTATGAATCCTCAAACATGGGTTGCATCCGGACATCTTGCAGGCTTCTCAGATCCCATGATGGACTGCCGCGAGTGCCACGAAAGATTCCGCGCAGACAAGCTTATCGAAGATTGGTGCGAGGAAACAGGCTACACTCTTGAAAAGCCCATCGACGCATTCTCACAAGCTGAGCTTAAAGAGTTTGTTGAAGAACACAACATTCCTTGTCCTACATGTAAAAAGCACAATTTTACAGACATTCGTCAATTCAACCTTATGTTCAAGACATTCCAGGGTGTAACTGAGGACTCCAAAAACACAGTTTACCTTCGTCCTGAAACAGCACAGGGTATTTTCACAAACTTTGCTAACGTGCAGAGAACAACACGTAGAAAGTTGCCCTTTGGTATTGGTCAGATTGGTAAGTCATTTAGAAACGAAATCACTCCCGGTAACTTCATTTTCCGCGTAAGAGAATTTGAACAAATGGAGCTTGAATTCTTCTGCAAGCCTGGTACTGATCTTGAATGGTTTGCGTATTGGAGAAACTTCTGTCATCAGTGGCTCCTTGACATTGGTCTTAAAGATGAAAACCTTCGTCTTCGTGACCACGATCCCGAAGAGCTTTGCTTCTACTCAAAAGCAACAACTGACTTTGAATTCTTGTTCCCATTCGGTTGGGGTGAGCTTTGGGGCGTAGCTGATAGAACTGATTACGACCTCACACAGCACCAGAATGAATCCAAGAAGGATCTCACATACTTTGATCCCGAGACAAATGAAAGATATACTCCCTATGTAATTGAACCTTCACTTGGTGTTGAAAGAAGTGTTCTTGCTGTTCTTTGCGATGCTTATGATGAAGAAGTTATCGATGCTGAAAAGAATGACGTTAGAACAGTTCTTCGCATTCATCCTGCACTTGCACCCGTTAAGGCTGCAATACTTCCTCTTTCTAAGAAGCTTTCTGACAAGGCTGACGAGATTTATTGTGAGCTTTCTAAATATTTCAATGTTGAATTTGATGAAACAGGCTCTATAGGTAAGAGATATAGACGTCAGGATGAAATTGGTACACCCTTGTGTATCACATATGATTTTGAATCTGAAACAGATGGATGTGTAACTATTAGAGACAGAGACACCATGGAGCAGGTAAGACTTCCAATCACAGAACTTAAGTCCTATATTGAGGATAAAATTCAGTTCTAAAATTCTAAGAAATAGGGGGATTAGTTCTCATGAAAAACAGAAAAAGAAACTATCCATTATATGAAACAACCGTATTTGAAGATTTCAGAATAATGACTGAAAATGTTGCTAAGAAATATCCAAATAAAGTAGCATATTCATACAAAGAAAATCCTCACAAACCTGAAATCACAAAAAAGACTTTTGCTGAAACAAGAAATTACATCGTTGCAATGGGTACAGGCCTTGTTGATTTTGGCGTACGCGAAAAGCACATCGCAATCGTTGGTGAAGCATCATATAACTGGGTAACATCATATTATGCAACAATGTCTATTGGTGCGGTAACAGTTCCCATTGATAAGGAACTTCCTAGCGCTGATATTCAGAGTATTATTGAAAGCGCCGAATGTGATTTTGTTATTTATAGTTCAGTAATTGATGCAAAGATAAAAACCGTTCGTGAAGACCTTTCAATTAATCCGAAATTCATCTGTATGAGTAAGAAAACCGAGCTTGAAAATGTCACAATGCTTAGCGACATTATCTTGAAAGGTGAAAAGCTTCGTGATGAAGGTGATAATTCTTATTATGATTATGACCTTGATCCTAATAAGCTTGCAAGTATAGTATTTACTTCAGGTACAACAGGCAAGGGTAAGGGTGTTATGCTTACACAAACAAATATCGTTTCTGATATGACACAGGGTATGTATAACTTCAACATTACACCTAAAACACTTTGTGTTTTGCCCCCTCATCATACCTTTGGTTCAACAGTAAACTTCGTTGGACACTATTCTCAAGGCGCTGAAGTATATCTTTCAAACGGTCTTAAGTACATACTTAATGAACTTAAAGAGCAACAGCCCACACACTTGATTCTTGTGCCTTTGTTTGTTGAAACATTCTATAAGAGAATTTGGGCAACTGCGGAAAAGCAGGGCAAGGATAAGCTTCTTCGCAAAATGATTAAAGCAAGTAACGGAATGCGTAAGGTTGGAATCGACCTTCGTAAAAAGCTCTTTGCTAGTGTAACTGCTGCATTTGGCGGTAAGCTTGAAATGATTATTTGCGGTGGCGCGGCGCTTAACCAAGATATTATTGATACATTTGAAGGTATTGGCATTGTAATTCTTAACGGATATGGCATTACCGAATGCGCTCCTCTTATTTCTTGTAATAGAAATGAATATAGAAAAAAGGGAAGCGTTGGTGTACCGATTATTGGTGAAAAGGTAAAAATTGCAAATCCCGATGAAAACGGTGAAGGTGAAATTTGCGTTAAAGGTCCTAACGTTATGATGGGATATTATAAGAATCCCGAAGCAACTGCAGCGGCATTTGATGAAGAAGGCTACTTCAAGACAGGTGACTACGGAAAGCTTGACGAAGAGGGCTGGATTTATATTACAGGTCGTCTTAAAAACCTTATCATTCTTTCTAACGGTAAAAACGTATATCCCGAAGAAATTGAAACTGAAATTTCAAGAATCTACGGTGTTAATGAAGTTGTAGTTTATGAAGGACTTAATGCCGACGGATCAAGCAAGGATTGTATCGTAGCCGAGATTTACCCCGATTTCGATGCACTCAAGTCACATGGAATCACTGATGCTCAAAAGCACTTTAAAGATGGTGTTAACGAAATTAACAAGAGAAGTGCACCATATAAGAAAGTGCAAATTGTTAAAATCAGAAACGAAGAATTTGAAAAGAATACTTCAAAGAAGATTATTAGATTTAAGATTAACAGAATAGTTGAATAAAATAAATGCCTGCAGGTAATCCTGCAGGCATTATTTTAATAATCCTTGACAAAATCAATA
>JAZTYY010000058.1:0-36549 GCA_045637205.1 Eubacteriales bacterium | reverse complement strand
AATAGTATCCACTCATTGCACCTGTGAAGTAGTATGTCTGCTTCTTTGATGCCTGATACATTTCAAGCTTGAAGGGGGATGTAGGAAGGAAGTATTCGCCACATTCGTCACACTTAGCATCAAGACCTGTGTCTTTGTGTGCAAGTTTAGGAAGAACTTCAACGATTTCTTCGTTACAGTTCTCACATGTAAATGTCTTTGAACCAGCTGTGCTACATGTAGGATCAACAGTTACAACATTATCACCTTTGTGACCAAGAGCATCAACATCTTCAGTATATGTATGACCGCAAGGACATGTATATGTTGTGTGACCAGCTGTTGTACATGTGGGAGCTACTGTTTCACCAGCAGTATAACTATGAACGTGAATTGTTTCACCGTCAAGAACAACATAACCAGCAGTTGAAATATTGATAATGTCATTCATTTCACCGTTAGCGTTTGTACAGTTGTTAACTGTTACTGTTGCGCCAACTGAATGGATACCATCCTGGTAAACGTCATCGGGGTTAACGTTAGCAACGTCGAATGTGCAGTTTTCGATTGTTGCATCGAAATATGTTCTAATAACACCGTAAGAGCCGTTACCCTTAATTGTACATCCGTCAAATACGCAGCTTGCAGGTGAACCACCCATTGCTGCCCAACCGATGATTGTACAATTCTTATAAAGAAGATTTGTACCTGCTGCAATTCCATCAAAGTGAAGAGCATAAACGCTTGTTGCTTCGAATGTTACGTTTTCGAATACAAGGTCGCCCTTAGCGTAAGCCCATCTCTGAGCGTTGCCACCCTTAATGTGAATGTTCTTAAGTGTAAGGTTTTCAAGGGTACCGGAAAGTGTACCTTCGAAGAGAACTTCGCCAACACCCTCGATTGTGATACCCGCCTTCATAGAAGGAACTGCATATGTACCAGCGAATACGTATACTGTTTCGCCTGGCTTTGCAGCTGCAATAGCATCTTCAAGTGTTCTATATGTGTATGCGTAGTCGCCATATACGATCATAGCAACCTGGTTAGTTACGTCAACTTCAGCATCTGTAAATGTGATGTTTGCCTGAGAGGCGTTAACAACCTTAGAAGAATTACCCTTAACGTCGAATTCAACGCCTGTGCCAACCAAAGTTACGCCTGGGCAATTAGGACCAACTGTGATTGCACCGTAATTTTCAAGATCATTCTGGTCATCACAAGTGATCTTTGTGTCAGAAATTGTGATCTGAACGCCTGCACCTGCAATGTTTACAGTATTAAGACCTGTAAGGTCAGAATTATTAACTGTTACAACTGCATTTGCTGCAGAACCTGCAACGTTAACTGTGTAGTTCCAAGCTTTTGCAGTTACGTTGTCGAGAACTACGTTAGTAGCATTCTGGATTAAGTTGAACGCACGTTCGCCGTTTGCTACAACTGTAAGATTCTTAATTGTTACACCGTCAGCACCGCTGATGTTAATAGCACGGCCTGCTGTAGATGTGATTGTGTGACCGTTACCGTTAATAACTGCGGAAACACCAACAACGATAATCTCGGAAGATGTAATGTCACCATTGAGAATGATGTTGCCACCATTTACAAGAGCTGCATTGAGTTCTTCCAATGTACCTACTACTGTCCAAGCAGGATCGAATTCGCCACATGTGCACTTACCATCAACGAAAGAGCATACGTGAGGAGCTGTCCACTTCTTTGTGGAGTTGTTGTAAATAGTAGCTGTACCTGTAGGTGTCTTAAGGTCAGCAGACTGTGTGCCATCTCCGTTGTTGAAGATAACATTTACAAAGTGCTTAGGAATGTCGTAGTAATAAAGACCGCTTTCGGAATCAAGCTGCATCTGTTCACCGGGCCATGCTACGTAGGGGTTTGTATCCCATGTATAGCAGTATACGTTTGCCCATTTAGCTGCGTTTTCAACATAAACTCTTACAAGTTCAGCTGTAGCGTCGCATCTGATACACTTACCGGATTCATCATAGTAGTGTCCAAGTGCCGCAAGGTCTTCTGTGTAAGAATTCTGACACTTAGAGCAAGTCCAAGTTCTTGTGCCTGCAGTAAGACATGTAACTGTTCCACCAGTTACCTCGTATGCATGGTCACAAGCAGGAGCTTCAACCTTTACGCTTACAGATGTACCCTTAAGAGTGATAGTTACTGTACTACCATCTTTAGCAACTGTAAACTTTTTGTTAGAGCCAGGATAAGCCGTACCCCAAGCGTGGTTCTTGGCACACTTAAATTCATAAGTGCCTGCTTTAACATTGTAATAAACCTTTACATATGAATCTGTAGCTTCATCATATGTCATGTCATTTTTGGTGTCAGTAGTACTCCAGTTAGATCCGCAAAGGCCTGAAGAACCAGCAACTGTCCAAACCTGTCCTGCTGCTGCGTTTGCTGTGATAGCAGTAATTACTGAAAATACTGTCATCAAAACAAGCACGAGAGCAAGAATTTTGCTTAACTTTCTCATAAAATTAAGTCCTTTCTAAAAATGATTAAGTACATACGTACTCAATATGAATTATATCACCATTTGAGTGAAAAAACAAGGAATTTTGGCTAATATTTGATTTTTCGTTACTTATATACAAATATATATAAGAACATTTTGGGCAAAAAAGATAGTTTTCTTAAATGTTCATAAAAAATGGCAAAATAAGGCAAATTATTACTTTTATATGTAAAAATTTTTTTGAAAACAATCAGCTTTGTTACATCTTTTCTCCCACCCAAAATACCAACTCTACTTTGCATTTTGCGATATTTTTATTGATTTTTCAAACACAAACTTACATTTTTAACTAAAAAACATCATTTTGCAACCGCAAGTTGCAAAAAATTAAAAAATATTGTGCTAAAGGGTTGTATTTTTGAATTTCATTTGATATAATTAGTTTAGAAACTCTAAATTTAATATGTAAGGAGTAAAATTTATGACTATTGGACAAAAAATAATTCAGCTTAGAAACAGCAGGGGCATATCTCAAGAAAAGCTTGCTGAGCTTATGGGTGTTTCCCGTCAATCCATCTCAAAATGGGAGATGGAACAATCAGTTCCTCAAATTGATAAGATTTTGCAAATTGCTGAAATCTTCTCAGTTTCCTGCGATGATCTTCTTCAGGACAAAATTGAGCTTCGTGGCACTCTTACAGCACCTCTTAGAAACAAATATTTTGGTACTGACGGATTCCGCGGTGAGTCCAACATCGGTCTTACCTCAATGCACGCATATAAGGTTGGTAGATTTCTTGGCTGGTACTATTCCCTTCAGCTTCAAAATGAAAACGGCAACCGTCGTCCTAAAATCGTTATCGGTAAGGACACAAGACGCTCAAGCTATATGCTTGAGTATGCAATAGCATCGGGCATTGCAACATCAGGCGCTGATGCCTATATGCTCCACGTTACAACCACACCAAGTGTTTCATACATTACCCGTCTTGACGGCTTTGATTGTGGTATTATGATTACTGCTTCTCACAATCCGTTCTGCGACAACGGTATCAAGGTTATTAACCGTTACGGTGAAAAGCTTGATGATGAAACTACGGCACTTATTGAAGCATACCTTGACGGTGACCTCGCTTCACTCGGAATTACAGGTGACGATCTTCCATTGGCAATTGGTGACAAGATTGGTTGCATCCACGACCACGTAAGCGGACGTAATAGATATATCGGTTATCTTATTTCCACGGCATCAAACTCATACAAAAAGCTTCGCATTGGTATTGACTCTGCAAATGGTGCTTCTTGGTCAATTGCTCGTGCAGTTTTCGGCGCTCTTGGTGCACAGCTCTACGTAATCGGTGACGAGCCCGATGGACTTAACATCAACAAAAATTGTGGCTCAACTCATATAGAAAACCTTGTTAAGTTGGTTAAAGAGAAGCATCTCGACGTTGGATTCTCATTCGACGGCGACTGCGACCGTTGTCTTGCGGTTGACGAAAATGGAAACGTTGTTGACGGTGACAAGATTATGTACCTCCTTGCAAAGCGTCTTAAGGCACGTGGAATGCTCAAGGACGATACAGTTGTTGCAACTGTAATGTCAAACAGCGGTTTCGTTGCTTCCCTTAATAAGATTGGCATCAAATGTGTTCAAACTAAGGTTGGTGACCGCTTTGTTTATGAATGTATGCAGGATAAAGGCTATTCAATCGGCGGTGAGCAATCAGGCCACATTATTATTAAAAAATATGCTACCACAGGTGATGGTCTACTCACTGCAATTATGGTAGCTGAGGAAATGTGTGACAGCAAGTGCACACTTTCAACTCTTGTTGAAGACGTTATGGTTTATCCCCAATATTTGAAGAACGTGCGCATCTCCGACAAGGATGAAGTAATGAATGACAAGGGCGTTCTTGCAAGTGTTAAAGAGGCTGAAAAGCTTATTGACGGAAAGGGCCGAGTGCTTCTTCGTCCAAGTGGAACAGAGCCACTTATTCGCGTAATGGTTGAGGCAGAAAGCGAGGATAAATGCCGCGAATATGCCGATATCATCGTTAAAGCTATTGTTGACGGAGGATATCAAATTGGATAAGAAGGTTATAACTAAAGAATTGTTCGATTGCACAGTTCCCTATCTTGTGCCTCTCTTTGAAGAAAACGAATACCCATGGGAAATGCTTCCAAAAATCAAAGAGCTTGCCAAAAAAATCATTGCCGAAGGCCTTGAAGGATATACTCTTATCTCAGATGATGTTTTGATTGGTGAAAACGTTAAAATATACCCAACAGCTACTATTGAAGGCCCAACTGTAATCGGCTCAGGCACAGAGGTGCGTCCCGGGGCATTTATTCGTGGTGGAGTTATTACGGGTGAAAATTGCGTAATCGGTAACTCAAGTGAATTAAAAAACTGCATCCTCTTAAACAAGGTGCAAATTCCACATTATAATTACGTTGGTGATTCAATTCTTGGCAACAAGGCTCACACAGGTGCCGGTACAATTTGTTCCAACCTTAAAAGTGACGGTAAAAACATTGTTGTTCACGGAAAGATCGAATACGAAACAGGACTTCGCAAAATCGGTGGCATTTTAGCTGATGGCGCTGACGTTGGATGTGGCTCAGTTATTAACCCGGGTACAATAATTGGAAAAAACACTTCAGTTTATCCACTCACTTCCCTTCGCGGAGTTTACCCTGCAGATTGCATAGTTAAATCGCAAAAAGAAGTTGTTAAAAGAATATAAAACAAAAATGGCGGTCATTGACCGCCATTTTATTATTTTTCTACAATGTACATTGTTTGTGTATTAGTATCAAAGTAAACTGTGTAGCTACCTGACTTAACTTGAACGTTGCGATTTCCGCCCTGATATTCAAACCAAACAGTTGTCTTACTTTCGTCTACTGTATTATACCATGCAGCATCACCGCTTTGTCTATTATTATAAACCTTAAACTTAAAGAGCGAATCACCACAAGAAACATCAACAGAATAAAGTCCATTTCCAAGAGATTTAAACTTATATTGTGACTGATTGCTCCAGTTATTACCATTGAAATTACCACGAAGGTACAAATCCCAATCGGTTACTACGGGTATTGTTGATCCAGAGCCTGAGCCGGAGCCTGAACCTGAACCCTCGCCAACATCGGGAGTATATCCATCGATATATTTAGCAAGTGTTTGGGTCTTTTTAGTTATATAGTTAGCAAATGACATATTAGAACCGTTTGACTTATTAAAATCAAATGAGAATGAGTGGTCCCAAGCATTTCCATACTTCTTTGAGGGGGTTGCATCAGAACCGTAAAGATTCTTTGCAATGTTAAAGCTTTGTTCAAACGTATCGATTTTGAACATATCACTTGATGCAACTGCGCGAAGTGCCTCAACGTATTCGTTTTTATAGAAGCTTGCATTCAAAATACCCTTTGTAAAAAGTGGGTTTTTTTGATTACTGCCATTACCAACTGCTTTATCACTGAATGGACTATCAGATGTCATATGATCTCCCGAAGGGTTCCAGTCCTTATTTACACCAAGGCCACGGTCCATATCATAAGGAATAATCATAACCTTACCGGTATCAGCACGGAAATAAATATAGCAGTTATTGTAATTGTTTCTCAAGTCATCGGGATTGCCCATCATATAAGAAACAGCTGCAAACATAAGGAAGTTTTCAACATCAACCACTGAAGCAAAGCTATCCTTATTACAAGCACTTGAGTTGATAGTGTTTATAAGATTTCTAAGAGATGAATGGTCACTTGTTTTTTTGTTTGTTTTAAGGTCGTAAACATAAAACTTGCCCGCGTCCTCATCCTCTACGCCAACGGAGCTGAAGCTTGTGAAATATGCGCCATCACTTGTCCAACCAAGCTTATAAAGATCACCGCCAAGCGCCTCGGGAGAAAGATTCTTTTCAAGGAAAATCTTATCAATTGGCTCGTAAATAAGCCATACGCCTGAATGGTCGTTTGCAATATCAACAGAAGCAAGATTTGTGTGTGGAGCAAGAACTCCAAACTCACGATAAATATCGTATGAATACTGCTCTCTGATATAAGTTGGGTCGTCATTCTTGTTCCATCTCATATCGATTTTTTCAAGAGTAGCAAAAGTTCTGTTCTTTCTTGCTTTTCTTGCATCGGCATCAGCCCACACAAGAGCATCGTTGCCGTAATAAGCAGCATCGTCAAAGGTTTCTTGGAAGCTAATCTTGAAATGAACAAGATTATACATGCCTGAATTTGAATCCCAGAAGTTAGTTCTTGAGGTGTTACCCTTCATTCTAACACCAACTTGCTCAATATAATATTCAAGCTTTTCTCCGTTTGGCTTTGTGATTGTAACATAAAGGTCAGCCATTCTGTATATGGGTGACTTTGATCCCTTTGCGCTATAATTTTCGTAGTCCTTTTGAATCTTTTTAAGTTCACTCTGGCTTATATCAAGATGAAGTGAAATATGATTTTCATGGCTAAAGAACTCATAGAACAGTGCAAGCTCATCTTGATCAAATCCGCTAAGATCAGGGTCTTCTTTAGGAACGTTGGGTGTTGTTGTACCCATTGTCGTACCTGTAGTTGTGCCTGTAGTCGTACCTGTTGTTGTGCCTGTTGTTGTGCCGGGTGTTGTAGTACCGGTTGTAGGACGAGTAGTTACACTACCTGTTGACCCTGTTGTGGGACGTGTTGTTGTAGTTGTAGCTGTCGTGCCTGTAGTGGAGCTTGTTGTGGATTCACTTGTGCCCGTTGTTCTTCCTGTTGTGCTTGTAGTAGAACCGGAATCAAAGCAAGAAAAGAGTCCCAAGCCCATAACCAATACCAAGAGAATAGATATTATTTTTTTCATAATATCCTCCTTAATTGCAAATTTATCTAGATTAATTATATATTATTATTTCCATTTTGTCAACACAAAAAAGCACCCAAATTTTATGAGTGCTTTTTGTCGTATTATACTAAATTAAAGTACACCGTAGACTATCCAAAGGTAAACGTATGCAGAAACAACTGCTGCAAGTGTAAAAGGAATACCGATACGGAAGAAGTCCTTGTTTTTAACCTCATACCCTTCTCTTCTAAGGATTGCAGTACCTGTGATGTTAGCTGATGCACCGATGGGTGTAATGTTGCCACCAAGTGTTGCACCTGAAAGAAGACCAAAGTACATAAGTGTGGGGTTAAGTCCAAGACTTGTAATGATGGGCAACATTGTTGCAACGTAAGGAATATTATCAATAAATGCTGAAATGATAACTGAGAACCAAACGATAACTGTAAAGAGCAAGAATTCATTGCCACCACCAAGCTGCTGAAGAAGATTTGCCGCAGCATCGATAACACCCTGCTCGGAAATACCGCCAATCATAAGGAAAAGGCCAAGAAGAAGACCAAGTGTTTCAAGGTCGATTGCCTTAAGAGGACCAAGAACTGACTCAAGTGTCTTGTTCTTGATAAAGTTATAAATAAGACCGATAATCAAAAGTGAGCAGCAAATAAGACCGTTTGTAACCTCGGGCAATTCCACTGTCTGAGAAAGGAAGGATGCACCGATAAGAAGTCCAAGCATTGCAATAAGAAGAACTGTGGGAACGTAATCAGTTACCTTTGTCTTGCCTTCCTGGGGAGGAATGGGCTGCTTTTCTTTTCTAAAAATAAATGCAAGAATAATAGCTGAAACGATAGCACCAAGCTCAACAGCAAAGAATATACTAGGCTTACCTTGGTACCAGAAGAAGTCAGCAAATGTCATATTTGCTTCACCACCAAGCATAATTGCTGTAGTGTCACCAACAAGTGTTGCAGCACCCTGAAGGTTTGAAGAAACTGCAATACCAATAATGAAAGGAACAGGATTTGTGTTGAGCTTCTTACAAATTTGAAGCGCAACGGGAGCAATCATAAGTACTGTTGCTACATTATCAACGAAAGCGGAGATAATTCCTGCAAAAAGCGCAAGAGCAACTGCCGCCATTTGAACATTTTTAACCTTTTTAATAAGAACTTCTGCTAAAAGGTCGGGCATTTTAGAATCAATGAAGAGCTGTACAAGACCCATTGAGCCTGCAATCATCAAAAGTACGTTGAAGTCAATTACAGATCCCTTAACAACGTCAGTAACCGTACCGTTTTCGCCAATAACCACTTCGGTTACGGGCACGAAAAGGTTCATGTTGAAAGAAAGCATACCTGTAATGATGAAAAGAAGACCTGAGCCAAGCGCTATATATGTACGATATTTAGGAAAAGCAATGATAAATACGTAAGTAAGCGCAAAAAGTATGAGAGCTGGTATCATTTTTTAAAAAAATTCTCCTTTGTTTAAATTTTTAAGCATTTAATTATACACTATTTTTCATCAAATGTCAACAAATATTTTTCGTGAATTTCTATAGACATACATTAATATGTATGGTATAATGTTTGTATAACTTAACGGAGGTATACACTAATGAACAAAATCTTCCCCGAAGTAAAAAAGAATTTCGGATTTGGTTGCATGCGCTTGCCGATGATAGAAAAAGACGTTGACACCGTTGAATTTTCACAAATGATTGATACTTTTTTAGATAATGGCTTTAATTATTTCGACACCGCTCAGGGCTATGTTGACGGAAAAAGTGAGCTTGCACTCAAAGAATGCCTTACAAGTAGGCATCCAAGAGAAAGCTACATATTGACTGACAAGCTCTCACCCCACCTTTTTAATACTGAAGAAGAAATTCGCCCCGCATTTCAGCGTCAGCTTGAAGCTTGCGGAGTTGAATATTTCGACTTCTATCTTATGCACTCACAAAATAAGGGGCTTTATTCAAAATATCAGTCTTGCCGTGCTTTTGAAGTTGCACAAGAATTAAAGGCTGAGGGTAAGGTTAGATACGTTGGCTTTTCTTTCCACGATGATGCTGAATTCCTCGACAAAATTCTCACAGAGCATCCCGAAGTGGACGTTGTACAAATTCAATTCAATTATGCGGACTATGATGACCCATCAGTTGAATCCAGAAAATGTTATGAGGTTTGCAGAAAGCACAACAAACCCATCATTGTTATGGAGCCGGTTAAGGGTGGTCATCTTGTTAATCTTCCCGATAAAGCAAAAGAGGTATTCTCTTCCCTTGGAAATATGAGTCCCGCAAGCTATGCCATTCGTTTTGCCGCAAGCTTTGAAGGAATTTTCATGGTTCTTTCAGGTATGGGCAATATGGAAATGATGAATGACAATATTTCCTATATGAAGAATTTTGAACCCCTTAATGAAAAAGAATTTGAAGCAATACATAAGGTTCTTGAAATCGTAAAGGAACAAGGTGCGATTCAATGCACTGCTTGTCGTTATTGCGTTGACGGTTGTCCAATGGGCATTAAAATCCCCGACCTCTTTACCTGTGCAAACGGAAAGAAAATATGGAATGCTTGGAACTATAATTCATATTACAGAAGTTTGACAAAGGACGGTGGTGCACCCGAATCCTGCATTGAATGCGGAGCGTGTGAAGAATCCTGCCCACAGCATCTTCCGATTCGAGATCTTCTTAAAGATGTTGCAAAAGAATTTGAAAAGAAAGAATAATAAAAGCCCGACGGAAATTCCGTCGGGCTATTTTTTATTTTTTAATTACTCTTCTCAAGCAAACTGCTGTTCTTGCAGGGAGATAAATTTGGAACTGACGGTTTTCATTTGTTGAATAAACCTGAGTTTCACTAAGTCTATCCCAACCACCAAATTCGTTTCTGTCAGTTGAGAATACAACCTTGTATTCACCATTATAACGAGGCTTGAGATAATATCCCCAATGATGACGCGTGGGATGGAAGTTCATTACATAGATAAGTCCGTTTCTTTCAAACATCATTACCTTGTTATCATCATCAATCTGCAACCAGTGAGGTTCCTTTTCATAGATGCGATATTCCTTTGCAAGCTTGAGCATTTCTCTATCGAATGCCTGAAGCTGACTATATTTCAAATCGGGATTATCAGCAATGCTCCACTGACGACGGCAGTAGAAGTGTGACCAGCCGTTTCCCTCTCTTGGGAAGTCAATCCATTCGGGGTGACCAAATTCGTTACCCATAAAGTTAAGGTAACCTTCACCACCCAAGGCATTTGTTACAAGACGAATCATCTTGTGAAGCGCCATACCTCTTTCGATAATTGCATCGTTTGACCACTTGCCCATATCGGTATACATCTTTGCATCGCAAAGACGGAACATAAGTGTCTTGTCACCAACAAGCGCTTGGTCGTGGGATTCAGCATAGCCGATATATTTTTCCTTAGGACGACGGCCTGTGAGCTCGCACCAAATGTGCCACATACTCCAATCCTCGTCACGAACGTCTCTTACAAGTCTTACCCACATATCGGGTGAGCCCATAGCAAGTCTATAATCAAAGCCGATACCACCGTCAGCAATGGGCAAGCACATACCGGGCATAGCGGACATATCCTCAGCAATAGTTATCGCATTGGGGTTAACCTCATAAATAAGCTCAGTTGCAAGCTGAAGGTAAGTAACTGCTTCAGTATCAGTATTAAGTGAGAAATATTTGCTATAATCAGTAAATGCAGTGCCAAGACCGTGGTCGTGATAAAGCATGGACGTTACACCGTCAAAACGGAAGCCGTCGAAACGGTATTCCTCCATCCAAAATTTAAGGTTTGAAAGAAGGAAGTGAATAACCTCGGGCTTATCATAATTGAAAAGCTTTGTTCCCCAAGCAGGATGATCTCCACGAGAGCCTGCGTGGAAGTACTGTGTAACTGTACCGTCAAATTCAGCAATACCCTCATTTGTATTACTTACCGCATGAGAATGTACAACGTCAAGAAGAACTGCAATTCCCATCTGGTGAGCAGTGTCTATAAGGCGCTTCAAATCATTGCACTTACCAAACTTTGAGGATGCTGCAAAGAAGTTTGAAACTTGGTATCCAAAGGAGCCGTAATAAGGATGCTCCATAATAGCCATAATTTGAATTGTATTGTAACCGGCTGCCTTTACTCTTGGCAAGATGTTGTCGGTAAATTCGTTGTAACTACCAACTCCCTCTCTTTCCTGAGCCATGCCGATGTGAGTTTCATATATAAAGAGCTTTTTCTGTGGCTTGAAATTATTCTTTTGCCAAACGTATTCGGGCTCGTCCACAATAGCACCTGACCAAGTATAATTGTATGGATCCTGAAGAACTCTCTTACAGTATGAAGGAATTCTTTCAAGATAGTTATTCCAATGCTTGATAATTGCTTTAACGCGGCAATCATCCCAAAGAGTGTTTTGCCCCCAAATAAAGATTTCAAATACACCGTTTCCGATATTATTCAATCTATGTGACCATCTATTCCAGCCGTTGAAGTCACCCATAAGGTAAACCTCGTGTGCGGCAGGTGCCCATTCACGATAAATCCATCCATCTTGAACCTTATGGAAGCCAAAATAGTGATGTCCATTAGCAAAATCAATAAGCTTACCATTATCACCAACAAGCTCTCTTTTCTTGTTGTAATAATTATTCATTCTGAGATTAATGTCTGATTCAAATGCCTTTAACGCGGGGTCATATTCAAAAATCTTATAGCTCATAATTACCTCCGAGGATATTTATAATCTTATTATATACCTATTTCCACTCAAAGTCAAGCAAAAAAAGGCGACAATCCGAAAGATTATCGCCTAAATTTTTATTTTGAAAGCTGTTCCTTTTGATATTGAAGCATATAGAGGTCATAGTATCTTCCACGCTTTGCAAGAAGCTCGAAGTGATTACCCTGCTCTATAATTTCACCGTGTGAAAGAACAATAATATTATCTGCGTGCTGAATCGTTGACAAACGATGTGCAACGATAAGCATTGTACCGATATTCATCATCTTTTCAAGTGAATCTTGAATAAGAATCTCAGTTTCAGTATCAATATTAGCGGTAGCTTCGTCAAGAATCATTACACTTGGCTTATGAATAATAGTTCTTGCGAATGAAAGAAGCTGACGCTGTCCTGCTGAGAAGTTGTTCCCCCTCTCCCTAACCTCTTCATCAAGGCCATCCTTAAGTCTATCAATAAAGTGGTCGGCATTAACGTATTTGCAAGCTGCCATGATTTCTTCATCAGTAAAGCTATCCTCACGAAGAACAATGTTGGAACGAATTGTTCCCGAGAAAAGGAATACGTCCTGAAGCATCTGTCCAAAGTGACGGCGCAAGGAAGAAATCTTAATATCCTTTATATCGATTCCGTCAATAAGAATTTGTCCCTTTTGAATATCGTAGTTACGGCAAATAAGTGAAAGAATTGTTGTCTTACCAGAGCCCGTTGAACCAACAAATGCAACGGTATCCTTTGCTTTAATCTTAAAGGAAACGTCCTTAAGTATCCATTCTTCACCCTCATAAGCAAACCAAACGTTTTTAAATTCAATATTGCCTTCAACGTGATCAAGCTCAATAGCGCCCTCACTATCAACAACCTCGGGCTTCATATCCATAATTGTAAATATCTTTTCAGCCGAAGCAAATGCTGATTGAAGTCTATTAAACTGGTCCGCAAGGTTTTGAATGGGGTCGAAGAATGTGTTGATATACATATAGAATGCAACAAGCACGTCAACTGTAATTACAACGCCACCCAACTCGAAGCCCTGGATACGTCCCTTAGCTACGAAATAGAAGAGGCAAAGCACACTTGAAATGTAGAGCATATAGATGATGGGACGGAATACACTGAATACGAAAATCTGTTCCCTCATCGCCTTGCCGAGCTTATTGTTCTTTGATATAAATTCTCTCTTCTTTTTCTCCTCTTGGTTGAAGATTTGAATAATCTTAATACCGGAAAGATTTTCAGAAAGGAATGTATTAATATCGGTTGTGCCATCCTTAACTCTTCTAAATGCTCTTCTTGAGAATTTACGGAAGATGAGTGTAAAGAAGAATATAAACGGAACAAAGCAAAGCACAATAAGTGTGAGCGTATAGTTAACTATAAACATTGCAACAATAATTGCAACTACCAAGAAAATGTTTTTGATGAGGTTTGTCAAAATTTGAGTAAACATCATCGAAATCGCATTGGTATCGTTAGTTACACGAGTAACAAGCTTACCAACGGGCATATGATTGAGCTGCGCGTGAGAAAGGCTTTCGATATGAGTGAAAACGTCCTCACGAAGTGCAGAAAGAATCTTTTGACCAATCTTTTGCAAAAGTATTGCCTGAATATATTGGAAAACAAGAGATGTGATAAGAATAACTGCATATACACCAATCTTTATAAGGAGCTCACTCATTTCGAAATCCTCATAAAGGAAGTCAATGATATAACCCATCAAAAGAGGAGATACCACACTATATGCAATTGAGAAAATCATCAAGAAAGCAACGATGATAAATCCGCCGATATGGGGCTTAGCATAACGAAGCAAGCGCTTCATAATTTCCATATCCTTCATGTTTCTATCAAAGCCGATTTCTTCTTTTTTGTTTTTTATTGTTAAATAAGCAATTGTGAACACTACGCTGAACAATCCAACAACGCCACCAACAAACAAAAGCGGAAAATATTCGTACAAGCCGGTGCCAGCACCTGATAAAAGAGCTAAAAATTTATCCATATCTTTAAGCCCCCTTTTCTTCTTCAAGCTTCTGAAGCTCAACCATAACTCTATAGTCCTCACAATTTGCAATAAGCTCGTTATGAGTACCAACCGCTACGATTTTACCATCATCAACGAAGATAATCTTGTCCATTTTTTCAACTGTTGAAATACGGTGCGCAATAAGAATTGTTGTTCTTCCGCGTCTGTTTTCACGAAGGTTG
The DNA here is from genome assembly GCA_045637205.1 of Eubacteriales bacterium. Classification (GTDB taxonomy): domain Bacteria; phylum Bacillota; class Clostridia; order Oscillospirales; family CAG-272; genus RGIG4608. The sequence goes on along the minus strand of JAZTYY010000058.1, from coordinate 22,256 downwards.
TCTATAATAACCTTTTCAGTCTTTGTATCAACTGCGCTTACGGAGTCGTCAAGAATAAGGATTGATGCTTCCTTCATCAAAGCGCGGGCAATAGAAATTCTTTGCTTTTGTCCACCTGAAACAGTAACACCACGTTCACCAAGGATTGTAGCATACTGTGAGGGAAATTCGGAAATATTCTCATGCACGTCAGAAAGCTTTGCAGCTCTAACAACCTCCTCAGAGGTTGAAGCATCGCGCGAGAATGCTATATTATTTTCAATAGTATCACTGAAAAGGAAGTTATCCTGTGGAACGTAAGCACAAAAATCACGAAGTGTTTTAATCGGAATTGTGTTTACATCTTTTCCGTCAATGAATAAGCTATTATCAGGAACGTTATATACTCTCAAGATAAGGTCAACAAGTGTTGTTTTACCTGAGCCGGTTTTTCCGATAATACCAACGTTTTCACCTGCATTAATCTTGAAATTGATGTTTTCAAGAACGTTATAATCACCATCGGGATATGTGAAATTAAGATTTTTAAATTCAATATCACCCTTAATAAATTCAACGTTTTCAACGTTTTGAGCATCAACCACATCGGATTTAGCATCAAGAAGCTCTGAAATTCTCTTAAGAGATGCTTTACCACGGCTGGACATATCAATAAGCATTGACATTGCCATTACAGGCCAAATAATTGACGTGAAATAACCGTTAAATTCCAAAAGCTGACCTACGTTCAAGTCACCCTTATAAACAAGGTATCCACCGTAACCAAGAATAATACAAATTACTGACTGAACGAAGAACGTAACTGAGATATGAAGAAGAGTTGATATCTTGGTAAATTCGATATTAACGTTTTCATTCTCCTTATTGAGCTTTTTAAATGCCCAAAGCTCTTTAAATTCCTTAACGAATGCCTTAATAACGGCAATACCTGAAAAGTTCTCTTGTGTGAAATCAGAAAGCTCAGAATATTTCTCCTGGCGCTCTTCCCACTTCTTTGTCATAAACTTGCCAACGAATGAACCAACCGCAAAAAGAAGAAGCATTGGAAGAAAGGCAAGCAACGTAAGCATGGGGTCAAGCTTTGACATCTTGTATATAGCAAGACCTGTCATTGCTACCGCGTCAACAAGCATCAACGTGCCGTCACCGAAACATTCATTTATCGTTGAGAGGTCGTTCGTAAAGAGCGACATCATATTACCAACCTTATTAACCTGATAATACTGCTGTGAAAGATCCTTGCAATGATCGAACATTCTCTCTCTAAGGTCAGTTTCAACCTTGATTGCTGTTCCAAACATGCAAACTCTCCACAAAAATCTACCAACTGCCATTACGAGAATAGTAACTATCATTGGTGCGCAAATTTTATCAAGCAAAAAATCAAGGTCAAAAACAAAAGTTTCGTTACCTATTTCAATTACACCAAATTCAAGTCCCGTTACAACGTAATTGTAAAACTCGGGTATTTTGAGCTGAAAATAGTCAACGGCAATAAGCGCAACAACACCGAGAAGCAACGCAAAAAAGTGCTTTTTGTAGTACCTATTGACGTGTTTTCCAAATACCATGGCATTCCCTCCTTTATCAAAAAAATCTAAATTTTATTATAACATAAATATATTATTATTGCAATAAAAAAGCAAAAAAAGAGTATGATTTTTTAAAAATTAATTGTTTGTTCATAAAAACGGGGTAAACTTCAACAAATGTTGATAAAAAAGAGTTTTTTTCTCTTGTTATTTCACTTTTTTTGTGTTAAAATATTTTCTAATATGATTAATTTTGCTATGGAGAGCACGATATGTTTATTTTTGTTCTGATTTTTGGCATACTGTTTTTGATTCTGGCTTTGATTGCCATAGCATCCTACGTATGCTTTTCAATGGTATTTAAAACTCCTAAAAGAAAAATTTTAAAGGATGGTGAATACGACTTCCCTCCCGGAGAAATTTATGAGCCCTTCTATCCTCAAATGAAGATATGGACTGACAATATTCGTTCAATGGATAGAAAGCTAATGGAAACCAAATCCTTTGACGGTCTTACACTTAGGGGCTACTATTACGAATACTCCCCAGATTCTCCACTTGAGCTTATTTTCCACGGCTACAGTGGTAATGCCGAGCGCGACCTTTCAGGTGGCGTTGAACGTTGCTTTGCCCTTGGAAGAAGCGCGATTCTTATAGACCAACGAGGCGCAGGAATGAGTGAAGGTAAAATTTCAACCTTCGGTGTAAATGAGCGCCGTGACTGCCTTTCTTGGATTGAATTTGCAACACAAACCTTCGGCAAAGAGCGTCCCTTGATTATCGGTGGCATCTCAATGGGCGCTGCAACGGTTATGATGGCTTCGGGTGAAAATCTCCCCCAAAACGTTGTGTGCGTTATGGCTGACTGTGGATACTCCTCACAAAAGGATATCATTTGCAAGGTTGTTAAGGAAATGAAGCTCCCCGTTAAAATTATCTACCCACTTATTAAGCTTGGTGCAAGCACATACGGTGGATTTGATCTTGAAGAGGTCACACCCGTTGAGGCAGTGGCAAAATCCAAAACTCCAATCGTTTTTATTCACGGTGATAATGATGATTTCGTTCCCTATTCAATGAGTGTTGATTGCTTTAACGCAACAAATGTCCCCAAAAAGTTAGTTACCATTGAGGGCGCAGGACATGGACTTGGATTCCCATTCAATCAAGAAAAATACGTTGAATCTTTAAGAGAATTTGAAAACGAAGTCGGATTTTTAAAGAAATAAAAAAGAGGAACTCAACTGAGTTCCTCTTTAATTTTTTATTATTCAAGAACGATATAGAACAAATTCTTTGTATCAGCTTTTGAAATTGTGTGAGTACCCACACCAAGCTCAACAGTAATGATATTACTGTCACTTGTTATCTTTTCACCATTAACCTTAATATTTGTTGTGGATTCAACGAATACAAGTGTAAGTGTCTTTGCCTCAGTAAGTGTGAAAGTAATTGAAGTAGAGGATTCTATCTTCAAGCACTGTGTAAGTGTAAGGCCGTTATAAGTTACTGTACCCTTGCTTGTTGAAAGGTTGCCGTTGATTGTAAAGAATGATGAATTCTTGCCATCAGTTGTGAAGTTGTGAACGATTGCTCCTTCGGGAGTTGGAGTTACCACGGGTGTATCTGTGCCACCGTTGTCACCACCGTTATCTCCGCCATCACTATCACCGTTTCCACCTGTTGCAGCATTTCCAACGTTGGTGGATACAAGTGTGCCCTTATAAGCCTTAAGAGCTGCCTTAAGAGCCTGATTTACGTCATAAGAAGCATTGTCAGCATCGGTGAATTCCCAATCGAAGTCACCACCTTGAACTCGACCTGCAAACTGTTTAACAGTTTCCATTGCCTGCTCAGCGGTTTGAACGCTATAGCTATACATAATGGAGCTATCAGTATCAAAGTTACTGTAGCTATGTCCACCCTTTGTTGCAACTACGCTTGAAGGAACCTTTTCATCTCTTGATGAAGCAAGGTAGCAGTCAAACTGTGTACTGTTTTGCTGATAAGTAACTACTGAGTTTCCTGTGCCTGCAAAAACGTTACCAAATGCCTTAATAATACCACCGTCTTCACCTGAAAAAGTTCCCTCATTATCCCCTGCTATATCAGAGCCCTGCATTGAGATGAGCATAGCATATTTAGTGTTAAGGAAGTAATTGTTTTCAGCAAAGATGGATGAGCCCTCAGTTGCACCGATAGCATATTTTGATATGCCGTCATAGAAGTTATTATAAACGTGAAGTGTATCTGCCTCACGAACACGAGGCATACGTGAATCACAGTGATCGTAGTAGTTATGGTGGTAAGTAATAAATCTTGAAGTATCACCACCGTTGCCCTGGAGATTTACCTTACCGCAATCCCAGAAACGGTTGAATGAATGTGTAACGTAAGTTGATTTCTTTGTATCAAGTGCGCCGTCACCCTTAGCCTGGTCAGCATCGGAGCCTGCATCACCATAGAAGAAATCACAGTTGTGAACCCAAATGTGATCGTTATCCTGCTGTAAGCCAACGTTATCGCCCTCGTTAGAATCGCAGTTCATAAAGGCAAGGTTTCTAATTTCAATATTAGAAGCGCCCTTAAGTCTTAAACCGAAGCCATTGAAGGTTGCATCGTTACCAATACCCTCAAGAGTAATACCGCCTGTGAATTTGCCTTCACCACAGTCAACAAGAAGGTCACCCTTATCAAGAGTTGCAGGGTCGGTAATATTGCCTATGAATCTAATACAAACGGGGTCTTTTTCATAGCCCTTCTTAAGTGCTGTAAGAATGTTTTGAATACCCGTGATGGGCTCAGGACCATACTTACTAATAGTTACGTTCATTGTAATTGTGTCCTTGTTAGTGTTAGTAACGTAGAGCACTCTTGCATTGGATTTAAGTGTACCGTCATCGTTATAAGCACCACTTGATGTACCGTTAACGAAAGCAAAGCCCTCTCTAAGATGAGCAATAGTTTCTCTCTTAAAGCTTGTCTTCGCGCTTGTTACCTCTTCACCGTTATCAACGGGAATAATATCAATGGTGTATTCACCAGCCTTAAGTCCAATAACGTCACATCTAATGTATGAGCCGTAATTTCTTATAAGTTCAGTATCAACCTTTTGGCCGTCACAATATACGTTGTAGCTGTCAGCTCCATCAAGGGGCTTCCATTCACAGTAAATGGATTCAAATGAATATCCTGTAAGAGTAACCTCGATACTGCCTGTTACGGGCACGTTGGGAGTAACAGGAGGATTAAAGGGATTGTCGGGGTTATTAATATCCGTTCCACAGTTATCACAAACATAGTCCGCATTAGCGTCCGTATGCTCAGTGCATTCGGGGGATACTGATGGTTTCTCAAGAGTCACACCGCAGTTGTCACAAACGTAGTCTTCGTCACCGTCCACGTGCTCGTTACATGTAGGAGGAGTTTGAGGACCGGATGATCCTGTAGTTGTTGTAGTTGTTGTAGTTGTTGTGTCGCCTGTATTTTCTTCGGGCTTTTGGTCTACACAAGATACCACCATAGCACAAAGCATAGCCAACACAAGAATAAGTGAAAGTAATTTTTTCATATCTTTTCCTTTCTTGAGAATGTTACATCTATTTTTTATGAACATATTTAACTTTATTATATATCATAATAATGCAAATAGCAACACCTTTTTCAAAAATACTACATTATGACTATATTTAAGACTTATAAATGAGCATTATTCCCTGCTTTTTTGTATAAAATCACAAAACACCCTTTATGAACAAGGGTGTTTTAATATGCTTTATTTTGCAAAATAATTATCTGTAAGAGCTAATCCATTCTCACCAAGTGCATAAACCTTAAGCTTAATATCACTATTTAAGGGACATTGCTTAATTCTTTCAAAATGCTCACTTGGAGCAAGTGCTGCTCTTCCAAATTTGATTTCTTCAATAAGCTCTTCGATGGTGCTTATCTTTTTTTCAAAGCCAACTCCACCGACTACCTCTCTATCGTGTATTGAATGAATATCAGTACCACTGGTCATTGGCAAGCCGAGATTTTTTGCATACTCATATGACCTGCGCGACTGCTCATCGGTATCACCCAAATTGAACACCTCAACTGCATCAACGTAATTAAGGGACAAGCGTATATCGGAAATATAATGGCGCTCACGGAATGGGTGCGCTTGAATAACAAAGCCACCTACCTCTCTAATAATCTTAAAAAATTCAATTCTTTGCATATCTCTAATCTCGGGATGATTCTTCAACCATTCAGGAGAGATACCCAAAACTATATATTCATCATTTCCGTCATAGAATTTTTGTTCAAAGCCAAAAAAGACCGTGAAGCCATATTTGTCTCCCTCTCTTTTAGCTCTATAATATCCTTCGCAATATTCGTCTATAAACATATCCCAAGGAAGACGTCTGTTAACCGACGTATTTCCGTGATAAAAGTGGTCGGTAACTACCATTCCCGAATATCCCATATTAAGATAAAATTTGACGTACGCTTCAGGGTCAACTATTGAGCAAAGGCTTGCCGCTGTTGTGTGTGAGTGCAATTCGTAGTAAAACATTGTTTCTCCGTTATAAGTGGTTTTTATCTTTTTTTATTATAAAACATTTTTTATCAATTGTCAACAAAATATATATCTATTATTTGCTTATTGACAAATATCCTTCTTTGTGTTAAAATAATTCGTCAATATATTACTTTGGAGAAAACAATGCCTGAATTTATTCATATATTGGAGCACAGCTTTATCGAAGCTATAAAGCTGATTCCGTTCCTTTTCTTAACATACTTATTAATGGAATATCTTGAGCATCATTCAGCCGACTTTACAGAACGTATATTAAAGCGCTCAGGTCAATTTGGCTCACTTATAGGCAGCTTGCTCGGACTTTTGCCTCAGTGTGGCTTTTCATCAGCAGCGGCAGGGCTTTATAGCGCGAGAGTTGTTTCGCTTGGCACCTTGGTAGCTGTGTTTTTGTCAACGAGTGATGAAATGATTCCCTTGTTCCTTTCACATAAAATTGGATGGGACATAATAATAAAAACCTTAGTTTCAAAATTCGTTATCGCACTTATAGCCGGTATTTTAATAGACCTTATCGTTAAAGCAATTTACAAAAAAAGGGCAATTAGGCAAGAAAGCAAAATTGAAGAGTTTTGCGAAAGAGAGGATTGCCACTGTCACCACAGTATTTTTAAGCCCGCATTAATACACACCGTTAAAATTGGCGCATTCATATTTGTTTTCACACTTGCGCTTAACACCTTGATTCATTATGTGGGTGAGGACAGTATCAAAAACCTTGTTGATAATAGACCGTTTATTGCAAACGTTCTTGCAGCGCTGGTTGGTCTTATTCCCAACTGTGCTTCAAGTGTAATCATAAGTGAGCTCTATATCGACGGAATTCTTTCAGCAGGAGCAATGCTCTCAGGCCTTCTTGCAAATTCTGGGGTGGCACTTGCAGTGCTCTTCAGAACAAACAGACCAAGAAGAGATAACTTTATTATAGTTATTATCCTGTTTGTTATTTCCGTTATTTCAGGATTAGTGATTAATGCTCTTCCAATATTCTAAAAAAACAAAGGCGTTCCAAATGGAACGCCTTTTTATTAATGTGCATTCTTCTCTACCGTACATTTCGGATGGTGAGGAGGCGCATAAATAGAAGATATTTTAAGTGAGCATCTTCCTACGTTCACAATATCGTGCCACACCCCTGCAGGAATAAACACTGCATCTCCACGATAAAGCTTTTGCATGTTATTAAGGCACTTCTCGTCATCTCCGGTCATTAAAAGCGCATAGCCGTGCTCAATCCTTATATATTGCTCAGTATCCTTGTGACATTCAACTCCAATGGATTTAGAATAAGAAATTGACATGAGTGTCATTTGAAGATATTTACCCGTCCAAACACTTTCCCTATAGTTATGATTCTTATTAGCGCTTTTTTCTACATTTAAATAATATACCTCTCCACCGTGCTCGTTTTCACATTTGTTATTGCATATATCACAATATGAGGCTTCCTTTTCAATACGCCCGCTAAAATTTCTTTCACTTCGCATATTATTGTTTTGACATATATGATTGGTAATGCGTTTATTATCCATCAGAATTCTCCTTTTAGTTTGCTATTTTCATTATATGTCGAAACAAAAAAATCGCTCACACAAGTGAGCGATTTTTTATGTAATAAATTATCTTCTGAATACTGAGAAAAGATCGTCGATATCAAGGTCGTCGTCGTTTGAAGAAACAGTTTCAACCTTAGCTGTCTTCTTTTCTTCCTTCTTTTCTTCAACCTTCTTAGGAGCAACCTGCTCGTCAAATTTCTTTTCAAAGCCTGTAGCTACGATTGTGATTCTCATTTCATCCTCAAGCTCGGGATCAAATGCAACACCCCAAATTACGTTTGCATCGGGATGAGCCTCTGCAGAAATCATTGCGGAAGCAACGTCAACGTCCTGAAGTCCAACGTCAGGAGAAGCTGTGATGCTGATAATAACACCTGTAGCACCCTTGATTGTTGTTTCAAGAAGAGGACTGGAGATAGCTGCCTTTGCAGCAAGCTCTGCCTTATCCTTACCTGTTGCAGAACCAACGCCCATATGAGCATAACCTGCGTTCTTCATGATTGCTGTAACGTCAGCAAAGTCAAGGTTGATGAATGCAGGAACTGAAATAAGCTCAGAGATGCTCTGAACACCGCGACGAAGAACGTCGTCAGCTGCTTCAAATGCATTAGCAAGTGTGATTCTTGTGTCAGAAACCTGCTTAAGTCTTTCGTTAGGAATTACAACAAGAGCATCAACGTAGGAAGAAAGAGCAGCAATGCCGTCTTCAGCCTGGTTCATTCTCTTTGTACCTTCAAAGCCGAAGGGCTTTGTAACGATACCAACTGTAAGAATATCAAGTTCTCTTGCAATACGAGCTACAACGGGAGCTGCACCTGTACCTGTGCCACCACCCATGCCGGCTGTTACGAAGCACATATCAGCGCCGGAGAGAATAGCCTTAATTTCTTCAACTGATTCTTCAGCTGAACGAGTACCAATAACGGGATTAGCGCCTGCGCCAAATCCCTTAGTTACCTTTTCACCAATAACAAGCTGAACGGAAGCATCGCTTCTCTTAAGAGCCTGTCTGTCTGTGTTAATAGCAACAAATTCAACACCCTTAATATTTGTATTGATCATACGGTTAACTGCGTTGTTACCGCCACCGCCGACACCAATAACCTTAATATTAACGCCTGAGCTCATGCTATCGTCATGTTCGAAAATCATAATTAATATCCTCCAAATTTCACAAAAATATATAGAAGTTCGTCCTTAATATATATAATAATATATTTTTGCAATATTTGCAAGAGTTTTTTTGTTTTTTTATTAATTTTTTTTAATTTTTTTATTATTTTTGACAAAAATCAAACTCAATGCGTATATTTTCATCGTTAACGTAACGCAAAGCAAGTTTTTTCTTATCAGTTGCATCGATTACGGCATTTTTTTTCTTTTCAAAGCTGTTGCTAAGCACCACCTTAAATGCCGCATCCATCTTTTCAGCAATGTCAGTCATAGCACCCACAACGAATTTATATTTTTTGCCAACAACAAAAGCGTTGTCGTATTTATTGTGAACGTCAACAATATTGAGTTCGGAATAGAAGCCGTATTTTTTGATTATTTCTATCAAATCAATAGCTCTTTTAGCATCCTCACTCTTATGAAAGCTACCAATTTCACTCTCCACGTTTTTTTCAAGCTTGATAAAGACGCCTGTGAATCTTTCATAACTGGGAGCATCCTGCACTATTTCAAGAATCTCAAAATCACTGTTTACGTAGCAAAATCCATTGGTGTGATTAACCAAATAAATATCCTCGTATTCCTCAATATCTATCTTCACGCGATTGGGAAAATAGGAATGTATCTCTACACTCTTAAGGTAAGGAAATGCTTTCAAAATGGCATCCTCGGCCTTTGCTTCGTCAAGATAGTACAATCTATTCCCTTCCTTAATTCCTGAGGCATCAATAATCTCAGAATATGTATATCGGCTGTCACCTACAACCTCAATATCACTTACGGGAAAGAATAAAAGCACCAGTGCAGTAACTAGCGTCAAAACAAGGGCAACGGCAACAATTACTGCAAGAGCAAAAATCACCTTGCTTCCTCGTTTATGCTTTACGTTTTCTTCTTTCTTGTTATTCAAATTTTCTTCCATATCATTTGTTTGTGAGCTTAATGACCTCTTCAAAAATAAGTTTATTTGCATTTGTATTAGCAAATTGAACTATATTGCGACTAAGCTCTTCTCTCTTATGTTTATCAGCAACAAGTGTATTAACTGCATTGCCAAAGGTATCGTCGTTAAGATCCTTTTCCTCAATCAATACCGTGGCATTAGCATCGGCAAGCACCTTTGCATTTTTATACTGATGATTATCAACAACGTTGGGTGAAGGAATTATAAGAGATGCCTTTTTCATCATTGCAAGCTCAGAAATGGTCATTGCTCCTGCTCGACAAATAATTACGTCCGCAGCGCTCATTCTAACGTGCATATCATGAATGTATTCCATCATTGAAATATTTGAGCAAGCTTCAAGTCCTGCTTCCTTATACATTTTGGAAAATTCCTCATAATACATTCTACCCGTTGCAAGATGACAAATAACCTTTTCATTGTTTCTTGCGTGGTTTTTCATATACTCAAAAACAATTTCGTTCATTCTTTGAGCACCAAGGCTGCCACCAAATGCAAGAACGTAGGTTTCGTCATCCTTTATACCAAGCATTTTGCGAGCTTCAGCATAATCAAGGCCACCAAATCCTCCACGGAGGGGGTTACCAACGTGCATTACGTTCTCTTTGTTTTTGATATATTTTTCAGTATCCTTAAAGTTAACAAGAATCCTATCAAGGCTTCCCTGAAGCTGCTTAATTGCAAGACCTGGACGAGCATTTGATTCGTGGGCAATTGTTGGAATGCCCATCTTTGCTGCCACCTTGAGAGCAGGCCAGCAAACGTATCCGCCCGTACCTATAACGATGTCGGGTTTGAATTCTTTAATTATTTTTTTAGCTTCAAACTGTGATGTTATTGTGAGCAAAACTGCCTTTATATTCTTAAGTGAAAGTGAACGGCTAATACCCATAATATTTACGTGGTGAAGCTTATATCCCTCTTTTGAAACAAGTGTATTTTCAAGTCCACGCTTAGTTCCAACGAACTCAATCTCAGCATCGGGAATATTTGTTTTTATTGTATTTGCTATGGCAAGTGCAGGATTAATGTGACCTGCTGTTCCGCCACCTGTCATTAAAACTCTCATTGCGTTATTTCCTTCTTACTTTTTCTTAACTGTACTGAATCTTGAAACGGATAATACTATTCCCATTTCAAATATTTGCAACGCAAGTGCAGTACCACCTGCGCTGAAGAACGGAAGCGAAATACCCGTGTTGGGCATTGAATTTGTTACAACGGCTATATTAAGTATTACTTGGAGCGCCAATTTAAAGATAAGTCCGAACACCAAAAGTGAACTGAATTTATCGGGTGCCTTTGCAGCAATTTTAAAGCCTCGAATAACTACAAGTGCAAACAAAATAATAAGAAGTGCAGCACCAAAGAATCCAAGCTCTTCACAAACAATTGTGAATACAAAGTCGTTTTGAACCTCAACTATATATCCGTGCTTCAATCGGCTATTTCCAAGTCCAACTCCAAAAAGACCACCCGAGCCAATTGCATACAAGCCCTGAAGCGTTTGATAAGCCTCACCAAGTGGGTCTACCTCATCTATATGAAGCCAGGTGTTAACTCTTAACTGAGCATAATCTGAAACCAAAATAAGCAAGCATCCCGCCACAGCAATTGCGCCTATTATCATAAATATCCACTTTGAACGAGTGCCACCCATAAACATAAGCACAATGCCAATCATACCAATAATCATTACACCCGAAATGTGTTTTTCAAGCATAACGAGAACGCAAATTAAACCGAAAATGAATGCAGGATAAAATACTCCGTATTTGAATTCACTCTTCAAGCTTCTATCGTTTATAAGCTTTTTTTCATACTTAGAAAGATAGAATGCAAGCATCATTACAACACCGGTTTTTGCAATTTCAGAGGGCTGAATTGTTATAAATCCAAGATTAATCCATCTTTGCGCACCGTTGAATTCACTGCTAATTCCGGGAAGTGGAAGCAACACGAGTAAAAGAAGAAATGCTGATACAACGTACGTTACAGTACCAAAGCACTTCCAAAACCAAGGACGTGCATACATCACAAAAGGAATTGTAACGGCTATTGCAGCTATTGCAAAAATTATGTAACGGATAAAGAAATACATGCTATCCCCAAATCTTTGCTCAGCTGAAACGTAGGTAGCACTGTACATCATAACTGCCCCAAAACAAAGCAAAAGGATTACATACACAAGAAAGCGTGTGTCCACGCCATTTCTATATATAACCCTTTCGTTACTCTCCTCTTTTGAGGATGCATGGTCGGGCGCAATTGACTTGTGAAATGCCTCATCCTTGGCATAGGTCTTCTCGCGCCTTTTTTCCATGTATTCATCTATTATATTTTTAATGCTTTTTTCTTTGGAAGTCATAGGGGTGCTGTTTTTTTTCTCGTTTTTCATACCCTTACCTCCCAAAAAATCAAATTCCGAAATATGCTAAAGTACAAAATGCAAGTGTCACAAGTGAAAAGATAATTACAATCTTAATTTCACTCCAACCACATTGCTCAAAATGATGGTGAATAGGTGCCATTTTAAATACTCTAATCTTTCTTCCTGAAAGCTTGAAAACACCAACCTGAATAATATCGGAAACCGCTTCAAGAAGGTAGATAAAGCCAACCAAGAAAATAATCATAGGTTCATCAAGAATAAAGGTTGCACCTACTACAAGTCCACCCAAGAAAAGTGATCCCGTATCACCCATAAATACCCTTGCAGGATAGAAGTTATATACCAAAAATCCTGCAGTTGAGCCTATAAGGCATGCACCTACAAGGCCAAGAATTCTCGCATTTTCAATTTTATCAGTTTCTGCAAAGGTGAATGCCACCACGCTAAAGAAAACACCAACAACCAACGTAACTGAGCTTGCAAGTCCATCAATACCGTCAGTGAGATTTACACTGTTTACAAAACCGATAATAAGAATAAATGCAAATACATAATAGAATATTCCAAGCTCAAGACCTTCACCACTTGTAAAAGGAATGTGGAGCTTAGTATTTATATTTCCTGTGAATCCCATTGCTGCAAGATAAACAATAGCAACAAGTGATTGAAGAGCCAACTTTTGCTTAGCTGTAAAGCCCTCGTTTTGCTTTTTAACAAGCTTTGTATAGTCGTCAAAGAAACCAATAATACCGTTAAAGGTTGCAAGACCCAATGCAAGTGCCAAAGGAATAAGCTGCTTAGCAGCACCTTCAACTGCAATAATAACGGACATAACTGCCATAACCACCAATATTGCCATAATAAAGCAGATGCCGCCCATTGTGGGAGTACCTGCTTTATCCTTGTGCCAACGTGGACCAATTTCAAGAATTTGCTGGCCCACCTTGTGGCTTTTTAGTATCGGGATTATGAGCTTTTCAAGTACAACTGTTAATACAAATATCGCAAGTGCGACTGAAATAAACTCAATAATCATATTATAACCTCTATTCTATTACGCTCTATTACGCAAGCTGCGCCTTAACGTAGTTAAGAACGTTTTCAGCAGCAAGACCGCGGCTTGCTTTTACAAGGAGCACATCCCCTTCTTTAAGCACTGAAAGAAGCTTTTTTCCAACTTCTTCAGCATCTGTTACGGGGTTTCTGAAAATTTGCTTTTCACTCATACCGTTGTTCACAGCACCGTTAGCAAGGTTTTCTGAAGAAAGCTCACCATATGTGAAAAGATAATCGGCTTTCTTTTCAGCAAGGTATGATCCAACTCCTGCGTGAAGAGTTGCAGTTGTTGTGCCAAGCTCTCTCATATCGCCAAGAAGCGCTATCATTCTTCCACCCTTAGCCTTAGCAGTGTCACCAAGAACATTGATGGCAGCGTTCATGGATTCGGGGCTAGCATTATAGCAGTCCTCAATAACTGTGATTCCGGCAACAGAATAGATGTTTTGACGCATTTTTGCTGCCTTGTAGGAAAGAAGACCTGCACGGATTTCTTCCTCAGTCATATTCATCTTAAGTCCTGTGGAGAAAGCCACCATAGCATTATAAACGTTGTGTGCACCAACAAGATTGATTGCAACGTCCTTAAATTCACCCGCAGGTGTTCTCATATCAAACACAAGACCTGCTTCAGTATTTCTAACGTTGCTTGCAAAATAATCACATTCTTCGTTCTTCATGCCGAAGTAAACAACCTTATATCTATCACTTTCGTGTCCTTGAAGAAGGGGCTCATCACCATTCAAGAAGAGTGTGCCACCATCCTTAAGGCCGGCAGTAATTTCCATTTTTGCGCGACAAATGTTTGCTCTTGAACCAAGCATTTCAAGGTGGGAAGAGCCAATATTTGTGATAACTGCGATGTCGGGCTGTGCAGCTTCACTCATGAATTCAATTTCACCAAGGCCACTCATACCCATTTCAAAAACAGCCGCATCGTTTCTTTGGCTGAGCTCAAGCATGCTCATAGGCATACCGATAGTTGAGTTAAAGTTGCCTTCAGTTTTATAAAGATTGAATTTTCTATCAAGAACTGCGGAAATAAATTCCTTTGTTGTTGTCTTACCAACAGAGCCTGTTACTGCAACAGTTTTAATATCAACCTGTGCCTTAACGTACTTTGCAATTTCGCGAATTGCACGAATTGAATCTTCAACGATTACAACCGCAACACCCTTAACGTCAAGGGGTACTCTTTCAGCGATAACGCAACGGCATCCTGCCTTAACTACGTTAGAAATATATGAATGTCCGTCAACACGTTCACCACGAATGGCAACGAACATAGATGTATTATCCGCCTCACGAGAGTCGGTACAAACGGTTTCAAAAAGAACTTTGCCTTCACATCCAACATTGTATAAAGTTCCACCGCAAATTTCAGCAACCTTATCTGCGGTAAGACGACCGAGTCCCATTTTAATTTTCATCGTCCATACACTTCCTTTCGTAGTATTTTTTATACGCTTCGTATAAGATTTTACGCTCATCAAACGGCATTCTGCCATTCGCGTTAATCTCGTAATCTTCATGTCCTTTTCCTGCAAGAAGGATTATATCTCCCTTTCGTGCAGTTGCTATTGCATATTCAATAGCACTTTTTCTATCGGGAACGACTGCAAAATTGCTTTTTTCTTTCATTCCCACAAGTATTTGATTTAATATTGAATTGGGATTTTCGCTTCGAGGATTATCGTTTGTTACTATCACGAAATCAGCATTTTGCGAAGCAATTTCACCCATTATTTTTCGTTTTTCTTTTTCACGGTCACCGCCACATCCAAACACAAGAACAACTCGTTGTTCTTCCCTTTTGAATCGGCTGACCGTTTCTAAAAGCTTTTTTAAAGCATCGGGGGTGTGAGCATAATCTATAAAGGCCGCAAAACCCCAACCCTCAAAAAGATCGATTTTTTCAAGTCTTCCACGGACTCCACCGAAGCTTTTGAAGGCATCCCTTATGGTATATTCATCTATTCCAAATTCAACAGCACAAGCAATTGCTTGCATTGAATTGTAAACTGAAAATTCACCGGGGATATTACTTAATACGTCAATTTGTTTTTCTTTACTTTTTAGTGTATATTTAACTCCGCGCTCACCTTGGTGCACAATATTAATGGCGTTATAATCGGCGCTCTCGTTAATCGAGCAGGTTATATAAGCGCAAGAAGAAGCATTCAAAATTATTTTTCCGTAAGGATCATCTATATTTATTATTCCACGTCGACACTTATCAAATAAGCTTAGTTTCGAGTTGAAATAATCTTCCATTGTTAAATGAAAATCCAAATGATCTTCGGTAAGATTTGTAAAAATTCCAAATTCAAACTCAATCGGCTCAAGCTTTTTAAGCTTTAGCGCATGTGAGCTTGCTTCCATTATCACAATTTGTGTTCCAACGTCCGAGATCCTGCGGAGCATTGGATAAAGCTCCTCAGGATCGGGCGTTGTGAAATTTGCTGTGAGGTCATCATGCTTTTTAGGAAAGGACGAATAGTTAAGCGTTCCGATGACTTCACTTTTGATATTTGCATAATCAAATATGTTTTTTATCATAACGGACACGCTTGTTTTTCCATTTGTACCCGTCACGGCGATAAACTTAAGTTTTTTAGTCGGCTCACCGCAAAATACGTTCATCGCATTTGCAAGTGTTGCCCTTGTGTCATCAACCAATATGGAATTTTGACACGAAAATTCTTTATTTTGAATAATCACAGCCGAAGCACCATTCAAAAGTGCATCGTTTATATATCTGTGACCGTCAGTTTTTGTTCCCTCAAGGCAAATGAAAAGATATCCTTCACCTACCCTTTTGGAATTTGAAGTTATTCCCAAGATTTCTAAGTTTTCAAGATGCTTGGGACAGTTGATATTTGTTTTTTGACAAATGTCTGAAAGCTTCATAAAGCACTCCTTTTTGAGAAACTTTTTTAAACTTCCTTTTATTCGTCGGGGTCTAAATATCTAAAGGTTACCGTCACCACAGTGCCGGGTGATACCTTTGTACCTGCAGGAATTGATTGCTCAATTACTATCGCGCCTGCACCGCTCATATAGTTATCAGTTCCATCAATGCATATGTTCAGCTTTGAATTAACAAGCATTTGGTTGGCAGCAAACGCGCCCTTTCCAACAAGGTTGGGAACGGTAACTGTTTGCTCCTCATCAGCATCTCCGGTATATAAGGTAATAATTTTATTTGTTCTATCGATTACTGTGCTTCCTCTTGGAACTTGATTAGTTACATATTTTCCATCACCTTTTACGATGATTTCATAATCGTAATCCTCAGCTTGAAGAATTGCATCTTCAATTGTCATTCCCATAAGGTAAGGAACTTTTACACTGTTATCCATTGAAACGTCTTTTTCAACGCCGATATGAGGAAGAATATCCTCCATAAGAGCACCCATATAAGGAGCTGCGATAACGCTTCCGTAAAGCACACCCTGGCTTGGTTCGTCTACCATAATGAGAATTGCAATTTCAGGATCATCTGCAGGAGCAAATGCCACACAAGAGCAAATATATGGTTTAACGTTTTCAACGCGAATTTCAGTTCCCTTTTTCTCACTGGTTCCTGTTTTAGCAGCAATTTTATAACCTGCTACATAAACGTTTTTAGCACCACCATCACCTGAAACACCCTCTTCAAGAATAATTCCAAGCTTATCACAAACCTCTTGGCTTATAACCTGACGCTTAACCTCAGTTTCGTGCTGATAGGTTACATTGCCATCGTTATCGGTAATTTGTTCAACGAGATAGGGTTCAATCAAATATCCACCGTTTGCAACAGCGGCAATTGCCATAACGTGCTGAATTGGTGTGATATTAAAGTTTTGACCGAATGCATAAATTCCAAGATCAAGATCGGTCATATCATTTTCAGTCTTTATAACACTGTTACCTTCACCGGGAAGATCTATCCCTGTTTTTTCAAGATAGCCAAATGATCTGAAATAATCGTAGAAGGGCTCTTTTCCAAGACGCTCACCAATTTCCATAAACCACACGTTACAAGATTGAACAAGTCCCTGCGGGAAGGTCAAATCTCCGTGACCGTCAGTAACGTGACAATGTATTGTGTGCCCAAACATATGGCGATATCCCCCACAGAAAACACTGTCAGTAAGCTGAACCTTGTTTTCAGTAAGAGCCATTGACGAAGAAACAACCTTAAATGTTGATCCGGGAATGTAGGAATCCGAAACAGCTTTGTTTCGCCACATTTCCATAAGATATTCCTGTCTCGCCTTGTTATATTCTTCGGTACCTTCTATAAGTCCATCTTCCAAAAGGAAGTTGGAATAATATTCATTAAGTGTCCAAGGATCGTTTAAATCAAATCCGGGAATGGTTGCCATTGCAAGAATGGCTCCTGTTTTAACGTTTACTACTACACCGCAGGCTCTATTTTGAGCTCCACACTCAGCAACAGTTGCAAGCAACTGTTCTTCAAGGCATTGCTGTATATAAGCATCTATTGTTGTTGTAAGATTTCCACCGTTTTGCGCAGGAATGTAGCTTTCATATTCATAAGGCATCTCGTTTCCGTAGGAATCTCGCGCCGTTACGTAATAGCCATCCGTTCCCGCAAGTATCTTGTCATACTGTGCCTCAAGTCCGTAAAGACCGTCACCATCAGAATTTGTAAATCCAATAACGGATGATCCAAGCTCGGAATTGGGGTAGTATCTTGTGCTCATTGCTTGAATATGGATCATATCTCCATAATCATTATCATTTATGAACTTTCTTACCTCATCGGTTTTTTCATCAAAAACATTTCTTGCAATTGTTCTATCATGATATCTTGTGAGCTTTGTTTGTTCGTATATATCCTCGTAATTAAGATTCAATATTTCAGCCAAACCACTTGAAATATCTTCAGCATAATTTACGCTTTCTCCATCCCTGTCAGCTTCCTCTTGATTATTAAGAATTGAAGAAGGTGAAATGAAGATTCTATATGTTGTTATGTTAGTAGCAAGCACATTGCCATTTCTATCATAGATTGTTCCACGCTCGGCAGCCACCGAGGATTGGGTTGTTATTTGATCCATGACATTCGAAAGATATTTATCGAAGTCAACCGTTTGTATCCAAAAAATTCTTCCAAGGAGTATTGCAAACACAAGCAACAGTCCCACAAGAACTATGGTAGCTCTTTTTAATCTTTCGTGACTTATGGATTGATTATTCATATCATCACGCTCCTTTTTCCTATTCGCCTTTCCTAAATTATGAAAAATAAACGGTGAGAGCCGGATTCAAGCAAATGGGCCGTTGCTTTTGCTCCGTTCCTTGCGTCAAACCTCCACGTAAGACGCACGGATTGCTCTTCACCGTTTTTCAAGTGTGGCAAATGGAAAGAAATCCGCCTTCTTTATATTATTCCAAGAAGGCAAGTTTTATGATTTTTCATTTAAATTGCTGAAAAATCCATTCAATTAATGAGCCAAAAGAAACCTTGTTTGCTTCTCTTTTTTCAAGCTCATCAGTTTTGTTACTATTTATATATTCAAAATTCACATGCTCTTGTTTAATCATTCCAAGCTCTTCCTTAGCGAAAATCTCAATATCAGCCTCAGCATTCTTTTTATCAAGATCGGTACGAAGCTCAGCAATTTCGGCATCAAGCTTAGAAATTTCATATTCAAGATCATTTTGCTCACCTTTAGCCGATTCAACCAAAACGGATGAACCAACTATCATCAAAAGTGAAACTGTGATTACTAATATAGCTACTATAAGAGTGCCCGGGAGCTTTGTTGCGCCACCCTTAGCATATTTTTCTTCTTTTCTCTCTTCAAGAGGTATCCACGTCTTTGCCGCAACCTTGGCAACCTCTTTTATTTTTTGAGTGATTGTTTTATTATTTTTTGAATCACTATTTTTTAAAGGAACCTTTTTCATATCAGGCTTCCTTTCCTTTATATTTTTTCTGCAACCCTAAGCTTTGCGCTTTTTGAACGACTGTTAATCGCAAGCTCCTCATCACTTGGAAGTATTGGCTTCTTTGTGATTATTTTTATTTTGGGTTGATTCCCGCAAACACATACAGGAAAATCCTTTGGACAAGTACATCCCAAGGCGAGCGAATTAAAGGTTTGCTTAACAATTCTGTCCTCAAGGGAGTGGAAGGTGATTATAACAATTCGTCCACCCTTGTTCATTCTGTTAACCGCCGCTTCAATGGTCGGCGCGATAACGTCAAGTTCCTTGTTAACTTCAATTCTTATTGCTTGGAAAACTCGTTTAACCGAGCTCCACTCTTCCTTTCTCGCGAAGGAAGGAAGGGATTTCTTAATCACCTCAACAAGCTCACCAGTTGTTTGAATGGGCCTTGCGTTTATGATTCCTGTAACGATTTTGGGGGCGAATCTTTCTTCACCAAATTCGTAAATTACTTTTTTAAGCTCATCAGCGAAATAATCATTGACAACGTTGTATGCGCTTCTTGCTGCTCTATTGTCCATTCTCATATCAAGAGGAGCATCAGCCATATAAGAGAAGCCACGTTCAGCAGTATCAAGCTGATACGATGAAACGCCAAGGTCCAAAAGAAGACCGTCAATTTTTTCAATGCCGAGATTATCAAGAACATCTTTGATGCTTGAAAAATTATCTCTAACAACTCTAACCTTTTCTCCAAAAGGAGCAAGTCTCTCAGTTACAACCTTAATGGCATCTTCGTCCTGGTCGATGGGGATAAGCAATCCACCTTCAAGCCTTTCGGCAATTTTTGAAGAGTGACCTGCACCACCTGCGGTACCGTCAACATAAATGCCATTGGGGTTTATGTTAAGATTTTCAATGCACTCGTTCAAGAGCACGGAAAAATGTGAAAATTCACTCATAATTAAAGTCCGCAATCTTCAAGAGCAGCACGAAGTGATTCCATATCCTGCTCAGCCTGATTGTTTTCATAAGTTTCTTCAGCCCAAATCTCTGCATAATCTCCACAACCGATAATTACTGTTCCCTTTGTGATGGACGCAAACTGAAGCATTGTGGGAGGAAGGATTATTCTTCCCTGACCATCAGGAGAAACCTCAATTGAATTACCGATCAAGAAACGAAGTGCTTCTTCACTTGTCTTACGAGGAAGGAGCTTAATGGGTGCTATGTACTTTTCCCATTCAGCGTGGGAATAGATTTTGAGATAATTTCCGCGGATGCTTTGAGAAACAACAAATGTTTCACCAAGCTCTTCACGATATTTCGCAGGTACGAAAAGACGGTTTTTAGCATCAACGTTATGCTTGAAATTGTTCGACAACATATCCATGAACTCCTTTCATTGGGATGGGTGAAAACTTGAAATTCACCACTTTTAGTCACTTTCGTGGGATTTTTCACCACAGTGCATCACTATTATACTAAATATAAAGCAAAAATGCAATAGTTTTTTCAAAAAAAGTTTTAAAAAATTATTAATTTTTTGTGAACATTTTGTATTTATTTTATGAATTTACCTTTTTAACATCAAAAGAACCACCATTTAAAAAACGGTGGTTTTTTGTGGGTATTTTTTGCAAATTTTATAACATTCTCGTTTTTAATTACAGAAAAAATCAGTAGAATCGGCAGCTCCCGAAACACGACCAACATCTGTATTGTCGCAGCGTCTGTCACGAAGTGCAGGTATTGGATTTTCATCCACCTCGAATCGATAATCATGTCGATGACGTCGGATATAATTTTCTATCACATTGTGGGACGGTACAATATCAGTGGTGGGATTAGTCGTCTTCTGAAAACTGAAGAAATCCGCATTTTTTGAAAGGAATTCAATCTTAGTATAAGTGTTATCTCTGCCCGTTGTATATTGCACTGTGTCAGCAAGTATTTTTCTGACATAGTCAATGTTTTCATGAAGTGAAATGGGTGCCGGAAATTCTCCACAGGGTATCACCTGTTGCCACTGCTTACCCTCATATTTTTCAAGTAGTTCACGCGCCTTGTGAAGATGTCCTATCTCCGTATAAAGATTATGCTCCCAAAAGCATTTGATATAGGTATCAGTCTCGGTCATATAACACGACCAATATAGATAACACTCACAATATTCGTGCCATAAAAGCATTTCTAACCAAGTGGAATTTGGATCCATAAGGGATTCATAATGAGTAACGTGTTCTTCTTCAACAAGAGCAATTTCTTGATACATTTTTCGTGCCATATCATTACAAGCAAAATTTGTAACGTTCATGTAATAGTTCATCGTCTGCTGTTCGGCAGCTGTAATAATCATTGTATCAAGAACTGTTTGGACATCCGCCAGCTTGGAATTAATGCTCTTACGAACATTATCCTTCGGATATCTATGGTGTGAGATTGTAGGTCTGCCGGGCATAATTTCGGTATATTTCCCTACAAGATGAGCAGGATCACTTCCCTCAGTCATATCAAGAAGATTGGCATATCTGTAAAGATGGTCAAAATCCTCAAGCAATGCGAAATCAAGTGCCTTTTTTACGTTACAGTCCTTCTCCCTTTTTGCAAGCTCGGCAGTAAGGTCAACAGCTAATTGCTCATACCCGATGGTGTGCTCAAGCACACTCTCGTTTATAGGCTTCAAAAGTGAAACCTTAAGCTGCTGTTGCTTTTCAATTTCACGTGTTAATGCTAGCTCACGGCGAAGATCATTATCACCACAATGACGAGCAAAGTTATGTGAGAACCAATTTGCCTCAAACTCAGTTCCATTCATAAGAATTATTCGTGTTTTAGTGTATGGATCTACCACCCTTTTGTCATAGGATACAGGATACATTTCCTTCCAATCCATCAGCGCGCGCTCAGGCATAATACCTTTTTCATTAAACGGATTCATACAATACTCCTTTTTTGTTATTTCCATAATATAGTATGCTTAGAACATATTAAATTATACTTTTATTTAATAAATTGGGATTTATCTGTGCCTTCCCCAGCGGGGAAGGGGGACCGCTTGCGGTGGATGAGGAGAACACGGTTTGTGAAA